>LRSL01000109.1 GCA_001563335.1 Candidatus Thorarchaeota archaeon SMTZ1-45 | reverse complement strand
TTGTGTAATCCCATGTGTCCTCAACACAGAGCCCGAACTTCCATTCTCCTTCAAAGTAGACATTGGGATCATGATCATCATAGATGTAAGCTTGGTAGTATAATACTTCCACAAGGTGTTCTCCCATTGTTATTTCCAAGATGATATCATCCGAACCTTCTCCAATATCTCCAGCTCCATCCATTGCCTGAACATAAACCACCTTGAGACCATTTCCACTAGGTAGTGTCCAAATCATCCTCTGAGTGTAACTGACCCACTCAGACCAGCCTCCACCCCCATTGCGGAATCGGATTCCACTGATGCCGTCACTATCAATAGCCTCAATTGTTAGGTGAACCCTTGTAGAACCAGTATGAGTATCACCGTCATTGATGCATACTGTTACGGACGGTGGAGCCGAATTTGGGTCTCTAGGATCGGTGTTGTATACATTGACCTCATCTCCATCCGATGCGCCATCGCCATCAGTATCAGGATTCTTTGGATCTGTTTGAAGGTTTATTTCCTCTCCATCCTCAAGACCATCAAAATCAGAATCTGGATTCAAGGGATCTGTCCCAGGGCCAAACTCATCAACTTCTTCAAAATCAGTCAAGTCATCGAAATCTGTGTCAGGGTTCAAGGGATTCGTTCCGTGGATGCTGATTTCGTCAACATCCAAAAGTCCATCATTGTCATCATCATCGTCTTCCGAATCGATGATTCCATCGCCATCATTGTCTGCAAGAACTGTAACGGTAGCAGTCTGGACATAGCTTGCTTCCCCGAAGTCGTCGACCAATCTGAAACCAACTGTGTAAGTCCCAGGAGCATCATAAGATATTGTGGAACTAGAAGAGTAGTACTCAGCATCAAAGGAAACGCCATCATAATCGCTATCCCACTGAAAGGTTGCCCCATCTCCATCTGGATCATATCCTGCTCCCTGCATAGTTATGCCTTGCCACTGAAGTGTTGTACCTCCTTCTATGCTGCTTGCAACTGGGTGTAAATTAGTGATGTAGTATTTGACATAATGGATTACATCTCCCACAGTTTCAACATCAGTATGCCATGTATTCATCTCTAAGTTGCTTTGAGTATGAAATGTCCACATTGAGAAATAATCTTCAGACCATTCCATTGTCTGAATGTCCTGATCCCACTCGCCTGCATATACTTCGAATTCAAAATAGGTCGAAGAACTAATTGTTTCTATTTGGATTGTGTAATCCCATGTGTCCTCAACACAGAGCCCGAACTTCCATTCTCCTTCAAAGTAGACATTGGGATCATGATCATCATAGATGTAAGCTTGATAGTAGTGTACTTCTACGATGTGAGTTCCCATGAGTGATGATTGTACGAAATCTGCTTCAGTAGACTCGATTATTGTAGCATCTCTTGTTGTTTCTGGCATTGCAAAGCTATGAAGAATCAAAAAACAAACACAAACCAGAATTCGCAAGGATGTTGACCATTTGCACTTACGCTTCTTTTTTGCACCCATTCCAATAGAGATTATAAAAACTACAATGAAAGAAATATGAAAGACTGCCACCAATCCGTACACCACTCTCTCCTCCTAAGGGTATTGTGAGTAGTACTGCCTTGAACTCGAGGAAGTCGAGGCAGCCTCACATCACCACTCTCATGTCGAATCGCTCGTCCAAAGAAAGCCAAGTACATTCTGCCCTACAGGGGCGGGCATCAATGTAATAATGCAATCATTTGGCGAAATCATCTCAGGAAATATGACATCGATAGTCTTGACTACTGACCTAGAGGTCTGTTATGTTACCAACACCAATGTACTGTGTGTTAATTTCTCCTGGAATATGAATGCGTGGGAAATAGTTAACGTCAAAAATTGCAGAAAACATGGTTCATTGGCATCATTTTGCAACACATCCTACAAAATATTCACTGATAGGCGAGTTTTATTAACAAACTGTTGGATATAATTGCAGTAGCTGTTGGGAACGTGGTAGCCTACAGGATTTCCAAACCAATCTAACAACCAAGAATCGTTTCTCAACTCAGTAAAAGTATGGTGAGTAGATTGGATCCACTGGACTGGGCTCTGATATGTGAACTATGCGGCAATGCCAGGATGCCATACAAAGAACTCGCACAGAAATTCAATATTTCAGATAATACTGTCAAGAACCGAATCAACAGACTTCGTGAGCAAGGAGTAATTAAGAAGTTCGGCATTTGTGTCAGCTTTGAAACCCTTGGCGTTGAAATGGTGTCTGGTTTCGTAACTACCGATGGGTCTGAGAATGTGATAGAGCTGATGAAGCAAATAGCCAGCCAACCCATGGTCTGTGATATCTGTCGTAATGCTGATAGACGTTACGAATATTGGGCTATGGTGAAGGGGGCAAGTGAAACATTGGGACTCGAAGGCTTTCTATCAGAGCTTGATGGTGTAACCAATGTGGAGATACAACCTGTTGTTACATTCTATCCAAACAAACCACCCACCTGGGTTGGAAATACGAGGGGAAAGAGGGTCACCTTTTCACGTGACCAGCTGCATGTGCTAAGAAGCTTGACCATCGATTCCCGGCTCTCCATCTCTCAGATTGCCCGTCAAACAGGGTTTACTCCTAGGCGGGTGCGAAGAATCATCCTGGATTTACAGGAGGGTGGTGGCATACATACCTATGTTCTCTACGATCCATTTGCCTTGGGAAACATGGAATATAGATTGAGGATCAGTTACGACAAGGCGAAAACAACCGGACAGGATGTTGTTATGGATTTGCATGAGAAACATCCTGAACTATTTTGGTGGTCTACCATTACAACCAATAATCCAATTGTTGATGTGGGTCTAATCATTGATAGTCCGGGTAAAGGTCCGCCAATCGCTGCTGAGATTAAAGCAGCTGCATACACTGAGTCCGTAGAGGATTTTGTGTCCTATCCTAGGGTTGTTCATGGTATAAACCGGCTCAATACTCATTTGTTGGAACTACTAAAGGAAGCTGGGCTTTAATCTTCAACTCTCGGAATGAGCAATGAAAGCAACAATCCTACTGAAAAGTATTTCATCCTACATTGCCCTTCTCTGAAAATTGTAACTTTGAGAACCAGTTTTATTAACATGTTGTTCCATACAATTGCAATAGCTTTAGGGAACGTGGTAGCCCACAGGATAATCGAACTAGTTTGACAACCAAGAATCGTTTCCCAAGTAAGCATAAGCGTGGTGAGTAGATTAGATTCATTAGATTGGGCCTTGATATGTGAACTACACGGCAATGGGAGGATGAGTTACCAAGAGTTAGCGCGAAAACTCAATATTTCACCAAATACAGTCAAGAATCGATTCAAGAAACTTCTCGAAAAGAAAGTGATTCTAGGCTTTGGAGTTTTGGTGAGTATGGAAATACTGGGTGCAGAGCATATAACTGGTGTGATCTCAACAGACGGGACTGAGAAAGTGATGGAATTCATGAAGCAAATTGTTGCTAGGTGGCCTATGATAAATGAGATCTATCGCACCAGTGACAGACGTTATGAGTATTATGCCAGGGTGTCAGGTGCTTCTGAAACATTGGGTCTTAAGATGTATCTTGAAGAGCTTGATGGCGTGACTGATGTAGAAATGAGGCCTGTTGTTTTTCTTTGTCCCAACATGCCTTCTAACTCTATTACGAATACGAGAGGAAAGAAGGTGACTTTCACTCAGCATCAGCTACGAGTACTGAGGAGTTTGTACCAAGATGCTCGATTGCCAGTCTCCCAAATTGCTAAAGAAACAGGATTCACCCCGAGACGAGTTCGGAAAATCCTACGCGAGTTAGAAGAAGGCGGTGGCATCCACTTCAGTGTTGGCGTCGATGTATTCGCATTGGGCGACATGGAGTATAGACTGAAAATCTGCTACGATGAGGCTCAGACGACTGGTCAGGACATCATAATGGGGCTGTATGAGAAATATCCTGAAAAATTCTGGTGGGCAAGTATAGCAACCAATGAGCCAATCGTAGATGTAGGTCTGCTCATTGATAACCCCGGCAAAGGGATGCCTATTATTCAAGACCTTAAAGAAGCGCCTTTCATCAGGTCAATTGAGGATTTTGTATCTTATCCCCGAGTTATTGCTAATATAAGCTCTCTCCGTCGAAAACTGGAAGAAATACTGATTGAAGCCGGTTTGCTGACCGAGTCTGAAATAATTAGAAGAACTCCTATACTCATCGATGCGAAACCGCAAGACTCTGAAAAAAATAATGTTTGAAAATCACGTCTCGTTTCATCTCAACTTAGGACTATTTACTCTAAGGCTTATCATTGGTTTATATCTTAAAATAAAGGTGAAGAGGCAAACGAAACCTCTTCAATATCTAACCTATGTGCCCTCTGCATATGCCCGAGCATAACGTTCCTGTTCCTCAGTCCATTTGTCTATGGAGATACCCATAGTTTCTAGCTTGGCAAATGCGGTTTCGTTGTCAAGCTCCTTTGGAAACTCATACACTGCTGGTTTGAGGTCCTTTCCATTCTTGGTCATCCAGATCATAGCATTGAGTTGAGACGCAAATGACAAGTCCATGACCTCACTTGGATGCCCCTCTGCAGCGGTTAGGTTCACCAATCGACCTTCACCCAAGAGGTAGAGTCTACGACCGTCCTTCAACTTGTACTCATCAAGAGCGTGGCGTACTCTCTTTTTGGGACCTTCGCTGAGTGCAATCAGGTCTGGTTCGTTGATTTCGACATTGTAATGCCCCGCATTACCAAACATTGCACCATCCTTCATGACCTTCATATGTTCGCCTGTGATGACATCCTTCATCCCAGTAGCAGTGAGAAACAGGTCTCCCTCTGGAGCAGCTTCAATCATTGGCATCACTCTGAAACCGTCCATTCTTGCTTGCAACCCACGAACTGGGTCAACCTCTGTGACAATCACATTGGCACCAAGGCCTCTTGCTCGCTCAGCCATTCCACGACCGCAGTATCCATAGCCGCCAATCACCACGGTCTTTCCAGCAATCAGGATTGCAGAGGCTCTCATCACTCCATCAAAGACACTCTGTCCAGTCCCGTAAACATTATCGAATAGATGCTTTGTGTCAGCATCATTCACCGCCATGATTGGATACTTCAGAGCCCCATCCTCAGCCATAGCACGAACGCGAATAACTCCAGTCGTAGTTTCCTCAGATCCACCATAGAGATTGGGTATCAATTCCTGATGTTTGTTGTGGAGAGTGAAAATGAGGTCTGCGCCATCATCAAGAGTCAGTGTCGGCTCAGACTTGAGTGTCTGCTCAATACACCAGTAGTACTCCTCATTGTTCAGGTTGTGCCAGGCGAAGATTGGTACATCATTTGCAGCAAGTCCAGCTGCCACTTTATCATTTGTCGATAGGGGATTACAACCAGACCATGATACATCAGCACCAGCAGCTCGTAAGGTTTCTACAAGCACTGCAGTTTCCTTTGTCACATGAAGACATCCTGCAATCCTCATTCCCTTGAGAGGTTGCGACTTTGCATATTTCTTTCTCAAATGCATCAGAACAGGCATATGTTTCTCTGCATAGTCGATTAACATCCTGCCTTCTTCAGCAAGACCAATATCTTTGACCTTATAATCAGTCATCTGAATCACAACTTGCCCTGAAACCATAATGTATATGAATACTACATAGCACTTTAGAATGAGATGCACCAAAAACAAGTGAAAAACATGCAATCCAAACTCTCAGAGGCAGAACAAAACCTCCTAGAAGTGCTGATACAAAACTCACGATATACTCCCTCTGTGATTGGACAAGTACTTGGAAAGAGTCGAAACTGGGTGTCGCGTAAAATAAGAGGTCTTGTGAAAAATGGTGTAATTCGTAGTTACACAACAATTGTTGATCCTGCACAAGTCAAGGCAGCAAGAGATACAATTCTATTCATGAAAAGCAACCCTCGAGAACAAGATGTCAGCAAGAAAGTCCTTCAATTAGAGGAACTTGAATCATTGGATGGCATAGCTGGTGATTTCTCGCTAATTGGGTTCTTTAGATTCGATAGTCATGGAGCATTTGAAGACTTACTTGATAGAGTGGAGAGTGTAGTAGCAAGCTCAGGAGCGGGTAAATACAATCTAGTCCAAATTCTCACCACATACAAGAAGAATCGATTCAAGATTGTGCCCAAAGAATCCACTGAATCGAATCTCTCTCCCAAGGAACTTTCTCTTCTTAGTATAATACATCGTCAAAAGCCCACCTCTAACGAACCATTTCCTTTAACACAAGAAGCAATTGGAAAAAGAATGAAACCGCCTATGAGTCAACCTGCTGTTTCTAAGGCAATGGAAAAACTCCTGATCAAAAGAGCAATAGTTGGATACTCGATTGATGTAGATTATAGCTACCTTGGTCTACCAGTGAAGTTCTTCGTCAGAGTTAAGGTTTCACCAGGGGCTTCGGGTGAAACTGCCCAAGAGTTAGCAGATATGGATGAGGTGTGGAATCTCTATCGGACTAGTGAAGACTACACACTATTTGCTATTGTGCGAACTGAAAGCATTGAAGCATTCAACAAATTCCTTCGAAAGTTATACGAGAATGAGAGTGTCCTTGATACACAGTCCTATATCTCTCTTGAAGAGTGGTTTATTCCCTTTCACTGAGATGGTTCCAATCTGGATCCTCCAAGCCAGTGATTAGTCCATAAGTCATTATTTTGATAGTAGACCAGTATTGGAATCCATGCAAGTATCATGATTGCACTCGTGAGTCTGTTCGCCATCCAAAATGCAGTTCTGTTGATGGGTCCAAAGGGTGCAAAGAATAGAACCAACGGTCCTACAACATCGTAAGGATTCACCCATGGCCACAAGATTGGATTGAACCAATGCATAGGATAGTCTAGTAGGAGGTGCGAGAGAACACCGATTAAACAGGAGAGAAACAGCATGGCCGAAGGAGTGCACACCTCCATCAGTTCATCTTTGTTCACTCTAAAAATCGTGGATATAATCGGAGGGTAAAACAACCAAGTGACGACAACTGCAAGGAGTGTACCGACCGTAACAGCTCCTACTAGACTATGGAGGATGAGATGGTCTGGCAAGTCATTGAAGAAAATCCACATGAAGGGAACTTCAATGTCTGGTATAACTGCCCCAACGACCACTCCAGGTAGTAGAAGTTTCTTGTTAGTCTTAGACAATGCAAATGCAAGAGGATAATGGAGTGGTGTGATGGGCATTTTGACTTATCTCATGATACGACTAGTTCAGTCATATTTCAATATGCTTAAAGAAGAAACATTGTACTCCTCAGCCAAGGTGCAAAGAATGGGACTTCACGAGTTCAATGGTAAAACACCAAAAGTCGATCCTGACGCCTATGTATCTCCTCGCGCAAATCTTATTGGAGATGTTGAGATTGGAGCTGATTCCAGCATTTGGGAGTCTGCGGTAATAAGAGCAGATCTGAACTTCATTCGTGTAGGAAAAGGAACTTCAATCCAAGACAACTGTACAGTGCACACGACTTTCATGCATGCAACCATAATTGGAGATTATGTCACTGCTGGTCACAATAGTGTCTTGCATGCATGCGAGATTGGTGACCGAACAGTCATTGGAATGGGTGCGATAGTCCTAGATGGTGCAAAGGTTGGCAAAGACTGCGTCATTGGGGCTGGTTCAGTTGTGACAGAGGGGAAAGTAATTCCTGATGGAAGTTTGGTCCTTGGTATTCCTGGCAAGGTTGTCAAGGAAGTCACAGACTCGATGAAGGAGGCTTTCAAAGCTGGTGCTGAGCTGTATATAGAACTTGGAAAACAGCACAAGGAATCAGGTTCAGGCAAATCATTATAGATGTCCACCCTGCATGGTATCTATGTGGGTCCTGATTCCTGAGCATCTCTACTCACTATCTTCCTTTCCTCCCTCCTTGTATCCTTTGTTCTAATAAATCTAATATCATGCATTGCATACGCAATTTTGAGGAAGACAAACAAATGCGTAGAAGACAAGCAGTTCTAATGACTCTCATCATAGTATCTCTATTCATCTTGATAAAAACCGTGTCTGCACAGACCAGTCTGGTTGCCAATATTACCAGAGAAGATGAATACGTATGGGGTGGAGATTCAAATAGCTACGTTGCAGACTTGGAATCTGGTCACTGGACTGTAGTTGTCAATTCAGACTCGTTTTGGGACTTGGAAGTGAAGATTACTGTTGCAACAGATAGTGGATATACCAATGTGATTGCAGAGAGTGGGACAGATTATGGGAACTACCCTCGTGTTGACTTTGAATTAGCATCTGACAGTACAGTGTATATTCTGGTGTCTGAGAACTCTGTTTATTCTGACACAAGTGGATTCTATCGTATCGGTGTGTATGATGACGCGCATATTCCAGGATTCTTTGAATCTCTATCATTCTTTGAGTTAATGATGTTATTTGCCATTTTAGCAATTATGATCCCTGTTTTCTTGTGTTTGATTTTAGTTCGTCGTTCTCGTCGCGCACCACAGAGAATGATGGACACTATTTCTGTGGAAGCTCCAGTGCATGTCATACCTGAAAGACACCAAGGGAGTATTCAAACTCATGGCAGTAGGACCACAACAGTTCGTTTACCTGTAGAATGTCCATCCTGTGGTGCACAAATCTCTCATGAGAGTGTTGATTGGACTGGACCCTTGGAAGCTCAATGTGGATACTGTGGCGCAACTATGCGAGCAACACTTGAGAACATCTAAGAAATATCTGGGGAAGACCGCCTCCCCAGTTTCTTTGATTTCATTGTTCAAATACTTTCAAGAGTTTATAGCCCTGGAAAACTGACCATAGCACTAAACCATAGACTGCAACTTTTTGCCAAAGTGCAGTTCCAAATAGATCTGATGCTATTCCAAACATTGCTACTATGTGAAGAACACAGATTACTACTACAATGAGTCCAATCAATGCGTAGATGTTCTCATACTCACTCTTCATGAGTATTGCAATCGAATAGCAAAGAATCCCAAGCATTATGAGTATGAAGAAGAGCCTTGTTGTGTTCCCGTGAATATCGGGAAAGACATTTCCTGCAAAGATTGCCAGTGCTGAGAGATTAGGTGCTGCACCAAGACACAAAAGGGTTCCCAACCAGCTCAAAGCTTTGAGTCCTGTAGTTTCTGTAAATAGTGTACGCATCGCGAAGAGAAATGGTACTAAACAGACAGCGGCGCCTGTACAAGCAGTCACAAACAGGAAGTAGTTCAACATTGATGGTATGCTATTAATCACCGTTTGCCCCAGTGCACTAAATGAGTTCTCTAGGAAAGAGTACCCCCCTGGATATGTCAGCATTGCAATGAACGTGACAACCACGAAGATTATTCCACCGAGTATTCCAAGATATGCTCCAATTCTTTTCCATGACGGAGACAATGAATTCACCTCTAATCGTTTGTTTTTGGTGAACCATAATCTAAGTCAATGCTTCCTAATAAATCAAAGGTAAGATGAGATGAAGAGTTTCCAATCTATCTCAGAATATTCGAAATCTGGTTTTCTAAAACTTCACATAACCGTTCTATTAGCTGTGACAATGTTCAAGTGGATTACTTCTTTTGACTAAAACCAAGAATCTGACTAATAATGTACCAATACATCTTTACATTTTACCTCGTTTCTTGAGTTCCTCCTCTAGAAGCACACGTCTTAGCACTTTACCAATATTACTCAGAGGCAGTGATTCCACGATATCTACCTCTTTTGGCCGCTTGTATCCTGCCATCTTATCTCTTGCCCACTCGATGAACTCTTCAGGTGTTGCTGTTTCCCCCTCTTTCAACTGGATGTATGCTTTAACGAACTCGTTACTCGGATCATCATCCCGGGGTATCCCGACAGCAGCAGCCAACTTTACCTTTGGATGAGTGAACAGAACGTCTTCAATCTCCCGCGGGTATGCTTTCATTCCACCAACATTGATCATCTGTTTCTTTCTGTCACTGATGTAGGTATACCCCAGCTCATCCATGTAACCTATATCGCCAGTGAGGAAGAACTGCTTTCCGTTAAACTCGCGCATCACATTCTCAGTTTCTTCTGGTTTCCTCCAATAACCAGAGAATACCTGGGGTCCATGGATAGCAATCTCACCGATCTCTCCAATAGGCATCTCCTTTGTTCCAGTTTCGATATCAACAATCTTGCATATGGTATCGGACAATGGAAGCCCAATTGATCCGAACTTCCTGCACTTTTTGTTGGTGGGGTTGATGTGAGTCACTGGTGAGGTTTCTGTGAGGCCATATCCCTCAAACACTAACGCGCCTGTTACAGCTTCAAATGCCTTAGCTACCTCAGGTGGCAGTGGAGCTGCTCCTGAGCCACATATGCTGATTTCAGACAAATCATATTTGCTGACATCTGGATGATTAGCGATTCCTGCATAGAGTGCAGGCACGCAATTGAACACAGTGCACTTTGTCCTCTCAAGTTCTTTCAACAGATCTGTAAGTGGTGGTTTTCCCGCCCGTGGATCTGGAATTGCGACGAGCTGTCCTGCAAACCAGGTCGCTGAAAGCATACTCAGTGTCATACCATAACTGTGATACCATGGTATGGCTCCGACAAACACCTCTTCTTCATACCTGACACCTCCCTCTCTTCCAATATCCTCCTCCTTCATATAGACCCACTCAGCTATCTGAAGCACATTTGATGTCAGATTATAATGAGAGAGTTCTGCTCCTTTTGGAGTCCCGGTTGTTCCACCTGTATAGATTAGTACTGCAGTTTCTTTTGGGTCGATGTCGACCTGTGGTGGTTTGGGTTCGTATTCTGCAAGAATGTCCTCATAGAACAATGTCTTTTCTTCTTCATAATATGGGCTCTTTGGGACCTTACCGAGAAGCCCTCCAATGAATGCTTTCGCTTTTGAGAGGAAGGGTTTGACGCTACACACAATGACTGTATGGACATCCGTTCCCTTGATGGCTTCATATGCAGTTGGTGTGAAGGTTGGATGATCAAGTGCAAAGACAATCTTTGAATCAGTGTCATTCAACTGGAAGTTCAGTTCACCTGCTTTATACATTGGATTACAGGTCACAACCTTTGCTCCAGTCTTCAGAATGCCAAAGAAGATAGCAGGGAACTGAGGCACATTAGGTAAGAAGATTGCAACACTATCACCTTTCTTGATGCCCTTGCTAGCCAAAAAGTTGGCTATTCTGTCAGAATGCTCCTTGACCTCCTTGTATGTCTGTGTCTTTCCCATGAACACAGTATATGGTAGGTTTCCACTTTTCTCTGCTGACCTATCCAGCATGGCGAACAACGGTTCTTCTGGATAATCTATTGTTTTAGCTGCGGTTTCAGGCCAGGCTTCTCCCTTTTGCCAATACAAATCGTCCATCTCTCTCAGCTCCATAACCTAACGAATCATAGTATCATGACTTAGCTATCCAGTATAGCTTTGCTTCCTGATATTTGTTGAGGAAACTCTTGGATATTGAAAAAGAAAGGCCAAGGGGAGGTTATATTCCTCCCCTTTGTCTTGTCATTCTACTTCTTGGCTAGTTCAGCCTCACGCAGTTCTCGTCTGAGGACTTTCCCAACTTGGGTCATAGGCAGTGAATCGACAAACACAACCTCTCTCGGTCGCTTGTAGCCCGCCATCTTTTCTTTCGCCCATGCAATAAATTCTTCCTTAGTGGCTGTTTCGCCCTCTTTCAGAACGATGTAAGCCTTGACATACTCGTTTGTTGGGTCGTCTTCCCTTGGTAGACCAATGACCGCCGCCATTGCCACCTTAGGATGTTCAAAGAAGATGTCCTCAATCTCTCTCGGGTATGCCTTCAGACCTCCAACATTAATCATATCCTTCTTACGATCTGAAATCACAAAGAAACCATCTTCATCGATATGTCCTATATCGCCAGTAAGGAAATACCGCTTACCATCTATGGTCCTCATCACTTCAGCTGTTTCATCAGGCTTGTTCCAATATCCAGCCATGACCTGAGGTCCACTAATCGCAATCTCACCAGTTTCTCCTGGCTGTAGCTCCTTGGTGCCAGTATCAATGTCCACGATAGTGGCATAGGTGTCTGGGAGCGGAACTCCTATTGAACCAAACTTCCGCAAAGACTTGAGTGCAGGATTAGCATGGGTCATTGGTGATGTCTCAGTCAGACCATATCCCTCAAAGAGTGTAGCTCCGCTTACATCCTCGAATCGCTTACAAAGCTCAGGAGGTAATGGTGCAGCGCCAGAACCACAAGCTTTGAGGCTGGAGAGGTCATATTTTCCTACGTTTGGATTGTTTACCATCCCTGCATATAGCGCAGGGACGCAATGCATAATGGTACCTTTGTATTTCTGTATGTCCGCCAGTAGTTCACTCAATGGAGGTTTGCCAGCTCTTGGATCAGGTATACATATCAATGAGCTTCCCATGACATAGGAGGCAATCATTGTAAGTGTCAATCCGTAGCTGTGGTACCAAGGCAAGGCTCCAACAAATACCTCTTCCCCTGGTTTCAGTTTTTCAGGGGGTCCTCCTTCTTTGGGTTCAAGTTGTACCCACTCATCAAACTGCATGACATTACTGTAGAGGTTGTAATGAGTCAACATCGCACCTTTCGGTGTCCCGGTCGTGCCTCCAGTATAGAGAATGAGTGCAAGATCCTCTTTTGGTTTGATTGACAAATCGGGAGCTTTGGGCTCGTATTGCTCGACGATATTATCATAGAATTCTGTGAATTCCTCGTAGTAGTCACCCTTGGGAATTTTCCCTAGGAGGCCACCAAGAACCGCTTTCGCTTTCGGTAAATATCTCTTGATACTACAAATCACATGGACTTTAACATCAGTACCTTTCATCGCCTCATAGGAGGTTGGTGTGAAGGATGGATGGTCAAAAACGAATATAGCTTTTGCTCCAGAGTCCTTCAGTTGGAAATTCAGTTCATTTGCCTTATACGATGGATTGCATGTGACAGCAGTAGCCCCACTCTTTAGAATACCAAAGAAGATTGGAGGATAGTGGGGTGTGTTTGGCAGAAATATTGCTACTTTGTCGCCTTTACCAATACCCTTGCTTGACAAGAAGTTAGCAATTCTATCAGCATGATTCTTGACTTCAGCAAAAGAGTGAGATATCCCATCATAAATTGTAGAGGGCGATTCTGGATGTTTCGCAGCGATCTCGTCTAAAATCATAAAAAGTGGCTCCTCAGGATAGTCCATTGACTTTCTAACGGTTTCTGGCCATCTTGATTTATGCCACAACATTTCTTTCATATTCTTCCTTTCTCCATTTCTCTCGTACATAATCTTCAGTCAATTAATGACCAAAGGACAATTTTCTTGTACTACATTGGTTACTCATATTTCCTTCTAAAGATAGTTATTGTTCCTAAAAAGCCATAACTGACTGTTTTGACAACTCCAACGGAACAATTAAGATACCGAGTGTTGAAAGGTTTCCATTACTAATCAATTTACATCTTTGTGAGAGAGGAATCCAACTTGAGTTATGAAGGAGTGATTGAGCAATCAGCAGCGGGACTGAAAGAGCTTATGGAATCAGGCGAGGAGATAATCGGCTACATCTATCCTCATGTCCCGCTAGAGCTTTTTATGGCACATGGTTTCACGCCATCCCTTATCCGTGCACTGCCTGGAGTTTCAAGTGGATATGAAGAGAGTCTACAGACCTTTGCATGCTCATACATAAGAAACCTCTATAGTCAACGTGCAAACGGTCAGTTTCTTACTCTTGCTGGATTATTATTCCCTGGAAACACATGTGATGCCCTTCAGAATCTCGGTGATGTATGGCGAGTCCGTTTTCATGATGATAGAGTTCTGCGATTGACCTATCCTGTTACTAGGTACAGTCAGGATGAATCAACTACCAATTTTTTGGCTGAAGAAATTAGACTTCTTAGTGAAACGCTCTCTAGAACATATAATCGACCATTTCTTACAGAAAGTTATGATGGAGCAATCGAATTGGTGCAAGATTTTCGAAATAGTGCCCAATTTCTCTATTCAGCCAGGGTAGTCAATCCAAAGATCATCTCTTACTCTAATGTTATTCGTCTTGTTCGAACCTTTCTGACTGTTCCAACTACCTCCTCAGTATCAGAAATCAAGGAGGCTGCAACAGAGGTCCGAACCACTGCAGATGAGTTGGGTCTTTTGAGCATCATAGAATCTGTAAGACATGCAATCTTAGAAGGCGATTATTCAAAGGTGAAGCTTCCTGAAGATATAGAAACCCCTCGTATCGCCATCGCAGGTGGAATGGTTGAACCTCAAGCAATTACCTCTCTCATCAATGGGATTCCAGATTTCTCTGAATCTGCCATTGCGATAGACCTTCTTTCATTTGGATTCAAATCGGTGTTCACTAAGCCTCCATCCAAGTCTGATGACCATTTCTTGGAAATGGCAAAATCTGTCTTAACAGCACCTGGTGAACCAACTCATGAAGGTCTCTCATATCGGATGAATGCGATGAAAGGCCTTCTCGCAAACTTTTCAATTCACGGTCTCATTGTTTGTGAACAGTCTTTTTGTGATCCTGATCAATTTGAGGCACCTTCTATAGAGAAAGCTGCCTGTGAATTAGACGTGAAGACTATCCGAGTACCATTAGACCCTGAACTCAGTGACCGCGGTCGGATTGAAACACGCATACAAAGCTTCTTGGAAACTCTGGAGTGAGCTGTAAAATGACTCAGGAACGACCAAGTGAAGAAAAACCCTACAGACGTCTTGAAACACAAACTCTTCTACAACAGATTGCATTACGCCATGGACTAGAGGCAATGGAGGCAAGTGAGAATGGTAACCTTGCGTGGGTGACCTCAGGATTTCCCGTGGAGATTCCGATAGCAATGAATCTTGGTGTAGTCTATCCCGAACAAGCAGGAGCCATCATTGGCGCTCAGAAAATCGGGCCGGAAATATGCGGATATGCAGAAGACCTCGGGTATTCGCAGGATCTTTGCTCCTATGCACGTTCAAGCATTGGATCAACAGAAAAACCCGATAAAGTCCCAGTGGGTTCACTTCCAACACCTCAGATTCTCCTCGCATGCAACAATATCTGTGGAACTGTTCTACGATGGTATGATGCTATCTCTGAGATGACTGGTGCTCCAGTATTCCTTCTAGATACACCACCTATAGACAAACAGCAGCTCCCTCATAATAGGGAGTATGTGCATCGTGGCGTCGAACGTCTGATTGAGTTTATTGGTTCACAATTCAATCGAACTCTTGAAGAGGATAGGATTCGCAAAGTGGCTGAGCTTTCAAGTAGAGCAACAAAACTCTGGATTAGTGCCCTTGAGGCCTGCAAGAACAAGCCAAGTCCATTAAACTGTGCAGATAGATTCTTGACGATGGCTCCCGTGGTGTCAAGTCGGGGGACTGAACATTGTGTTGAGTTTTACGAAGCCTTTGTTGCAGAGGTAGAGGAACGTGTCAAGAATAGAATTGGTGCTATTCGAGATGAAAAGGTTCGTTTGCTTTGGGACAATATTCCACCATGGCATACTCTAAGATTCTTCAACATACTGGCAAGCAGAGGAGTTGGGTTTCCCGCTGACACATATACCCACGCATGGACAGGCAATATGGTGGGCACTGATACACACTCTATTATCGATGAAGTAGTTGAAACATATTCTAAGGTGTACTTGAACATGGGACTCGATGCTAAGGTCGATAAAATGTGCCAACTAATTAAGGATTATGACCTTGATGGGTTTGTCATGTTCTCTGTACGTTCTTGCAAACGTTACTCTCTTGGACAGCTTGTGTCAAAAGAGTTGGTCACTGAGAGAACAGGTGTACCTGGCGTTATAATTGAGGGTGACATGGTAGACTCTAGGGTATATAACGAGGCTCAAATTGAAACCCGAGTAGACGCGCTGCTTGAGATGTTGATGTGAGGAGAGAAAATCATTGGAAATGGGTGTTGGAATTGATGTAGGTTCAACTACAACAAAGGGCGTTCTACTAGACAGTTCAGGTAACATAATTGCTAAGTCACTGATGTTGACTGGTGCATCAGCAGTTCAAGCAGTGGAAAAGACTCTACATAATATCTCATCATCATCGAACATTGATCTTAATGGGGTCCCTATGATTAGTACAGGTTATGGTCGTGCACGTGTTGAGCTAGCAGAAAAGTCAGTCACTGAAATCACTTGTCACAGTGTCGGTGTGCATTACATAAATCCAGACATACGTCTGCTCATTGATGTAGGAGGTCAAGACTCTAAGGTTATTCGTGTTGGGTCATCTGGAAGACCTGAGGACTTTGAATTAAACGACAAGTGTTCTGCTGGAACTGGACGCTTTCTTGAGGTCATGGCGCGTGTACTTGATGTTTCCATTGATGAACTAGGTCCACTCGCGCTCCAATCAAAAACTCCTTGTTCGATAAGTAGCACCTGCACAGTCTTTGCAGAAAGCGAGGTCATTGGGCATATTGGTGCTGGGAAATCTGCCGCAGATATCGCAGCAGGAGTTCACATATCCATGGTTTCCAAGATTAGTGCACTATCAAAGCGCGTTGGAGTCAAAGAGCCAGTTTGTGTTACTGGAGGAGTTGCTCTGAATCCTGCTTTCAAACATCACCTATCAAATCAACTAGGTGTGGAACTATGGGTCCCAGATGAACCGCAACTAACTGGTGCACTAGGAGCGGCTGTCATCGCTTTAGAGAAGAAAGGCGAGATGTAATGACTAACAAGAAAGAGAGGTCAGAATCGAAGCTTGTTGAACTCATTAAGGAGAACTTGGCTGGCGTTGATTACGTAGAAAAGAAGATGTTCGGCAAGTTTACTTACTTCATCAACAATAACATGTTTACAGGAGTTCATCTCCCATACCTTTTCCTTAGACTCTCTCCCAAGGATCGGGAAGAAGCTTTGTCACAAGATGGAATCATGGTCTTTGAACCACGTCCCAGAATGGTGATGAAAGAGTATGTCGTGTTGTCCAATCCAATTCTGGATGATAAACCACTTCTAGTAGAGTTATTTCATAAATCTGTTAACTATGTATCAAGTCTTCCTCCAAAAGAACCAAAGAAGAGGAAATGATTTGAAACTCTGCTAAGATACATTCTTCAAGTCAGAATCTCCATAGTCAGCGAATTCTTCTGCAACTATTGCAAGATCAAGCACTAAATGGAATAGCTTCTCTCCCAGCTTTCATACCAAGTTCCAAAGCTTTTAGGTTGGTTTCCTTGAATCTTGGCCATCGGTCAATAATCTGTTGCTTAAGTCCTTCAGGCGTTACAATTCCAGTAATGGCAGTTAAGGCTCCCAACATAACGACATTTGTTGCTTGCTTTACTCCCACCTCAACATCAGCTATTCTTGTAGCAGGAATCTTGTAGATTTTTACACTATCTGGTAGGTCGCCCTCAACTTCCACCAAGTCTTCATCAATGATAAGAATCCCATCATCCTTTAGCCCGTCAATATATTCCAAGTATGCAGCCCGACTCATAGCTACAAAAACATCTGGCTCCTGAACTTTGGGATAGTCAACCTCTACATCATCAATCACAAGTTCACTCTTTGTAGCCCCACCCCTTGCTTCAGGACCATAACTCTGTGTCTGAACACACTGCTTCTTCTCAATGAGTGAAATGGTTTCTCCCAAGACGACTGCCATAGTGACTATACCCTGTCCTCCAAAACCACCAAATCTGATCTCATAGCGTGACATCAGAATCACCCCTTGAGTTTTTGGTGCATCTCTCGAAGAACATTCGTATATTCAGGTTTGACGATGTCTACAAACTCTCCACAAACAATCCTCTTCTCATAATCAAGCTCTGCTTCATGAGGAGGTAGACCATTCTGGATCTCTGCCACCTCAAGCAGGTGTTTGTGCATTGCCAATCCATCTCCAAGGCGGTTCATTCTGCCATATTCTGTTGGACAAGCTCCTATGATTTCCACAAATGAAAAGCCCTCTTTCTTGATGCCTTTCTCAATGGACTTTGTCGCTCTACGAGCTTGTACCGCGGTCCAACGTGCAACAAAGGTCGCACCTGACGAAGCTGCCAGTTTGACCAAGTTAAATGGATGTTCAATAACACCAATTGGTCGTGGACTAGTCTGTGAATATCTGCCATGCTCTGTTGTTGGGCCAAACTGTCCCCCAGTCATTCCATAGTTGAAGTTGTTAATACAGACAACTGTCATGTCTATGTTTCTTCGAGCCGCATGAATGAGGTGGTTTCCACCAATGGCCGCAATATCTCCATCTCCGCTGACTACAATGACTTCGAGTTCAGGGTTTGCAATCTTCACACCTTCCGCAAAAGCAATGGCTCGACCATGGGTAGTGTGATAGGTACCAGTCTTGAAGTATCCTGATGTACGGCCAGTGCAACCAATTCCTGAAACAACGACGGTTTTATGGAAGTCTATCTTCAGATTGTCGATTGCTCGTGCAATCATTCCTGTGACTACTCCAACAGAACAACCGGAGCAATATATCCAGGGTTGGCGATCCTCTCGAATATATTTGGCCATTGGATGTTTTAGGACCGGTGCAGTTTCAGTCATTGGTAGATTCTCCTGTTCACAACCCGCCTCAGGGGCAAACATGATAAAAGGATTGTTGATGTGACCATCGTTTTTGTTAACAGAGTTAAGCAATCTCTAAGCATTTTTACTGAAATCCTGAATTAATCGAATTAATCAATTCAGAACTCTAAACCTTTTGAGTAAGTATCGAATCACCCAAACAGGAAACGCAATCATTACCAAGACTAAACCCACTGATGGCACACTACCTGTAGCTGAAGCATAATCAAGAGCAGAAAGCACAACAAGATATGGAAGGAGAAGTGAGAGAATGAAACCACGTTCCAATTTTTCACCTTCTGGTCGAGCTATTACAAACCAACCGTAGATGATCGGAATAAGAAGGAACAATGTGGAATGAAAGAATGTATCTATCCATGGATGGCTCGCTACTAATACTTGTCCTGACAAACCGTCATACCATCTTACCATAAGTGGCGTTGCCCACCATACAACCCACTCTACTCCAATATACAATGTATCTAGATAAGGTCCCATCTGAATATGCCATGGTACAAATAAACTAGTCGTCAACAATAAAACTGGTATTAATCTAGTATCATTTAACCTGTGCCTAAGATTGGAATAACGAAAGACTCTACGAAATGCAATGAAAGATAAACAGAGCAGTACGATAACCATACTCAGCAGTATAATCTCCCCTGCACCCAATGCAACTCCAAAGACTGGTAGATACGGGAGTATGACACGAAACATCAGATTTCTAGAACTATTAGTTTCATCAATAATTACAGTGGTTTCGATACGACTACTTGTGTCTGGATTAAAGGTCTGTCCTGATAGTGGTTCATATGGTGACCATGAATAGTACCTGATGGTTAGTGTCCCTGTACCTCCTGGAATGTAAAGAAACTCTGGAAACGGAATTTCAAGAGTTGAACCTATTATGTTGGGTGTAAGATAATAGATTTGCTCATCCATGAAACGGACTGATAGAGATCTATACACTATTCTGGGTGTAACCTCGAAATCAAGACGAATTGTATACATCCTAATAGAAACATGCTGAGCATTCCCGTCCTGAACCTCGAAGAACACATTTGGTGACCAATGAAGTGGGTCCGGCGCAGTTGCATTCCATCCCCAGTTTGCAATCCCTTCGTATTTCCCTGGGAGCAAGTATAATGTATCGTTTATTCCATCAGGAGAAAACAATGAGAGTGAATCTGAATCATTATCATATGTAAAAAAGAGTTGAGGATTTGTATCAATGATTGACATGTATGGATTGCGAAACAAACTCTGGCCATCACTAGTTTGGAAATCAATAATAACGCGGCATAGTTCACTCTCGAAAACAGCTTGGATGACTACACTTCTGATAATGATATGGGCTCCTGCGCTCAGTCCAAACTGTATATTGAAAATCAATGGACATAACCAGTTAGTCCCTCCTACCCTCGCCTCCTCCAAAGGCAAATGAAGCGATGCCACTGAGATGGCACCTGCATCAATATCACACTCTTCTACAGCCCTCTCCTCAGAAGCAAATCCCTCTAGATATAATCCAGCTTCACCTACAATCCCCTCAACAACTACATGTATTGATACATCACTACAATTCTTTATTGGAATATACTCTCTATGAGTAAATGAAACAACACTATAGATAGTAAGAGGATCATGTGTCATGTGATATCCATCACTCTCATTCCAAGCATATCTATTGAAGTCATACTCTTCGAACAAACTCCATTCTCTATCTGGATTGAATGGTGTATTGTTGAGTAGTACGGTGCTATTCACTCCATTTTCAGAAAACAACATGGTTTCACTGTACGTCGTGTTACTGACTTCTGCCTCCAGAGTGAAACTTGTGGCTGGTGGGACCCGATATGAAAGATTCAGAAATGATGGTAATAGTATAGTGACTAGGATGACAAACGTGAGAATTTTATGCGGAGTTAGGTCTTCTGACATTCTAGGTTTGATGTGCTCATTGTATGCAGCTTCTGAAATCTCCCCCATTCTGATTACAGCTTTCTTAGGGATGCGACAAGCTCTAAGAATAATCTCCGGAATTCTCACTTTCACTCTTTTTTCCCCCACCCTAGCCGTTCTATTATTCTTTCAAATAGGATCTTTGCAATTCTGGTTGGTGGCATTCCAATTGGTATGCCAATGTTCCACTCTTCTGCCAAACCCCGTAATATCCTCCCACATTCTGTTTCCTCCTCACAGTTACTACAGTCCCCCTCATGATCGAACCAAACCTGAACCCGATAATCTGGTGAG
This sequence comes from Candidatus Thorarchaeota archaeon SMTZ1-45, assembly GCA_001563335.1. Taxonomy (GTDB): domain Archaea; phylum Asgardarchaeota; class Thorarchaeia; order Thorarchaeales; family Thorarchaeaceae; genus SMTZ1-45. The sequence goes on along the minus strand of LRSL01000109.1, from coordinate 103,692 downwards.
TAGGTTATGAAAGTACGAGCATTGTTGGCTGGACAAAAGCCCAGGGCAAAGCCATATCTCGTACTCACATTGTGGATCTTGATTCTGTTTACTTGCGCAGCATTAAGCAGTAGTTTCTTGATTCTCTGCTCTGCTATTCTCTGTGCCTGACTTACAAAGGGTCTTGACACTTGTAGTTCTTGAGCGATTACTGATGGAGCTATCTTTTGCCTTCTCTTTAACCAGATGAGATTCTGTTTTTTTGTTGGATATCTGAAGCTTGTAAACATGAAATCCAAATCCTCAAAGAGTTAACCTATTTCATGCAACTATCAGACTCGAGAGCTTATAAATTAACCTTTTTTATGCAACTCTTCTAGAATCTATCAGATCTTGAAACATGCAGAAAATGGTGATATTTGAAGTGCCTATACTCGTTACCATCATTGAACACTATTTCTCAGATGTCTTGCCAGCTGCAGTATGAATCATAGGAATTATCTGACTACGCTTGTAATGCCTCATGTCAATAGCTTCTTGTGGACATCCTGCGGCACACGTTCCACAACCCTGACATAGCTCCTTCATTATGACCATTTCATCCTCCTCTAGTATAGGCGCTGAATATGGGCAGAAATCAGCACATAGCTCACATTTGTTACATTTGTCATTGTCAATCTCAGCATAGATAGGCTCAATATCAAAACTCCCAGATGATATCAGAGACTGAGCCATTGCTGCAGCCCCTCTTCCTTGAGCGACTGCATTCCTAATATCTGCTGGTCCAACACAGGCGCCTGCAAAGAATACGCCATCTTTGAACGACTCAACAGGTCGAAGTTTTGGATGCGCACATAAGAAGAAGCCATGTCGGTCAGTATTCACGCCAAGTTTTCGAGCAAAATCTATAGAATCGTGCTGAGGGCGCATAGGTGTGGCAAGTACGACCATATCGTAGGTTAGTGATGTATTTCGACCAGTGTAGAGGTCCTCTGCAAATACTCTTACACCATTACTAGCAGGGTCATCCTCAACTTCCGAAGCCTTACCTTTAATGACAATCACACCCATGTTCAATGCCCGCTGGTAGAGGTCTTCATATCCGGGTCCATGGGTTCGAACATCGATTGCATAGATATTAACTTCTGTATCTGGATACTTCTCCTTAATCTGCGTGGCTTGCTTGAGTGAATTCTCACAGCCAAAATAACAGCAGTAGTCTGATTCTGCTCGAGGGTCTCTTGAGCCAACACACTGAATGAATGCAACGCTCTCAGGTGTCTTTCCGTCAGATGGGCGTTTGATTTTACCATGGGTCGGTCCTGCAGCATTAGTAATTCTCTCGAACTGTGCGTTTGTGACAACATCTGGGAGAAAACCAAAACCATATTCTCTTGATTCAATTGGTTTGTATGATTCTCCTCCCGTAGCCACTATTATAGCACCTACATTTAGCTCCACCAATTCATCCACCATATCATGATCAATAGCATCAGCCTCGCACTTTTCAAGACATGTCTTACACTCGCTGCATACAGCACAACTCATGCATCGTTCTGCTTCTTGTGCAGCAACCTTTTTCAGAAAACCAAGCTCTACTTCTTCAAAGCTGGACCTTCGTTTTTTGCTACTCAAAGTTTTTGTCTTTGCTCTGATTGATCTTGGAAACTGTTTCAGATTTACCTCATCAGAGGATATAACATGTATCTCACGTTGTCGTCCCGTATAGAGATCTGTCCCTGTCAAATATCGATGAATTGATTCGGCAGCCTCTTTGCCATGTGCAATGGCTTCAATCACACTCGAGGGTCCAGTCACCACATCCCCTCCCGCAAAGACGCCAGGAATGTTGGTTTCAAGAGTATCTTTGTCAACTATGAGTTTCCCGCCTTGAGTTGAATCTAACTTCTCTAGACCTGTGAGATCTGACCTCTGTCCTATGGCAATTATGACCGTGTCACCCTTGATTGTGGGACCTGCATCTTTAGAGAATATTGGAGAAAACTTACCGTCAGGTGTGTATACAGAGGAACAGACTCTTGTTTCAAGTCCTGTTACCACTCCACCTTTACTGATTATCTTTGTTGGACCAAGAGAGCCCAATATCTTTACTCTCTCCTCCTCCGCAGCTTCAATCTCCCAATCGTGAGCAGGCATTCTATCTGGTGATGTTAGATCTCTTGTCTCTAGACATACAAGTGTGACCTTCTTAGCACCAAGCCTAACCGAAGTCCTAGCACAATCAATCCCTACATTTCCCCCACCAATTATGATAACATCATTTCCGAAACTCTTGATTGGTTTTCCTCTCTTAGCCATCTTTAGGAATGGAAGTCCGTACAAGACTCCTTTCTTCTCCATGCCTTCAAGATTCAACTTAGCAGGATTTTGTGCACCTACTGCGATATATATTGCATCAAAGTCTTTCCTAAGTTGGTCTAAGCTAACGTCCTTCCCAATTGTGGTATTCAACTGAACAGTAATGCCATGACCAAGTATCCATTTAATATCCTGCATGGCAATATCACTCGAAACACGATACTCTGGGATACAGCTTGAGATTAGACCACCTGGCTTATTAGATGAATCAAAGACGGTGACCGGATAGCCCTTGGATAGAAGGTCAAGGGCGCATGTCAATCCAGATGGACCCGCCCCAACTACTGCAATCTTCTCAGGTTGTGATGGTTCTATTCTCTCTGGAACATCGCTTTCATTCTCTGCTACATAGTCTGCCACATACCTCTTCAATTGCCTGATGGCGACTGCATCATCACGTTCGCGTCTAATACAATTATCCTCACAAGGATGATGACAGACACGCCCGAGAACTCGTTGGAGTGGTGCCGCATCCCGAAGGACGTTAAGCGCCTCTTTCATTCGTCCGTCTCGGGTGAGTGCAATGAATGCTTGATTGTTCACTTTGGCAGGACATGCGTTTCTGCAAGGAGATATTCCTCTTTTTTCAATTGAAAAGGTATTAGGTACAGCTTGTGGAAATGGTCTGTAGATTGCCTTGCCATCAACAAGACCAAACTCATAATCATTGGAAATAGAAACTGGACATACTGAAACACACTCACCACAGGAATTGCATTTCTCAGAGTCTATGTATCGCGCCATCTTTCGGACCTTCAATTTGAAATTTCCCACATATCCATCTACTTCCTCCAATTCACTAAGGGTCATCAGGTTGATGTTTGGATGATGTTCAACTGAAGCCATTATTGGACCCAATATACAAATAGCACAGTCGTTTTGAGGAAACACCTTGTCCAAGAGTGCCATCTGTCCTCCGATTGTGGGAAGACGTTCTATTAGATGAACTTGATATCCAGCATGTGCTGCACTAAGTGCGGCAGAGATACCAGACACACCGCCCCCAATCACTGCAATTTCTGGGATAATTGAAACACTCTCTGGATCCAAAGGTTCGAGAAACCTTGCTCTAGCCACAGCCATTTCAATTAAGCGTTTGGCTTTCTCATTTGCACCTTCTTCATCATGCATTGTACACCAAGAAACATGTTCCCTGATATTTACCATCTCAAAGAGAAACCGATTGAGGCCTGCATCTTCTATTGTCTTTCGGAAAATTGGCTCGTGAGTTCTTGGGGTGCACGAGGCAACAATCACCCTGTTCAAGTCAAACTCTCTGATTGCATCTTGAATTGTCTTCAAGCCATCTGTTGAACAGGTAAACATCAAGTCTGCTGAGTGAGCCACATTTGGGAGTTTTTTAGCATGTTCACTCACCATGCTCACATCAACGGTACCAGCGATGTTCAAACCGCAGTGGCAGACAAACACCCCAATCCTTGTATCATCTGAAATCACCATTTCTACACTTCCCAGTGATTGAGGTTCACGAAAAATGAGATCCGAACTTTATTGCCTATTGAAGCATTGGTGACGCGCCATGGTGACTCTGTTTCTAACGGATTTACATCTTAGTTCCACGATTCAACAGAACCATTTGCATATTCATTCGGTTACAAATTGAAATAAAGTCTTCGGGATTTTTTAGCTTGTGAAATGACCATCTTTTGTAAAATTTTGAATTATTTCTAATTTATTTGGCATTTTCATTTCTTCTTGATTCGAACAAATATCAACTGTCACATGATTCGAATCGAACATGAAAAAGGAAGAACCATCACATGATACAGTTGAACAAGACTATAGTGTCTGGACTTCTCTAATCTTTTCAAGAATTTCATGCGGTATTTGAGGCATACCTGCTGGTTTTGTCATGAGATGGACTGGAGTGGGTGAAGCAAATGCCTTCACCATGTAGTAGACCTGTCCCAGATTTTGCTCAGCCACAATAATCTGATTTACCTCCGAAGCTAGTTGAGCTATTTCTTTCTCTGGAAATGGCCATACAGTCTTGAGCCTGAGCATACCTACCTTGATGCCTTCTTCACGCGCATCCCTGATTGCTCTCTTTGCACTCCTAGACGGTGTTCCATATGAAATCACTGCTATTTTTGCATCATCAAGCATGAATCGCTCAACGTCAATTATCTTGTCAGCATTGTGGAGAATCTTATTGTTCAGACGCGTAACAAGCTCAATCTGAATATCCTCTTTATCGCTTGGGTATCCACGTTCATCGTGGGTCAATCCAGTTGCATAGAATTGATACTTAGATCCAAATAGTGCCATTGGTGGTACTAAATCATCATCATCTGCTTTGAAGGGAAGATACTCTGAAGGGTCGACTGTTGGTAGCTTACGATATTCGAGCTTCAGGTCTTTTTCATCCGGAATCACTAGACGTTCTCTCATGTGACCTACTGTTTCATCAGCTAGTACAAAAACAGGAGTTCGATATCTTTCAGAGAGATTGAAAGCTTGCACAGTCTGGTCAAACATTTCTTGGACAGAAGCGGGTGTCAAAGCTATAATTTGGTAGTCTCCATGACTACCCCATTTCGCCTGCATTACATCTCCCTGTTGTCCTTTTGTTGGCTGACCGGTACTTGGACCACCACGCATAATATTTACCAAGACAAGTGGAGTTTCTGTCATTACTGCAAGACCGATTGCTTCTAGCATGAGACTCACACCTGGTCCCGAAGTGGCACTCATCGATTTGACTCCTGTCCAAGAAGCTCCGATGACACTGGTGATGGAAGCTATCTCGTCCTCGTATTGAACATAAGCACCTCCAAGCTCAGGCATTCTCTGAGACATCCACTCAGCAATCTCTGTTGCAGGAGTGATTGGATACCCCCCAAAGTAACGGCAACCTGCACTCAGAGCGCCTTCTGCACATGCTATATCACCCATTGTGAACATGACCCGTTCAGGCAGCTATTTTTCCTCCTTCTCTGGTATATCTCTCTCAAACTCAGGTATCTCAGTGCCCTCTTCAAGAGCTCCTTCTTTGTACGCTCTTTCAGCCTCTTTTCGGTCAGCCAAGAAGATTGCCATATCTGGACATATTCGTTCACAGAACTCACAGTTGACACATGCATCAATATCACATGCAGTCACAGGATGGTATCCTTTTCTATTGTATATGTCAGTGAGGCAAAGTACGTTCTTTGGGCAGAACTCAATACAGAGCATGCATTGTTTACATTGTTCCCTGAGGATAACAAGCACCTTCTCTCTTGTTCTGGGAGGTTTCGGTGTGATTGGTTTCCGAACCACTGACATCAATGTTTTCTCCTTGAACCCTCTGACAAGAGTCCACTCTGTGTTTACCATTACAGATACCTGTTCAGGTCTGACCCATGGCGCACCCTCGAGCTATTTTAGCCTTACCTTGAGGGACCTAACCTCGCGGAGCGCAATCAACATAGTTTAAGAGTGTTTCAGCAGTAGTCTGCTCTCAGAATATTGGAGTCGTAGCCCTTGACCATTAAGGAACCAACTGAAGATGAGTTGGCAGAGCTGGTGAAAGGTAAGACTCTAAGTGTCTACTGGTATATGTTACGACACCCACAACCTTTGACTGCACGTGAGATTCAACGCGGTGCTGAATTATCGAGTCCATCGCTTTCAATGCATCATCTAGAACGTCTGAGACAATTTGGCCTTGTTGAGAAGGATGTTCATGGCCAATATACAATCAGACGCGATGTGAGGATGGGTATACTGAATCAGTTCATGGGTCGGGGTAGGATAATGGTCCCCCGTTTTCTCTTCTATGCGACATTTTACACCTCTCTCACAGCCGCGCTTAGTACTCTATTGTTCTCATTTACCGCTAACTGGTATACAATCGTTCTTCTATTGCTGCTCGTTTCTGCTTGCGCTATACTATGGTATGAGGCATTGAAGGTTTGGAGAGAACAGCCATTTCCAGAGGGTGAACGAGATTGAATGAGAAAACAAGCATGAAACATAAATCTACAAATTTGAAAACAGCACGGAATGGACTTGCGATCGTTCTATTGCTAATGTTACCACTGACCTTGCCACTAATCACTTATGTATTCGACAGCAAAACTGAAATCGAGTCAACGCATCAGCAGTTTTTCCCCTCTGCAGAAATTCCCACACTAAATCTTAGTTATACAACTCGCACAAACTTGACTGAAACCCTAGTAGAGTCTGGCGATGTTATTGCTGGTGACCATGTGATTCTGAAAACCAAATGGACCCCCACACTTGTGAACAGATCAAGACTTGAAGTCCGAGCTCCTGCAATTCCAGCAACTCTATTGATTGAAGATAATCAATCAACACTGGAGATTGATACTCGCGCTCTTGGCAACAATGCTACATGCATTATCAATGCCTCTACTTGGCTTACAAACGGGTCAATGATCTCATTTGAGTTCACAGATGTCTACATAGGGAACTATTTCATACCTCAAGTAAAAGTAATCTCTCCCAATGGAAATGAGGATTGGACATCTGTCCATAACATCACCTGGTCCGTTTCTGATGGAAACCTTGATGATGAATTTCTCTATGATGTATATTACTCACCAGATTCTGGTTCATCTTATATACATCTTGTATCTGCAACGAATCAGACTTGGTTTGAATGGGACTGTAGCGGTTTGAACAGGACCGATACATACATTGTGCGTGTAAGAGTGACCGATGGCATATATTACTCTACAGACCAATCTGATGATACATTCACTGCAGGAACAGTTGTTACGCCAACAACCACTCCCCCAACATCGACACCAACAACAACCACTACGCCTGATATGGAGCTACGTATTATTGTGTTTATTGCATTACTTCTCTTTTCAAGTGGAATAATGGCTTTGGTTGTTTACTATGCAGCAAGAAAGTGGTTTTAGCCCAGAACCTTGTCAAGTAGAGGTCTTGTACTAATAATATGCTTGTCAAGACCTAATTCAGCTGTATCTAGTCCCATTGCCAGCCCAAGCAATTGAGTGTAATAGATAACTGGAATCTGATATCTCCTCTCACCTAGCTCCTCATTTAGTTTTGCTTGGGCTGTTTCATACTGCAAGTGGCAGAAAGAACAAACATTAACAATACAGTCGACTCCAGCATCAATCAGATTGTCAAGTTTCTCCTTGGCTATGTCAATACTCAACTCAACTTGAGACCCTCGCACTCCTCCTCCAGCCCCACAACACATGTCTTTATCCTTATAATCTACACTTGTAGCTCCCGTTGATTCCACAAGTTCATCCAAAAAAGTATGCCTCTGATTATGTTTCCAGGGTCTATTTTTGCTAGGCTTTAGAAGATGACATCCATAATGCACACCGACCTTGACTCCATTCATTGGCCGAGCGACTTTGTTTCGAATATGATCCGGACCCAGTTCGCTGATGACCTCAATGACATGTCTTGCTTCAACCTTACCAGAGAACTTGAGTCCCATTCCTTTGAAGATTTTTTGGACTTCTTTTAACCTAATAGGATGTTCGTGGATTTCCGCGAGAGCTTCCTTGAAAGTACCATAGCATCCATTGCAACCAGTAATGATATCATTGCCTGACATCTCTGCAAGAGCCAGGTTTCTTGATGCAAGAGCCAACCAAGTTGGTTCGTCAAAGGATCTAACAACACCCGGAGCTGGACAACAACTTGCCCCTTCAAGATCTTCAAGATTAATTCCCAACCTGGGAAGTACAACTCGAATGCTTGCCTCCAGATTCGGAAAACGATTTGGCATCACACAACCCAGGAAGAAAGAGTATGTCTGTGATTCAGTCACCTCATCTGTCCCCCCGCTTTTTGGCTTTTAATGAGGTCTTTGAAACCAGTTCTCTTCATTATCTCTTGTACCTGGCTGAGGGCTTTCTTATTCGAGTGAGTAGTGGGTGGAAGTTCATCAAGTCCTAGGTCTTTTCGTATCTCTCTATTAGCATCATCAATTGGGACAGCATGACCAGTGGAGAGAAGTTTCTGAGAGGCTTTCTTGTGCTCAGGTAGCATAAGTCCGTCATCTACTGCCATGTTCCTCATGATGATTATAGCATCTGTGACCTTGATTTGTCTAGGACATCTCTCTAAGCAATTGTAACATGTAGAACACAGCCAAAGATCAGTACTTGACAGCACATCTTCTTTGAGTCCAAGTAATGCTTTTCGCATGAGCTCACGAGTTCTGAAGGCAGTCCGTCTTCCACTTGGACATGCACTAGAACAAGTTCCACATTGAATACAAGTACGTATTCTATCAGCTCCGGCTTGCACTATCTTGTCAACGAACTCGGTATCAATTTCATTGTTGTCTATGGTTTCGCGAGAGATAGTATCAGTCATACTCAGACCTCAGCGTTCCCTATCCGGGTCCCGCATTTTACGAGATATAAGGATTGAGATATTGAGCGTTATATTATGGATAAATCTGCTCCATTGTGCATTAAAATCCCTCAATCGAATCTGTATGTATCAGCTCCAAGCAAGCCTAGATTTCCAATCCTAACATTCGTCAATCCCTCATCGTGTGCAACTTCCAGCGCAGCATGAGCGTGAACTCGACTGGTACGTGGGAGGTCCCTCATTGCATGATGTGGATAGAATCCAAGTAGTGCTGTTGGTATTGTTGGATCATTCTCTGAAATAAATCTGCAAATCTTCCTGACCTCAGGTAGATCAATGTATCCGGGAACAAGAAGGACACTTGCTACAAGAAACTCATTCTCACGGTTTCTCTTCTGAGCTGCCAGCTCCTTGAAGTTTCTAAGAACGACTGAGTTTGAAACTCCTGTCAATACTTTGTAGAGATCCGGCGAGATTGCCTTAATGTCGAACTTGAATGTTCCACGTGTTTCTTCAACCATATTTGCTATTCTTGTGAGCCACTTCTTTGATATATTTCCATTAGTTTCATAGCAAACTCTAACATGTTTCTCGATATTCAATAGTTTCGATGTTTCCAAAGAGTGTTCAGAATTGACTGAGGGGTCGCCACCGAAATAACAGACACATGCAGTATAATTGTCTGCTGCATTAGCAAGTTCTCTGGGTGTCATTAATGGTCTTCCAGCCGCCATCATTACTCTATAACTTCCATTCTGACAGAAAAGACAATCCGAATTGCATGAACCATAGAAGACAGCTAGGTTCTTCAATCGTTTTTGTCCAAATCCAAACTCTAATTCCTTTGTGGCTGAACAGACCCAATCAGCCACACAATTCGTTGGAAGAGGATCAAAGTACCATGAAACTACAGCCTTTCCAAGATATCTTTCAACAACTTTTGAATCTGTTACAATACGGTTGCCACAAAATCCTAAATCTCCCTCATTCATTTTACAGTGATTTCCACAGTCACCACAAGTGAAGGTGCCATTATTAGGTATAGTTGGCACTAGCTGTTCACGCCTACGAAGCAATTCATGGATTTGTTGCGCCGTAGACTGTACTCCTTCCCTAATGCAAGCAGAGCAGATGCCAACTGACTGAGAAATTATTCTCTCTTCAGACTCATGATTTGGACATAACATCGATAATAATCATGATTTTTGAGTGATGAATTTAACGACCTGAACAACACGGATTTAAGGCTGAACTTCAAACCCTCCACAGCCGGTGTGTTATTTTGACCAGTGCCGAGGAAAAAACTGCAATCGTTTTTGATACCCCGGACGATTCATTCGTGCAGATAATTAAGAAGACAGGTGGTCCTAATATTCAGAGCTGCTATCAATGTGGTACATGTAGTGGTAGTTGCCCTGCTGGTGCAAGGACCAACTATCTTGTCCGAGGAATAATTCGAAAAGCACTCCTTGGCTTGAAAGAACAATGCATTTCAGCTCCTGAGCTATGGTACTGCACTACTTGTTATACTTGTACAGATCGATGTCCACAGGATGTGAAACCAACCGACGTCATCAAAGCGATTAGAAATATAGCCGTTGCAGAGGGCTACATGCTGGTTCCTCACCAAAAAGTAGCTCTGAAAGTTCTTGAAACAGGACATGCAGTTCCACTGGATAAGGAATCATGGGAAAATTTGAGAGAAAGTGTTGGTATTGAGAGAGTCCCTCCAAACGCAAGTAGTCACCCAGAGGCAATCGAAGAAATTCGAAAGATTGCCAAAAAAACTGGATTTGATAAGTTAGTCGAAGAGAAAGAAAAGGAGGAGCATTAAGGTTGGCGAAGAAATCTTTCTACCACTTCCTTGGATGCATCATACCACATCGATATCCAAGTGTTGAGAGGGCGGTTAAACTAGTATTCAACGACTTGGGTTTGAAACTCCTTGATATGGAGGGGGCTACCTGTTGTCCAGCTCCGGGTGTTTTCGGGTCCTTTGACAGAGTCACTTGGGCTACTATTGCAGCACGTAATCTGACTATTGCGGAAGCTGGTGGCCATCCAATTACTACTGGATGCAATGGATGTTTTGCTAGCTTATGGGATGCAAACTACGAGTTAAAGCATGATGATGAACTCCGGGAAGCAGTGAATGAAAACTTAGCTGAAATCGACAGAGAGTTTAAGGGTACAATTGAGGTTTGGCATTACGTTGATGCGTTATACAATCTTGTTGGTCTTGAGAAGATACGTGAGAGAGTAACACGTCCATTCAAGGGTGTACGAATGGCTCTACACCCTGGATGTCATTGGATGCGACCAAAAATCATCAAACAGAAAGATGACTCAGAGCGCCCGCACATTTTTAGAGAACTTTGTGAAACTTCAGGAGCTGAATATGTACCATATAAGGATGAACTAATCTGTTGTGGTGCTGGTGGAGCTGTAAGAACTGCTGATGTGAAAATTGCTCTCGAATTTACAAAACAGAAGTTCGACAGTCTGCTAAAGGCTGGTGGAGCAGACATGATCGTTACACCGTGTCCATTCTGTGAATTGCAGCTTGACATGGGACAAGTGGAGATACAGAACTACTTCGAACAGCAATATACTTTTGATATACTCCATGTTGTTGAACTCCTTGCGCTTGCGTTCGGTCATGAGCCTGAGGAATTTGGGTTGAAAACACATCTGCAGTATATGCAAAGAAAGACCCACCCCAATTGGGAGCGACTTGGTCTAGAAGCAAAGACATGAAAGTTACATCACATTTCTTCCATGATATGAACCATGTTCACTCGACCTTCTCTGAAATGCTGAATCAGTTTTCTCTCTTCTAGTGAAGTACGAATCGTACTAGCGAGTGACTGTGACTTATCAAGTTCCTCATAGATTTCCCGCTTAGAACAAGATCCACCTTTCTTTGTACGAAATGTTAGAATGTCCTCCTCTTGTTTTGAGAGTCTTATAGGTGAAATGAAAGTTCTTGTCTTGAAACGCTTGATGATAGTAGGAATAAGCTCGACAAAGAGAACTGTGAGTTCTCCAACTAGAATGAATAGAAGACCAATTGGGATTAGTTGTATGGGACTTACCTGGATTTCCACAATCATCTTTCATGATACTTTGGTGGTGCTGAGAACTTAGTAACCTCAATCTCAGCTAAGTCATAAAGGCGATTTTCCTCCCCTCGGTATTTTATTCGTGTTAGGTAAGCTCGAGTATAGAGCCTAGTTGCCTTCATAATTCTTGGACGTTATCTGTGTAATATTAAGTGCATGGGTTAGAAATCGTTAACCCTCAAAGTTTGGCGCCAATTATTTTGAGTCAAATCGCTCTTTGTATCTGTTGTCCGATGGGAAGTATTTTATCGGGCATTCTTGAATCGACCTGGTACCTCTTCGGAGTGACAGAACAATGGCTGAGTCCATATCGAAACCAGTTGTCATAATTGGAGCTGGTATCTCAGGAATGCGCGCTGCACTTGACCTCGCTGAAATGGGAGTCAAGGTGTTCCTTGTTGAGAAACAACCCTCGATTGGTGGTCATATGTCTCAATTGGACAAGACCTTCCCAACATTGGACTGTAGTATGTGCATTCAAGGACCATGGATGGTAGATTGTTCACGTCACCCGAATATTGAGATTTTGGCTTACTCCGAAGTTACAAAGGTTAGTGGTAAGCAAGGCGATTTCAGAGTAGAAGTACTCAAACGAACCCGCCGTGTGGATGCTGACAAGTGCACTGGTTGTGGTGATTGCCAGAGAGTCTGTCCAATAGAAGTGCCCAATGAATATGATATTGGGCTCAAAATGAGAAAAGCAGCTTACATTCCATTTCCTCAAGCTGTTCCAAATATCGCAACAATTGACCATGAGAACTGCATTGAATGTATGGTATGTGTTAAGACATGCAAGGCCGAAGCTATTGTCTTTGATATTGTTGATGAACATGTCGTGATCAATGCTGGCTCCATCATCATAGCAACTGGATACGAACTTCTAGACCCAGCCACTATACCAGAGTATGGCTATGGTCGTTTCCCCAATGTTGTTAGTGCTTTGGAGTATGAACGAATGGTGTCAGCCAGTGGTCCAACTGGTGGAATTGTCATGAGGCCCTCCGATGGTCGTGAGCCGCACAGGATTGCCTTCATACAATGTGTGGGCTCCAGAGACGTCAACCACTGTTCCTACTGTTCAAAGATTTGCTGTACATACGCCACTAAGGAAGCCATTATTACTAAGGAACATACCCCTGAGGTTCATATTGATATTCTGTACAATGACATGCGCGCTTTTGGTAAAGGCTTTGAGGAGTTTCTTGTTAGAGCTGAAACCGAATACGATATTCACTTTGTGAAGGGGATTCCGAGTGAGATTCAAGAAGATTATGGGACCAAGGATCTCATAGTTCGTCACAGTGATGCAAAAGGCCACAATGTCCTCGTTGACAAGTATGACCTCGTAGTTCTGTGTCCTGCTATGATCCCCTCCCTGAATACAAAACTGAATGAGCAGCTTGGTATCACTACAGATGAGTCTGGTTTCATACAACCTGATTTGAGTTCGTTGATGATTTCCGAAACAGGTGTACCTGGAATCCACATGTGTGGCGCAGTTCAAATGCCCAAGGACATACCTGACTCTGTTGCTCAGGGCAGTGCTGCAGCTGCTCTTGCCGCACTGGACATCACTATTCCCCAGGGGGAAGAAACAGAAGCGCTCACAGAGGAAGACTTAGAGCTCATTGCAGCTGAACCCCGAATTGGTGTCGTTATATGTTCTTGCGGGATTAACATTGCTGGAACTGTAGATGTTGCTGAGGTCACTGAGTATGCAAGTTCCCTTCCCAATGTTGTCTATGCAGAGAATCTTCTCTATTCATGCTCTTCAGATGCTCAGGTTGTCATCAAAGAGGCCATAAAGGAACATAAACTCAACCGTCTAGTGGTGGCATCATGCACACCACGTACTCATGAACCATTATTTAGAGCAACAATCGAAGAAGCTGGCTTGAATAAGTACTTGTTCGAACTTGCTAACATTCGTGAGCATTGCTCTTGGGTGCATCAAGCTGACAAAGATGAAGCAACCTCAAAAGCGATGGACTTGGTGCGGATGTCAGTTGCTCGAGCCAAACTGTTGGAGGCGCAGGAGGAAGCTGTCACACAGATTGAACCCTCTGTTCTTATCATAGGGGCTGGCGTTTCGGGGATGGCTACTGCTGAAGTAATCTCTCAAAAGGGGTTCAATGTTTACCTGGTGGAGAAACAGGACAAGGTAGGTGGGTTCCTGAATGAACTTGCTACTGTGAATTTCAATAACAGACCAGCCTCAGAGATCGTGGCTTATTATGAACATAGAATAAGTGGGAAAGAGAACATCCATCTCCTTCTGAACTCTGAGGTCGTCGATGCAAAAGGCTCAATTGGTGAGTTTGAGGTTGTTATTAAGACTGGAGCAAAGAAAGAAACTCTCACAGTTGGCATTGTTATTGTTGCCACTGGGGCAGTCGCACTTGAAGAGAAAGGTCTCTATGGTCTTAACAAACTTCCTGAGGTAATGACTGAGGTTGAGTTCAATACTCGAATAGCTAGTGGTGAAGGTATTGAAGATGGAGAAACATTTGCAGTAATTCACTGTGCTGGGTCTCGTGAGGATGCATCACTCGAAGGCTCCCGTACATGGTGTTCAGGTATCTGTTGTATGATTGCTCTAGAGCATTCATTGGAGCTACTTGAGAAGTATCCAAACTCAAGAGTGTTTCATTTCTACAGAGACCTACGAGTCTTCTATGATGCTGAGGACAAGTACCGTGAAGCTCGGAAGAAAGGCGTTGTATTTGTAAGATTTGACAAGGACTCACCACCCGAGGTCAAGAAAGGAAAAGAGAAAGCACTGAGTGTCACAGTAATGGACCAAGTATTGGGTGCTGAGCTGACGATTGATGTTGATCATACAGTACTCGCTACTGCTATGGTGCCCCGCCCGAACAAAGAAATCTCTGAGCTGTTTAAGGTGCCCTTGAACCTGTCGGGATTCTTCATGGAAGCGCATCCTAAGCTACGCCCCGTAGACTTTCAGACTGATGGTGTTTTTGTAGCTGGCACAGCCACAGCTCCGAAGAGCATCAGTGAGTCTATTGCTGAGGGCCAGGCTGCTGCCTCAAGAGCATTGATACCCCTCATCAAGGGAATTCGAAAAGCTGAGGCAATTGTTTCAGTTGTGGATCCGGAGATCTGTGTGGGCTGTGGAACCTGCGAGATAAACTGTGCATACAATGCAATTGAGGTAGTTCCCGGTGATGGTAGCCATGATTATGCAGTCACAAATCCAGTACTATGCCAAGGCTGCGGCAAATGTGGTGCAGGATGTCCTGCTGGTGCCATCACAATGAAACACTTCACCGACGACCAGATACTCACTCAAATACGAACTGCTTTGGAGAACATGCCTGCAAATGATTCAAGGATTCTGACAATACTCTGCAATTGGTGCTCATATGCAGGAGCAGATAGTGCTGGTGTATCCCGCTTTCAACAACCTCCAAATGTGAGAGACATCCGTGTTATGTGTACAGGAAGAGTAAGCGTGCAGCACATGTTAGAGGCTTTCAGACTTGGTGCTGACATGGTATGGATATCTGGATGTCACATTGGAGACTGTCACTATGTTGATGGTAACATCTCATTTGAGCGTAGATTTGTCATCGCGAAGAAAATAATCGAGAAGGCTGGACTTGAACCTGACCGCCTTCAATTCACTCACATAAGTGCAAGTGAGGGGTCTATCTGGGCGGAAACTGTGAGGAAATATGCTGCACTTGCAGATAAGTTAGGACCAAGTCCTTTGAGAACTAGGAGGCGATAAAGTGACAGAGTCTTGGGGTCAGTTCAAATCGTTTGAGGGAAAGAAGTTCAAAGCACTTGATGCTGAATTCACCAATAAGGTTTCAAGCCTGATTGGAGGCAAAGACCTCACTGCTTGTTTTCAATGCGCCAAATGTAGCGCTGGTTGCCCAGTTTCCGACAAAGTGAACATTCAGATTCATGAAGTCATGAGAATGCTTCTCTTCGGACTAGAGGCGGTCCTTGAAACCGACATGGTCTGGTTATGCTCCACATGTTATACATGTCAAGAACGATGTCCACAAGGTATTGACATCACAGACATTCTTTTTGGTCTGAAGAACATGGCATTCAGGAAGGGGATTAGACCTACTGGCTATATCAGTGCTAGGGAATCGCTCTATGAAACAGGAAGGCTCTACGAGCCAACAGATTGGGAACGCGACGACCTCGAGCTAGATCCGGTCCCTGAACTCAACATTGCAGACACAAAGAAGATGTTGGATAGGATGAAGCTCATGAATCTGGAGGAGGAGGAAGAGTAAATGACTCAGACATACGAAGTCTTTCTCGGGTGTGCTATCCCAAGCAGATTCAATAATTATGAGTCATCCATGCGTGCAGTCGCAAAGGATCTAGGGATTGAGCTGATAGACTTTGATGGAGCATCATGTTGTGGTACTGTAGTCCTTAAGTCAATAGATGAAAATAGCTGGCTTTCAATGTCAGGCAGGAACATTGCACTGGCTGAGCAGAGAGGACATGATATTGTCACTCCCTGTAACGGTTGTTTTGGCTCATTAAAGGACACCGATCATGTGCTTCATGATGATGAGTCCTATAGAAAGAAGGTCAACGAAACTCTCAAACCACTAGGTCTCCAGTACTCTGGAAAGGTAAAGATTCGTCATTTTGTTGAAGTCCTTTATGACATGAAAGATGATATTGAGAAGAAGATTGTCAAACGCCTAGATGGTCTAAAAGTTGCCTTCCACCCAGGTTGTCATCTTATTCGTCCATCCAATGTAGCTGAGTTTGATGATCCTGAACTACCTCGAAAGGTTGATGAGCTAATCGAGCTGACAGGTGCAAAAAGCGTACATTGGGACATGAAACTTCGTTGTTGTGGTTCACCTCTCCTCATTGCAAGCGAGGAGGTTGCCACAAAGATACTTCAAGAAAAAATGATTTCAGCAAATGGCGCAGGAGCAAACTGTGTTGTTACAAACTGCCCAGCGTGCCACACTCAATTCGATATACAACAAATAGGTCTAAAGGATGATGATGGAACTTCTCTGGAGCTGCCAGCATTGTTTGTTACACAAGTGTTAGGTATTGCTATGGGAATCGATCCCGAACCGTTGGGATATGAACTGAACAGAGTGTCCTTGGACCCCATCAAAGAAATTCTTGGCATCTAGAGAATCATCAGGTCATTATTGCAGCTTACTTTCACCATAGAAAAGTTGACCTAGCTTTTTCATGGCATTTCTGACGCATTCTCTCTTTCCACTGACTTGCAGATGTCGTTTACCATCAAGTGAAATATTTACCATGCAGTCTTCTGCGATTTCCGACACAATCTCTACTGGAATATCTTCTGGCAGTTTGATTCTGAAAAATCCCACATCCCGCTCTCTGGGAATATCTGAGATGTGTACTTGGTGTTCAGGCTCATACTGTTCAATCTCACCTCTAATTGCTGCATCAAAGCGAGTTTCCCATGAATTTCTGTATTCTACTCCTTCCGTTTTCTCTGCCCAGATCATGAGCGTATCTCGAAGACGCTGTATTTTGAGCTCCATCTCTATTTGTATTTGAGTGTCAGCATCACACTGATCTCCAGATTTTATTTCACTCTCAAAGGAACGTAGGTACTCGATACTCATCTTTGAGTTTCTTAAGTCTGCGTAGGTCAAATCTGGGATGAAAACATCTCTTTCTTTCAAGGCCCCCAATAACTCATTTAGAACAATCCATCCAGCCAGGAGACCATCTAGTGAAACCATGCACTTACTCCCTCAGCATCTCCGAGGTCTGCTCAAGAAAACTCTTTTCACGCCACCAACGGAGGTCTCGTGCTCCAGTAGGGCAGATAGCACAACATGCTCCACACCCCTCACAACGCATCTCGTCAGTGACACTCTTCTTGACACCTGGTTCAATCTCAATCATTGAAACAGCATCATATGGACAAATTTCTGAATAATGACACAGGTCACATCCAACACATAAGTCCTGATCAACCTCTGCAGTGAGAAGTTCAATCTCCACAGTTCCCAAGTTCAATGGAATAGTGGCTTCGCTCGCTGCTCCTCGTGCTTGGTTCACGGAATCACTCACATTTTTCGCATAGGTCACACCAAGAAAGACACCTGGGACTGTTGTTTCAACCGGTCTGAATTTCATGTGCATTTCCAAAAGGAATCCATCTTGACCCCTGTTGATTCCCATTGCTTTGACAAGCTCATTCACGTCATGAGGAGCTTCCAATCCCAACGCTAATACCACAAGCTCTGATTTAATCTGGAATGTTTCTTGGGAGAGTATATCATATATTGTGACAATTGCTCCTTCATTTTCAGGGTCTTTCTCAACTGTTACAGGTCTATCACGCTCCCACTGTAAATATGCCACACCATTCTGTCTATTCTCTCTCCACAATTCCTCCATACCTGTTGCAAATGGACGGATATGCTCCTTGTAAGCTGAGAATATCTTGATATCAGGGAATAACTCCTTGAGTTCATGCTGCATGGTTATCACTGCTGAACAACAGACTCTAGAACAATATCTGTTTCCTTCACCTGGGTTTTGTCTTGATCCAACACAATGGATGAAAACGGGATTCTTTGGAGCTTTCTTTATGTCGCCATTTCTCAATCTTCTTTCAAGTTCAAGCGTTGAGATCACAGCTGGCACCTCTTCCCAGCCATATTCCCCTTTCTTGGGTTCATAAACATCCGTACCAACAGCAATAACCATAGAACCTATCCGATGCACATTTCTCTCGCCTGTTTTGAGATTTTGTACAGTGATATCATAATTACCATAAGAACCATCACGGGCAACAACTTTTGTATTTAGAAACAACTTAATTCGTTTGTTCGCTTCAACCTTAGCTTTCAAGTCATCAACAATGTCCTGTGCTGATTCCATGGCTGGAAACAAGCGATGCAGTTCATTCAATCTTCCACCAAGTTGGTCTTGTTTTTCAACTAGGATTACCTCAAACCCTTTTCGTGCAATATCCAAAGCGGCAGTCATCCCAGACACACCGCCTCCAACCACCATAGAAACACGCGTGACTTCGACCTTTTTCAATGGTACAGTCTCATTGTTGATTGCCTTCGCAACTGCACTCCGAATCATGTCCTGTGCTTTCTCTTGGCGCATGTCACGTGGGGCTTTTGTATGCACAAGTGCTAGTTGTTCCCGAAGACCAACTGGTCCTACTAAATAATATCCTGACAATCCTGCTGCTTCTAAGGCACTTCTGAATGTCTGTTCATGTTGCAGGGGTGAACAGGATCCAACAACAACACGGTTAAGCTTATGTTCCTTTATGGCTTGAGTAACAAGTTCCTGCCCTGGGTCACTGCACATGAAGATATAATCTGTACTATATGCTACATTTGGTAAATTCTTAGCCCACTCTGCTAATCCTGGAGAGTCTATCTCATTCCCTATAATCCCACCACAATGACAAATGAAGACACCAACACGTGGCTCATCAGTAACCTCTGCAGGAGGAATCTCCGGTAGGGATTCTGGAGTGGGTACTGGCAAAATCGAGTGCGCCGCCATGGCAGCGCCTTTCCCTTCGTTCACAGAGTCAGTACCATCCTTTGGACCATGCGCACATCCTGCAATGTATATGCCTGGTCGATTAGTTTCTAATGCGGCGGCATTGGGATGTTTCTCTTTGAACCATCCGGCTTCATCAAGATCTATTTTGAGAATTTTTGCCAGTTCCTCAGAACCCTTACTGGGTCTGAAACTACAATTAAGGACCACCATCGATATTTTATCGAGCTCGATGATTTTCCCAGATTCGGTATCTTCCATCTTTACGAAAAGATCACGTGTATCTGGATCTTCCTGTATTTCAGCAATACGTCCTCGAATGAAATTAATACCTTGGTTTTTCTGCGAGTCCCAGAGGAATTCTTCCAAAGCCTTCCCGGCTGTCCGCATGTCCATATACGTATAGATAATCTCGCAATGGTCCTTTGGATAATGCATTCTTGTTACCTGAGCTAGTTTTATTCCAAATGAGCAACATACCCTGTTGCAGTGTTTGCTATAACCACTGATATTCTCCCTGACATCTCTGCTACCAACACAGTTCACAAACAGTATTCGCTCAGGTTCCTTTCCATCTGAAGGTCGCACCATGTGTGCATCTGTTGGACCAGTTGGGTGAGTCTGTCTATCATATTCTAATGCTGTTACAACATTTGGAAATACACCATATCCATATTCCCCATAATCTAATGGTTTGTACTCTTCAAAACCAGTGGCTACAATGATTGAACCAACGTTGAGGTCGTAAACTTTGTCTTCATCATCATATATAATGCAATCATTTGGACAAACTGATGCACAAGTTCCACAGCCTATACAAGACTCTCGATCGATTGTAGCCAACAACGGAATCTGTTGTGGAAAGTTCATGTAGATTGCCTTTCGGAGTGAGAGTCCAAAGTCATATTCATTTGGCACCTCAACAGGACAAGACCTGATACACAATTGACAACCTGTACATGTATCTGGGTTTACGTACCGAGCCTTTTGTCGAATCGTGGCTGTGAAGTCACCCTCTCCACCTGTCACTTTTTCCACTGTTGCGAGAGGATGAATTTTGATGTTCGGATGTTTTCCAACAAAAGATGTCAGAGGAGTCATTACACATGCTGAGCACTCTAGTGCTGGGAAAATCTTGTAGATTGCAACATAGTTACCACCGATGGCAACTGTCTTTTCAATCATGTGTGCTACATGACCACCATTTGCCAGCCCAAGGGCTGCATTGATACCAGCCATACCACCTCCAATTACAAGTACATCCGTGGGCTTGGTCTTCTGTTTTGTTTTTTCGGCTGAATCGCTGACCATGAAACATTCTCCAAGGATCCGTAGTGACATCGGCTCCATCGTGATGGGCGATATAATCTTTCTGACAGGGGCTTCACAGCGTTAATTTCAATTTTCAGAACACGTGTTCTAGTTACTCTCATCATTGCTTCATATAACTACATGAATTTGAATCAACCCTCAGTCTGAATAAACAAATTGTGTTGGACTTTACTGTGAACAGACTTCTGGGAGCCACAAGTAAAAGGTAGAATGAGGGAATCTCTTTCCCTCATTCCTGTACTTGAACACTTCTTTTTCGTTTAACATAGGGATAAACAATTGCAGAGAAAACGATTGCGAGTAGGTAAAGTATGATTGGTATCCAGAGAAACTCAAGCATCATTAATCTACTAATCTCTCTTCCATATCCACCGATTGAACTTGGAAGGTAAATCCATGTTAGCGCTCCAAAGTATGCTAATATCACAGCAAGCCGCACTTCTCGTCTTACTTTGAAGGCATACATGTATGTGAAGACAAACATGAATGCAAAACCGGACGCAAACATTGGCCACATATCACTGGAACTAATCGGGGTCATGAGTGTGTTGTAGACCGCCACAAAGAACGCATGCACTCCAACAAAGCTCTCTAGCAAGACCACCCATCCACGGTTGACATGGACCACTGTATATGCTAAGGAAACTTGGGTGAATAGCAGGAACATGTAGAAGAAGCCAGTCAATAATTGGGGATCATAAGTCATCGGATGGAACCAGAAGGTGTAGACAAGAGCCCACGCAATGACATATTGATGATTTCTTCGGAAGAAGCCTGAAACTTGTGCTGTCATTGGTTTGCCTAGTTTTCGACCCATGAATAGTCCGCGCCGCGGATTCTCGATGATCAAGATGAGAACGAGCATTATTATGACAGAACCCTGACTTGTCCAAATCGGAACATCTTGTGCCAACCCATCAAACCATATGTGGGTTTGAACTAAATGAAGGATAATGAACGCTCCATTGATGAGCAATGTAAACCAATTGTACCTTGTCAAACTAGTCGTTGGTTTTGTCTTAAGTTCAGTTAGATTTCTTTGTGCCCAGAAGATTGCACCCCAGATTGAAAACTGATGTGCAAGATAAAAACTCCAAACAATGAACATTGTCATGAAATCTCGAGTCGTGAGCTGCCAGTAGTAATAGTCTGCTCCTGGGTCTTGCTCTATGAATGTTGAAATGAATGGTTGAAGCAGAGGACCCAATGCCCAAATTAAGTATGTAAAGCAAATTGCAAAGACCAGAGCTCCTGCCCATGCATAAAATGCCTTTTTCGATTGTCTAGATGCATCATGCGATTCCGTGTTATCTTCATCACTCATTAGGTATCACTCCTCATCATCGCTTTTTTTGGGAACCCCTGTATTAATTTCACGGTCGGGAAAGTTATAACTCGGTAATTACGATTCTTTAATTTGGTGTCTATATGACCAAAGAGAAGATAATAGCGATGCTTCATACTCTTGGAGAACGTTTTGAAGACCCAAAAATCCAGCGTAGGTTCAAGGAGTACAACAAGACGCTTCAGTTCATCTTTCCTGATATTGATACCAAGATGTTCATGAAGATTGGTGATGCGGAACTCCTTGAGGTAGCAGAGGGAGAAACTGATGCAGAGCTCCAAGTAACGATGGACTCCCATGTGTTCTTTGCAATCATAGAGAAAACAGAGAGCCCTATGGCTGCATATTCCGCTGGGAAACTCAAGACAAAGGGCGAAGTACCGGATCTATTGAAGCTGCAAAAACTACTCATTTGATTGTGGTTCCTTATCCACAACCATCGAAACAAGCTCACGCATACGAACCATCTGTGTCCTTACACGCTCAGCTCCCTCCTTGGTCAGAACTGCGAAGGTTGTAGGTTTGAGATCGACAAATCTCTTTGAGATTCGAATCAGACCTAATTCTTCCAACTTTCTTAGATGGCTTGACAGATTCCCTGATGTGAGCCCAAGTTTCTTCTGAAGGACAGGGAATGTCGCATGTTGCGTGAAATACAGGTAGACCAAAACAGAGAGTCGTGTGGGGACCATGGTCTCACGGTCCTCTTCCATGAGTCCTACCAATGCAGATAGGAGGTCCCCATCGAGACTCAACTCTATCCCTGCCTTTTACTCTCCAGAAGAAGTCGTTCAGCAGTGATTAACATGAATATCCCAATAATATAGATTCCACCCATATCCACTACAATAAGAATCAGGTATGCCGCTTCAAGAAAAATCAGCATTGGAATTATGCTGAGAAAAATTGCTATTGAAAAGTAGAGATGTTCTCTAGAGTAGAAGTCATAAGTGCTAGACCTTCTTCCAGCTAGATAGTTAATTGTGAAGCCAAAACCCATTATGAATTGGAGTATTGATGGGAATAGTAGATGCAATCCCATTTGGAATAGTACAAGAGATGATACCACAATAGCTACTCCAATAACCCCCCACAATACAAGAATCAGTCCTCCACCTTCAGATCTACTTGGTTCTGCTGGGTATGATTGCGTAAGTGGAACAATCAGTCTAAAGCCAATGACCCAAGAAAAGACAAGGCTGATTATAACAAATCCAATATTCACCAGGAATGGATCTCCAGGTCCTATAAGATTCTGTAGTGACATTAGAATAAGTGTGGCAAATGAGATTCCACCACCAATTAGGATATAGACCAGTCCTGCAACTCTACGTGAAACCACTTGTGGATATTTGTCAACCAAATCTGTGAGCAGAAGAAGTTGCTTCGCTTGTTTAATCATATCCTCATCTGTTTCAATTTCATCAGAACTCATTTGCACACCTCAACATCAAACGAATTCACTTTCAATTAATCTCCCTAATAAGGCTAACAGAAAAAATGAGGAGTCCCATTTGGGACTCCTAGCGTGAACTGAATCTCTCAAACAGAAAGATTCCCACAATAACTAGCAGAACCCCGACCACTGACACTATTGCCAAGTTAGTCCAGATGACTGGAGTTGTTATTGGAGCGCCTCTCAGGAAGAGAGTCGTTAATGCATCAGTGACATATTTACTTGGAATGAACATCGAAATCGCCTCAGTTACGCCACCAACGGGCATGAATGTTCCAAAGAACATCTGAGGCATTATGAAGATGAAGCTCATTCCAGTGGCTGCTTCGGCAGACTTTGAGATTGTCGCAGAAATCAGACCGAATCCGACTGCAACCAGAGAGAATGCTAAAGCTATGACAAAGGTGAACGCGACTCCTGCTATCCCACTCGCTGGTCTATAACCAATCGCGAAAGACGATGCAAGAACAAGGGCAACCTGTACTACTGCAATGATCATGTAGGACACTGTTTGACTTACCAAATAGTCTGCTGATGAGGCTGGTGTGGTTCTGAGTCTTTTAAGAAGTCCTTCGTCTCTCTCGACAGTCATTGTCTGAGCGACAATCATTGTCATGAATATGGCTGCAAAAGCGAAGATTCCTGGAGCCATGTAATCCCATTGAGTAAAGGTACTTGACTCAACGAGTGCTGGACTTCCAATTTCAACTGGAAGACCGATAGCTATTGCATCGCTACCAAAGATAGTTTTCATCAGAGCTTCCTGAACGAGAGGAGGAACTGCTGAAACTGCTATCATAGATCCACTATCAACATAGAGACCAATTGTTGTGTTTGCCCATGCACTAGGGTCAAATGGGGCTCCATAGTATGACTCAACACTATTACCAAATCCCTCTGGTATGATTATGAACGCATCGAGATTACCCTGGAGCAGTGCATCTTGTCCAGTGGCATTATCGTTGAAGTTATAGACAGTGAAAATCTCAGAAGTAGTCAGATTGCCAGTAAATGCATAACTCCAATCTGCTTCTGTTCCTGTACTATCCAGATTCAGAAGGCCAACATCGAAACTTGTAGTGTTTCCACCTCCAATTGCACCAAATGCAAAACCAAATACGAAGGTAATCATGATTGGAAATATTATGAGAAGGAAAAGAACAGCAGTTTCTCTTGTAGTCTTCCTTAACTCTTTCTTTGTTAACGCGAGTATACGTCGTAGGTTCATATCTACACTGCCTCCCTCAGCTTCTTCCCAGTGAGCTTCAAGAAGACTTCTTCCAAGTTCTTTGCCCTATGTTCTTCCATTAATTCCGCAGGGGAACCAAGAGCAATGAGGGCACCCTCATCAATGATGGCAACTCTGTCGCAGAGCTCTTGAGCCTCTTCCATATAGTGTGTTGTGAGGATGATTACTTTCCCTTGCTCTTTCAGCTCACGAATGAAGTCCCAGACAGCTCGACGAGATTTTGGGTCCATGGCAACTGTAGGTTCGTCTAACAATGCAACCTTTGGATCGTTGATCAATGCCATGAGCATACTAATCCGACGAATCATTCCGCCGCTGTAGTCTTTAGCACGCCTCTTGATGTGGTCCTCCATACCAATCTTCTCAACCATGGTCTTGATTCGCTCCTTGAGGATGTCCTTTGGCACGAGATGCATCTCTCCCATTAGGGAGATGTTCTCTTCACCAGTAAGGAAACGATAAAACGCAGGCTCTTGAGGACAAACTCCAATCACCTCTCGCACACCTTCTGGATCAAAGACAACATCATGCCCGTCAACCGTCGCTGAGCCATCAGTAGGCTCCAGAAGCGTGTTCAGAATATTGACTGTTGTACTCTTCCCAGCACCATTGGGTCCGAGGATACCAAACAGCTCACCCCATCCAATTTCAAGACTGAGGTTGTCAACAGCTGTGATGTCACCAAATCGTTTTGTCAGATTTGTTATCGTTATTGCAGATTCAGACATTGTAAATCACGAGTATGAACATGTATAGAATGAATATAAGGAGTGGACAATCTTTGAACTACATCGTGGTTTGTACCACAAACTGGTTAGAATCTCAATAATTCGCTGAATCTTTAAAGGGATGAAGCAATACATGGCAACCCTGAAATTGGAGGTTCTATTGATTGCGTGTTCTTATCACAGCTCCCTTGACCGATTCTGGTATAAAGAAACTACAAGATGCAGGTCTCGAGGTTAGCTATCAAAGCTGGCTAGAAACTGGCAAACTACATATGAGCGATTCATTGCTTCAGAAAATTAAGGATGATAACTTCGAGATAGTAATTGTGGAGGGTGATGAGATAAAAGAGGAAATTATTGAACAGACTGAGCTGAAACTGATTGGATCGGTTAGAGGTTCTCCCAACAATATATCACTCCAAGCAGCAACTGATAACAAAATACCAGTACTAGCAGTACCAGGTCGAAATACAATTGCAGTGGCAGAGCACACAATCGCACTGATGCTGGCTCAAGCGAGAAACATAGTGGCTGCTGAACGATTTCTCAAAAATGATTTCTTTGTGGATGACTTCAAAGATTTTGCAAATATGTACACTAGTCTCATGGGCATCGAGCTCTATGGGAGAACGGTTGGTATAATTGGACTTGGTCAGATTGGTTTTGAGGTGGCAAAACGCTTGCAGGGGTTTGGTGTGAAGATTCTTGTGATGGACCCATATGTTGAACCCCAAAAGGTCGAAGAAGTATGCGGAAGAATTGTTGAGCTTGACGAACTATTGACTCAGTCAGATATTATCACTATACATTGTCCACCCACTGACGAAACTCAAGGAATGTTAGGAGCCAAAGAGTTTGAGAAGATGAAGAGGTCTGCAGTTCTGATTAACACTGCAAGAGCATCAATAACTGATGAATTTGCCCTTCTTGAGGCTTTGAAAAAAGGGGTGATTGCAGGTGCAGGTCTAGATGTCTTCTCCATGGAACCTGTTGATTGTGATAATGAGTTTCTTGAGCTTGACAATGTCACTGTAATGCCTCATATGGGAGGAAATACAGTTGAAACAGTTCAACGCCAATCAGAAAGTATTGTATCTGGCATCCTAGCTTTCCTTAAAGGTGAGAAACCCCCGAACATCTTGAATCCAGAAGTCTTCAGTTAGGGGAATGAATAATGGTTGTAGCCGCGATTGACGCAGGTACTACAGGCGTAAGATGCATGATTGTTGACCCTAAAGGTGAAAGTCCAGGCATATCAAGAACATCCTGGGATTATGTCACACCTCCTGACCTAGAAATCGCAAAGGAGTTCAACCCTTCAGAGTTCTGGAAACTTGTCTGTTCAGTTATCAAAGGCGCGATTAAACACTCTGGGATTAAGCCCTCGGATTTGAAAGCAGTCGCAACAACCAGTCAACGACATGGTCTTGTCCTACTTGCCTCAAATGGGATCGAGTTGCATGGTGGTCCGAACATTGATGCTCGTGGGGCAATGACTCAATATCTCATCGATGAATCACTTGGAGAAACTTATCATGAGATCACTGGTTGCTGGCCCCCGATGATGTTTGCGCCATCTCGACTCAGTTGGTTCGAGGAAGAAAAACCTGAGCTTTATGAAAAAGTAAAGCATCTTCTTCCAATCTGTGATTGGATAACATTTAGACTCTCAGGAGTATACTCCACAGACACATCATCAGCAAGCGCGACTGGTTTTCTTGATGTCCGGACCAACGAATGGAGTGAAGAAGTTGCTTCAGCTCTTAACATAGATTTAGACATTTTGCCGGATATTCGAAAATCTGGTGAAGTGGTCGGAGAGGTGACTTCTGCTGCTGAGAAAGAATGTGGTCTACCAAAGGGTCTTCCAGTTGTTCAAGCTGGTGCTGATACACATTGTGCTCTTCTGGCAAGTGATTCTAAGGTTGGTGAAATTGCTGTCATAGCAGGAAGTACAACTCCTGTGATGATGATACTCGATAATCATCTCTGTGTTCCAGACCAGAAAATCTGGACAGGGACTCATATGAAAGAAGGTCAATGGGTTCTCGAAAGTAATGCTACTTTGACTGGGGCGGTCCTAGAGTGGGCTGTGAGGCTTCTTTGTGAGCGATCTGAGGACCCAGTGAAATGTAGACAGAGAACTTTTGAAAGTCTTGATGAGTTGGCAAGCGGAATTCCCCCTGGAAGTGAGGAAACCTTTGTCACTCTTGGTCCAAGCATAATGGACTGTCAGCAAATAACAGATGTGAAGCAAGCACGTATGGTCTTTCCTCAACCTGCTCTCCCTCAGGTTACCCCCCTGAACTCTGCTAGAATGATTCATGCTGTTCTTGAGAACGTGGCGTTTGCTATCAGAGGGAATATTGAGCAGCTTGAGCAATACAGTATATCAACTGGCGTGAAGACAATTGGAGGAATGACTCAGTCTGCAACATGGACACAACTCTTAGCTAATGTGTTGAATAGACCAGTTGATACACCCCTTCAATCTGAGGGAAGCCTCTTGGGTGCAGCAATATGCGCAACCATAGGAGCAGGTTATTATCAGTCAATTGATGAAGCTACAAAGAATATGATTCGGTGGAAATCCACTTATCAACCTGATAACCGTGCAGAGCTGTATAATCGATATTATTCAAGATGGAATGAAGTAAGATGCGAAGGTGAATGATGTGTATGAGAAGGAGAAGAAGGAATTACTTAATATATGTCTGGAGATGATCAAGCACGACTTGGTCATCGGCTCATCTGGAAATGCAAGCCTCAGAGTTGGAGACCACGTTGTCATCTCCCCAAGTTCTGTCCATTATACAGAAATGACCATCGATGATGTTGTAGTCATTGACATGGATGGGAACGAGGTAGAAGGAACAAGAAATCCTAGTATCGAAAAACCAATGCATCTTGAAATCTACAAGAATCGACGTGACGTTCTCGCTATAGTCCATACACATAGTCTCTACGCATCAGCTATGGCTATTCTACATGAACCTCTACCACCAATACTTGATGAGTTAGTTCCTAAATTGGGTGCAGGGATACGAGTCAGCAAGTATGCAATGCCTGGCACAAAACAACTGGGGATAAATGTCGTCGAAGTCATGGATGAAAGAAGTGCAGCACTGATAGCAAATCATGGCGCAGTATGCTGTGCAAAGACCCTGAAGGATGCTCTCTTTCTCTCCATTCTATTGGAGCGTACCTGCAAGATTTACATGACTGCAAAACAAGTGGGTAAACCAATAGAACTTCCTGAAGATGTTGTCGAGGATGAACAAGACATCTGGGAGATGATGCGAGAATTCTGAGGGTATTAAGATGAATGGGTACATGGGTCAAATCCTAGTTGCCGACTTGTCAAAAGAGGAAACAAGTACCCTCGAGATTGACTCCTCTATATCGACGCAGTTCCTTGGTGGGAGTGGATATGCAGCGCGACTTCTTTACAGCCAGCTTGAGCTAAGTGTCGACCCTCTCAGTCCAGACAACATACTCCTTTTCATGACTGGCCCATTGACTGGAACACTTGCTCCATCTACAGGTCGTCATGTAGTGTGTGGAAAATCACCACTAACAAACCTCTGGGGGGAATCACATGTTGGGGGACATTTTGGTGCATTTCTAAAGTTCTCTGGGTTCGATGGTGTTCTAATCAAAGGCCGAGCGGAGAATCCAGTGACATTGCACATCGATGAGGGAAAGGTTTCGTTACTATCTGCAGTAGATTTGTGGGGCGAGATGACGGGGCCAACACAGAAATCCCTGAAGGACGATCTTGGACGGGTTCAAGTCTGCTGCATTGGACCTGCAGGTGAAAACCTTGTCAAGTTTGCGAGTATTGTGACTAACGAGCGAGTATCTGCACGATGCGGTCTTGGTGCAGTTATGGGATCAAAGAAACTAAAGGCCATAGCAGTTGGCGGAAAGTCCAAGGTCCCCCTTCACACTCCCGATGAGTTTCAAGAACTTGCGCAGTCATCCAGAAAGACACTTGGTGAAGCCATGTCAATGCTCAGTGATCAAGGAACAGTCATGTACGTGGATATTGGGATGATGTTCAATGACATGCCAATCAAGTACTTCCAAGAGATTGAATTTGATGATGCAGATCTTATCAATGCTAAATCGATGGAGGAAATTCTCACCGGTCGAATTGCTTGTTACTCTTGTCCGATAGGATGCGGAAGAAGGGTAACTGTGCCAGAGTATGGATTGGAAAATATAGGTGGTCCTGAGTTTCAGACAGTTGCTTCATTTGGTTCAAACCTATTGATATCAGACCTGAAGAAGATCGCACTAATGAACAATCTCTGTAATCAATATGGAATGGACACAATCAGTTGTGGAAGTACTATTGCATTCACAACTCATCTATGTGATGTTGGAAAAGCGAACTATGGTTTCACATGGGATGACGCCGATGGCGTCATTAATACAATCCATTCTATCGGAACAAGGAAGGGCATTGGTGATATTTTGGCTGAGGGATCGGTTTCAGTTGCCAAAAAACACTCGGCAGAGGATATTGTACTTCATGTAAGAGGAATGGAGATACCAAACCATGACCCTCGAGCATTCTCAGGAATGGCAACTATCTACACAGTTGCCTCCAGAGGAGCATCACACATGGAAGGAGACATGTATTCTGTTGATATGGGTCAAGAATTTCGACAACTGGGTATTAATTCTGGCGATAGGCTAGAAAACGATAATAAAGGCATAACAGCAGCCAGAGCTCAAGACTTCAGAGCATTCTTTGACTCCGTCATCATGTGCCATTTTGCGATTGTTCCGCCTCAAACAATAATCGAACTACTGAATCTCGCAATTGGAACCTCATACCAACTTGATGACATTCTGAAAATTGGCGCACGAGCAGTCACGATGAAACGACTCTTCAATCTAAAATCTGGTCTTAAAACAGACGATGAGAAACTTCCCAAACCACTATTGACACCTCATGCTGAGAGTGTCACAGATGATTTTGTCCCTGATGTTGATGCTCAACTGGAGGAATATTATAATTATAGAAAATGGGATAGAAAATCAGGTAATCCCTCTGATACAGCGCTTGAGGAACTGGGATTATCTGATCTATAATACACAATCCGGCAGCTTATTCCGTAGGTCTTGAGGCACAGAAGCTGGTGGTGAACGCAATCCAATCAATCAGCGTCCTTTTCACTCAAATCTTACTCTTCTATGGTTTCATTCTGTTTGGCTATCTAATTTCACGAATGTCTAGAAAAGGAAAAATTCTCAATAAGCATCTTAATTCATTGCTCATCAAGGCTCTACTACCAATTCTTGTTTTCTATACCTTTCTTACATCAGCTTCACCTTCATTATTAGAAATACCAATCTTTCTAGTACTCGTAGTTGCTATTCACCTTCTCGGACCTGTGATACTCTATCTTAGACTTCGAAGGCTAGACATTAATAACCAGACCAAAGGCGCCCTCTTCATCTGTTCCACTTTTAATAACGCGCTTTTCATACCTCTTCCTCTTGCACTTATTTTCATAGGCCCATCTGCTGTACCTTTTGTGATTATGTTCTCACTCACTCAGATGATCCTCTTTGTCACCCTTGGTTCTGCTATGGGAGCGACTTTCGGAGGAAAAGAAGCAGGTTGGAAGAAGGTCGCGAAAGATGCTGCTACTTTTCCCCCCTTTTTGGCCATAATCGTGACCCTAGTTCTCATGGGACTTAACATAGAGCTCCCAAATGATCTTGCTCTGATACTCTCCTATAATTCTCCTCTCACCACATATCTTGCACTGGTGTCAGTTGGTCTAGGAGTGGGTGTTCGGTTCTCTCTATGGGATATTCGTACAGCCCTAAATGCTGTTGTGGTACGTCAGTTAATAGTACCCTTAATCATCTTTCCAATTATCTTGATCTCAACCCTTTCGCAAATACCTATTCAAGTGCTTATTTTGGAATCTCTTATGCCTCCTGCTGTATTGACCGTTGTCTACGCTTCAGGGTTCAATCTAGATGTTGAAACTGCCTCAACTACCGTTACAGTTGGTACGCTTCTTTTATTACCACTTATACCGCTTCTTCCACTCATTATTGGATAATGGTTTATTGTGCAATCTGAAGGCATATATCGTTTATACTTCTATTAACCTCAAGTAGTGATAGCTTTGAGAAAGCGTGATTCTGAAAAATCTGATAATCCCGAAACCATCAAGAAATCGCTCGATGAAATTGTCCAGAAGCTTGACCAAGATGCAGAGGCAAGTAGGAGCTGGGGGAGTTCTGTAACCTCAAACAAAGAGGAATGGGAGAAGCTGAAAAAAAAGATTCACGATCGGCAGATAGCCTTGAAGCAACTTGTTACTGACAAAAAGGCTGGGATTATTGGTGTGGATGAGTTTAATGCTAAGTATCAGAAACTCCAAGATGAGCTCACTGAGCTGGAATTCGTCGTGTATAACATGAGACTTGGAACGAAAGTTCAATAATTCATTATTCTTACTCGGCTCGAGCACGCATTATCAAAAGCACTGACTCAATTACTACAAGAACCCCCAGAACTCCTGATAGTGCGATAAGGCCTATGTTGACTGTGTTATCTGTGCTGTTTCCTGACCTTCCTTCTAGACCAGATACTAGGGCTCCAAGGTTATAGCTCATCATCGAAAAGTAATCTGCTCCTGCAAAGAAGATCGTCTTCCACCAAATTAGAGTGCCCCCGTAATCTGCCTGCAACTGATATGCAAACTCTCCGCCAGTCTGGAACTGAGCCACATCTGAACCAATGATAAGGCTAATACTCCCATTTTGTATCGCCTCCTGAACTTCCAATAGCTTTGCTCCAGAGATTGTGATATCTTCAATTTGAAGTACTGCGTCACTCTTAATTCCAAACGTTTCTGCAACATAGGCTTCTGCAGGGGCCACCAAGACAGCATGCAAATCTGAAAAATGATGAATCTCATCAAGAGCTTCAATTGTTTCCTCTAGTTCATGAATGGAATCTAAAAACATCGCAAAGTTAGAATCCCATTCATTGGACATTGTACTGTTAAGAGTAGTCAGTGCGAAACGAGTCGCATTAGCAATGGCCAAAGCGTTCCTAGGTAATAACCAAAAACCGTGGGGGTTCCCCTCATGTTCATGCTCACCATCTAGCTCTTCTACATCACCTCCTGGCATTGGTAGTAATTCAGCACCATAATCCTCGTAATTCTCCCATGCCCCATCATCATCGTGAAATGTGATGAATGGTGTTGAGGTCAGATTAGCCAATTCCTCCTCCCAATGGAAGTGCCCAGTGAAGACCAATAAATCCGCTTCATTGGCGATAGCGAGGATACCCGGAGTCACTGCGAACGCATGTGGATCGGTCCCTTGTTCTAACAAGACTGCCGTAGTAACCCGTGAACCTCCAATTTCTTGAACAATCCCAGCAAGAGACGATACCGAAACAGCTATGCTAGTCATAGGAGAGTCTTGTGCCTGCACATCTGATGTAACTCCACTCATGACAAGAGGTAGCAGAATTAAAATCAGTGGTATTAGGGACATTTTCTTATGCATCACAACATTCTCTCCTGCAAATCATCTAGCCAAATCCTTAATAATAATTTTGAAATAGTTACTAACAAATGACCTGTTTCGAGTGTTGAAAATGTCATTCAAACCTGTTGCTATTTCCATGACGGAGTCTGATCTTGAGGAACTAGAGTTTCTCCTTAAAGAGGGGGAATTCTCAAACCGTTCTGATGTGGTCCGTCATGCTGTTAGAGCCCTAATGTCAGAGCATCAAAAAATTGAGAGAGCGAAGGGAGTCATAACTGTTGTAGTCACAGCACTCTATTATAAGAAAGGGCAAGGTCACAACATAAGTGCAGTTCAGCATGAGTTTAAAGACACTATTTCAGCAACCGTCCACTCCCACACGAGTGATGGTAGTTGTATTGAAGTAATGATTGTGACTGCTAAGGCCAATATTGTACGTGACTTTCTCAAGAAACTTCGTGCACAGAAGAAAGTCCTGAAAGTCGAAGTCAGTTTAATCGGAGGAAAACCTTGATGACCACTGAACCATTATTACTAGCACAAAATTTAGCTGTTCGTTATCCCAATGGCGAACTCGCCCTGCATAATGTTACCTTTCAGATAAAATCTCCAAGTTTCATGGCGATTATAGGGCCAAATGGGTCTGGAAAGTCTACTTTGCTCAAGACCTTTTTAGGACTCATACATCCATTCAGAGGCTGTATCAAAGTCAATGGTCTCGACTCCGTAAAAGAATCTGGAAAAATTAGGAAAATGGTGAGGTACGTACCTCAGAGAGATCAAATAGAACTCACAGTACCAATGAAGGTGAAAGATATAGTTCTAATGGGTAGACTTCTCAAAAAGATGCCTCCTCGATTTGCCTCATCAAATGACATCAGAATTGCTAGAAATGCACTGGAACAGGTTAATATGATTGATCTATGGGATCGTCCTTTTCCAGAGCTCTCAGGGGGTCAAAGGCAAAGAGTCCTAGTGGCTCGGGCTTTGGCTAGTGAGGGCTCAATTCTTGTGCTTGATGAACCACTAGCAGGTACAGATGCAGAGAGCCAAGATCAAATTGTTGAAGCTCTTGGTAGGTATCACAAAGAGAATGATGTTAGCATAATAATGGTCACACATGACCTCAATCCTGTTCATACTCTAGTTCAAGATGTCTTGCTACTGAAGAATACGGTCATCGGAACTGGTGCGCCTTGCAGTGTGATGGACCCAGAGTTAATGAAAAGGGTATATGGACCTACTGCAAGAATTGTGGAGTATGCGGGGCATCGGTATTGCATGACTCGTGACTCAGGAATTGATCGTCATGATTGATATACTCCAGTTAATCATCGATAGTCCATTTCTCCAAAGAGCAATTATAGCAACAGTTTTGGTTGCTATAGTTGCAGCAGCAAGTGGAACATTTCTTGTTTTTCGTGGACTCTCTTTCATGGCATCTGGTGTAGCACACGCCGCACTTGGTGGGACAGCTCTCGGTATTTTCTTACAGGACTCCGGGCTTATTCCTTGGTTTGACCCAATACTTGGAGCTTTATTGTTTAGTGTACTAGTGGCAGTCTTTACAGGGTACGCTGGAGAATCAGGAATAACACAAAAAATGGAAGTCGCAGTGGGAGTTTCCTTCGCTTTATCAATGAGCCTTGCAGTCTTTTTGATGTACTATATCCCTCCTTACAGAGTTCCACAGATTTGGGGTTACTTGATTGGTGATATCCTTCTTCTCAATAACATTGATGTCATTATGCTAGCAAGCACATCCGTTCTACTAGGTTTCATCACTTTGATGTTCAATAAGGAATTTGTATACGTCAGTGTTGATATGGAGGGTTCAGTTGCACACGGAATGAACGCACGTGCCTATCATTACCTGATGCTCATAGTTTCAGCTCTTGCTATAGCTCTTGCTACGAAGGCTGTGGGTGCTATTCTAGTCTATGCAATAATGGTTGCTCCTGCAGCAGCCTCTAATGAATTAGTGAAATCGGTTAGCGGTGTAATTCTCTCTGTGTTTCTAATAGCTCTAGTAGCTGAACTTGTTGGTATAGCAACATCATTTGTGGTCTATGTTTCACCAAGTGCCATCGCAGGTATTCTGGCTGCACTATCCTATTTACTAGCTCTCCAAATCAAACGAATGAGAGAGAGAGTTCATGTCGATCTGCCTGATTCTAAAACTGAATCGAATGACCCAACTGACACATTCATAGAATCATTGTCTACCAATGAGGGACATGAGCATCATCATGATCATTGATTTCGATGGTGCTAATTGAAAGCTTGAACAACGTTCAATCGGTCGGTATGTTTAAGAGTGATACGTAAGTCCTCGGGTTCCAAGGTCGTGTGAAGAACAGTGAGCGACGAAATCCCTGAAAGAAGCGAAATGATACGTTCCACGATAATTACGGTCGTTTTCACTATAGTATTTTTCATCTTGGGACTAACTTTTTGGGCTTGGTCTTCACCAGAGGTCATTGCTACAAGCCCCGTTGGTGCAATTAATGAGTTGAACCCCGCTCTTACAGTTTTGATTGAAGTTATAATAATGCTCATGGCATTCATCTTCCTTTCAGTAACTGTGATCAATCTACGACTAGCGCTGACCAATATTAGAGCTGGTTGGACT
The DNA here is from genome assembly GCA_001563335.1 of Candidatus Thorarchaeota archaeon SMTZ1-45. Lineage (GTDB taxonomy): Archaea > Asgardarchaeota > Thorarchaeia > Thorarchaeales > Thorarchaeaceae > SMTZ1-45. Next base: position 68,059 of record LRSL01000109.1, on the reverse strand, counting down.
GATGTCATTGTCCTTCTGATAATCATAGCAATTGTGACATCCGCAATGTTTGGTCTTTTCGTTGGTGCTGCAACAGTTGTATTGTCCCTAGGTTTTGTAGTGTATCTCTACCTTCTTCAAGACTAAATTCAGTGTACAGTCAATTATACAGATGCACCAGAAGCTTTATGTGGATAGGTCTTGGTTTCCGTTTTAAAGCCTAGTGGCAGGAAAGCCTAGGGCTGGTAGCAAAGAAGTTGTCACAACTCTTCGGAATTGTTGGATTGAATATCTTTGGAAAAGTTCTGACTTCCGTTGTGTTCTGGTTGCTTCTTGGAGGATGAAACTATGTTTGGGATCTCTGGCGCTGGTTATGATATGAGTACCAGCATCTTTAGTCCTGATGGACGAATATTCGCTGCGGAATATGCGAAGAAAGCAGTCGAACAAGGTGCTACATCAATAGGTATTCTTGTAGACGAAGGAATTGTTCTACTCGCTGAGAAAAAGATTCAACCTTTACAAGAGCCTGATAGCGTGGAAAAAATCTCAAAGATAGATGAGCATGTTGGCGTCGCCACATCTGGTTTGATGGCTGATGCTCGAAAGCTTATAGCAGAAGCAAGAGTAAAAGCACAATCGTACTGGCTAACATTTGAAGAATCAGTACCAGCAGAAGTTTTGGCTGAGCATATATGTGACATCAAAGCACAGTTTACCCAAGGTGGTGGTGCTAGACCCTATGGTGTAGCCATGATAATTGGTTCAGTTGATCATGATGGATCGCCAAGATTGTTTGTCACAGACCCTGTAGGCACATATTGGGGCTTCTTAGCTTCAATCATTGGAAGGGGTGCTGCAACTGCTGGTGAGTATCTTGAAAAGAGATACAATCGGAAACTTAGTCTAAATGATGCAGTTGAACTTGCAATAGGTTCACTTCATGAATCTGGTGAGAAGAGCCTAAATGAAGACAACGTTGAGATCGCCAAGATTCCAGTGAAATCTCGGAAATTCAAGAAACTATCAAGCTCTGAGATCAAATCCTACCTTCAACCTACCAAGCCTAAGAAAGCATAAGAGTTGACCTACAAATGATGCGTGGAGGATCAGGCAGGAAGACAGGAGAGAAATGGGTCGATCTTGATGCAGTTGTAGTTGGATTACAAAAAGGACATCTTCGATTCGAGTTATTAGTAGACCCAAATCTTGCATTTGATTACCGACGTGGTGAAGATATTCCTCTCGAAGATATTCTAAAATCCTACGAAGTTTATGAGGATGCAAAACGAGGAGAGCATGCAACAGACAGTCTTGTGAAGGACGCATTTGGATCTGATGAAATCTTTGACATAGCTCCAGAAATCATCAAACAAGGTGAATTTCGACTAACACATGAACAACGAGATCAAATGGTTGCAGAGAAGACTGAAACAATAATCGACCATATATCAAAGCGTGCTATGAATCCCCAAACAGGTCACCCACATCCCCCAGATAGAATCCGACAAGCTATGCAAGAAGCAAAAGTTCGTGTTGACCCTTTCATTAATGTGGATGAACAGATTCCGAACATTGTGAAGGCACTACGTGTAATCATTCCCATCTCTTTTGAAAGTGTGAAACTACAGATCACATTGCCTGCTTCATACTCTGGGAAAGGATACAACATGGTAGCAACCGCAGGTGTAATCAAATCTGAATCATGGGGTCAAGATGGGTCATGGACAGGACTCGTTGAGATTCCTGCACAAAGGCGACAAGAACTCTATGATGAGCTCAACAAACTGACGAAGGGACAAATCAGAATTGAAGTCGTCAGATGAGCGTGAATGAAGAGAGAACAATCAAAAATCATAATCATTACAGAATGAGGGAATAAATCATTGGCAGTATATTTCCAGAAACGAGAAGTAGTCGTCCCCGGCCAACTACTTGCAGAGGGTAGGTATAGAGCCTCCTTTGGCACATATGGTGAGGACGGCAAGATATTCTCCTCTCTCGTTGGTTTAGCAGAACTTAGAGGCAACACGGTTAAAGTAGTCGCTCTCGAAGGTGCTTACATCCCAAAAGAAGGAGATTTAGTAATTGGTATAATAACTCTAGTGGCAGGCAATAACTGGAAGGTGGATATAGGTGGTCCATATGGAGCATCTCTGCACGCAAACAATGCGTTAAGGAGACCTTACTCTGATGACATCTCTGAGTATATGGATATTGGAGATGTAATTGCTGCAGAAATTATAGCCTTCGACAGAGGCAGTGGTCCATTCCTCGGGATGAAGGGACGTGGACTTAGAGTTCTCCAAGGTGGGATGATTTTGAATGTGAGTCCTGCCAAAATCCCACGAATAATTGGTAGAAGAGGGTCTATGATTAACATGATCAAAGATCACCTGAATATCCAAACAATGGTGGGTCAAAACGGGCGAATTTGGATTCGTGCTCCAAGCACGGAAGTTTTGAGGCTTGCGATTAAGGCTTTTAGGACAATTGAAGCTCAAGCACATACATCCAAACTAACAGACCGGATAAGTGAGATGCTTTCGGAAGAGATGGCTAAAATAAAGGCCAGTAGTTCGCCCGGAAACGAAATTGACTCGGAAGAAGTCGATGTTCCAGATGATATCTCTGATGAGGATGAATCAGACGTAGAACTGGAACCTGAATCTGAGTACGAGGTCATGACAGAAGCTGTAGAGGACGAATCAGTTGAGGTCGAGGCTGAGGCTCAAGTAATTGAAGAAGAAGATGAGAAAAAGAATGAGGAAGTGAGTGAAGAATGAGTCCTGAAATAAAGCCTGACTTTTTGATTAGTCCTGAGGGCTTGAGAGTGGACGGTCGAAGACCTGATGAAATGAGACCGATTGAGCTAAAAGTAGGAGTACTAAAACAAGCTGATGGCTCAGCATCAATCCGTCAAGGAAAGACCTACATTATTGCTGGTGTTTATGGTCCTAGGGAGCTTCATCCAAGACACTTGACACTAAATGATAGAGCATATTTACGAGTTGAATATCGGATGGCTACATTTTCTGTTCCAGACAGAAAACGGCCTGCTCCTTCTCGCAGAGAGAAAGAGATTTCCATGGTCATAGCCAATGCTTTGAAACCCGCATTATTCCTTGAGGAGTTTCCAAAAGCTGTTGTAGATGTTTTCATCCAAGTGATTCAAGCTGATGGAGGTACTCGTTGTGCCGCAATCAATGCAGCTTCATTAGCACTTGCAGATGCTGGAATTCCAATGAAGAGTCTAATTCCTTCTGTAGCTGTTGGAAAGGCTGATGGTCAACTAATCGTGGATCTTGGTGACGAGGAGGACAAGTATGGTCAGGGTGATGTGCCAATGGCCATCATTCCGAATACAGAGGAGCTAACTCTCCTACAACAAGATGGATCCTTTACTCGTGAAGAACTCCAAGAAGCAATGCAAATGGGAATAAACGCTTGCAAGTACCTTCATGAACTACAAAAAGAAGCTCTTCGAAGGGCGTACGTCAAGAAGACACCTGATGAAGAGGATGATGAAGATGATGAGGATGATGACTTTGATGATGATCTAGAAACAGATCTTGGCGAAGCAGAATTGATGGAGGATGAGTAGAATGGGCGATTATAGTTCTCAAACAATTAGTCATATTGATCGTGAGTTCATCTCGGACCTTCTACATAAGGGTGAGCGAATTGATGGTAGAGCATTCAATGAGTATCGTGATATTGAGGTTGAAGTCAATGTAGTACCTGCAAAAGCTGAAGGTTCAGCTTTTGTAAGATTGGGTGATACCAGTGTGGTTGCTGGTGTGAAGGTTCTCGTTGGAGACCCCTATCCTGATTCTCCTGATGAGGGCGTTACCATGGTAACCGCTGAGATGTCACCAATTGCATCACCTCTTTTCGAGCTTGGCCCTCCTAAGGAGGATGCCATTGAGCTTGCACGAGTTGTGGACAGAGGCGTAAGAGAATCTGAAACTGTAGACACTAAGGAGCTCAGCATTGAGGAGGGTAAGAAAGCCTACATGGTATTTGCAGATATATATCCTATAGAATACGATGGCAACCTCATTGATGCATCGTCTATCGCTGTCAATGCAGCGCTCCTCACAACAAAGTATCCTGAAATGAAGGTTGAAGATGGTAAACTCATAGAAACCGGAGAACTACTGTCTCTTCCGATAAAGAATGTCGCTGTTGAGGTAACAGTCGCGAAGATTGATGACATTCTAATCCTTGATACAATTCTAAAGGAAGAGTTCGTTCAAGATTGTAGATTGACCATGGCAGTTGATAGGAATAATAACTTCACAGCCATGCAAAAAGGTGGCGGATCCGGACCAATGTCCCTTGAGCTTATTGATCAAGCTATGGACATTGCTCAGGAGGCAAACAAGGACCTTCATAAAGTCATTGACGAGGCTGTAAAATCAGTTGAATAGTTTAAATGTAGATGATTTGGACTAGTTCCCAATCATCCAACTTCTATTTACCGATAGATAAGATAATAAGAGGAACTGCTGGGCGACTGATAGGTTCCAGCAGCCTAACCACTCTTTTCATGAGAGTAAAGTAAACAGCAAAGGAGTCCAAGAAATGGCACGAACTAAGAAGGTTGGTAGCACAGGAAGATATGGATCAAGGTATGGTGCCAAGCTGCGGCGTAGAGCCCTTGATATCGACAGCCGAAGGAAGGAACCAACACGTTGTCCTTCATGTGCTACGAAAGCGTTGAAGAGAAAAGCTGTTGGCCTTTGGGAGTGCAGTAAATGCGACCTGCTCTTTGCTGGTGGTGCATATGTACCATTTACTGAGGCTGGAAAAGCTGCAAAGAGAGCTATTGCTCAGAGGGTTTCAGGTGATTTTCTTTCACTTCGAGAAGATGAAGACATTGAAGAAGTAGTTGATTTCCTTCCTAATGTTGAAACGGAAAAGGTCGAAATCGACACTGAAGCAGTCACCACTGATGATACAGAAACTCTTAATGATGTAGAGTAACTTCAGGCCGAAATATCTTGCCCAATCTGCTTATTACAACCTCACGGAAGACAAGCAACCGAGTGCGCTCTTTTTCACGTGATCTATGGGCAGTCCTTCCTGGAACTGAACGATTCAACCGGGGTGGAATGGGTTTAACTGAACTAGCTGCTCGTGTAGCGCAGTCTGGTGCCAAGGCTGCGCTTGTTATTTCGATGTGGAAAGGAAATCCAAGTATACTTAGTTTCAAATCTTCTAAAGGAGAAGAACTTGTTACAATAAAGATTGAGAGTGCAAAACTCAGACGTGAGGTTAATGCGAACAAGAAAACAAGACTCGTCGGAACTGCTGGAGTCTTCATAAAATCAGGAAGCCATATCAAAACTAGAGAACTTGGATTGATATTATCATCATTTCTTGGTATTGCTATGGTTGAGATAGCTCATCCCAAAGATGCTCTGATAGAGGAAAATTTGTCACTAATTTGGTTAGAAGACCAGCCTTCTGGAAAGATTCTTTGGACACATTATCATTCTACAGAAAGAATCGAAATAGGTCCAAGAATCAAGGTAACATCAATCAGGAGTAATGTGTAGGATGGGTTCAAGTATTGTTTCAGGAAAATCAGTGATTGAGATTCCAGTCGACTCAAAACAAACAGCAGAAATACTCCTTGCTGCTCTCAAACCTGAAACTCGGTCGAGTCCATCTGAAAGAGCAACAACTCAAGTATCTGTTCGAGATAAAGTTCTGATCATCGAAATCGAGGCTAGCGACATAACCTCATTGCGTGCTGCAATGAACTCCTATATTGCATGGGTTTCCGCCTGCATCAAATCAATTGAGCAAGTAGGCTGAAATCGACCAATCAAAATGCTTAAGTCCCAACTAATAAGGCGCAGTTTGAAAGGAGCTTTTTGAGAAAACAGGAGTGCACTAACTATGGCTCAGAATATTCCTCCAGAATTGGACTCTGACATTCGGAAGTTGTATAATCTAAAACGTCAGCATGACGCATTTACTAACATGGTTGAAACCTATAAGGAACGGGTTAAGCAGCTGAATGAAACACTTGAAAATTTAAGGAAACAACCTGATGACACGGTTACCTACAAGGCTGTGGGACAGGTCATGTTCCGAGTCGAAAAACCTGCAATGGTTAGCGAACTTGAAACTGAAGCAAAGGGTCTTGAGAAGAGCATAAAGCAAGCTGAAACCAAGCTCGCAACACTTACCCCTGAGCTCACAGAACTTGATAATAAGATTCAGCTTGAGCTTTCCAAGCGTAACCTACGTCTTCAGTGAGAAAGATGAGTCCCATAATTACACTAGGACTTCCAGATATGACTGAGGATGTTCTAGAGCAACTTGCAGAAGATTGCGAATCACAAATTAGCAAATTCATTCTGAAGAAGATTCCTGAGAAGAGTATTGATACTTTATTCGTTAGCTGTGCTTTGGAACTAATTGATGGTCAGCTTGACCTCGATGTTGAGATAGAGATAGATCAACTGTTCGGTACAAGTCAACCCCTTGATGACCTGCTACAAGATGCAACTGATTTTGGAGTGAAGTGGCTTGAGAATCGGCTGACGGAGATGAAGAAAAAGTGAGTCTAGAGAGTCTCCTAAAGGACTCAAAGAACCTCCTCATTCTTGGACATCAAAACGCTGATCCTGATGCAGTCTGTTCAATGATTGCATTTGCTAGGCTCTATAAAACACTAAATCCTAATGGTAACCTCCACCTTGCAGCAGACGACATTAGTCGACTATCGAATCAGGTTTTACAGACATTCGCACCCAAGGTACAGGTTTCAAATACTGCCGGCTCGAACCACGACTTATTTGTTTTACTTGATACAAACAGCAGATTCCAACTTGGACCTTCACTGAAAAACATTCTAGAAAATCCCAAAAAGACGATAGTGATTGATCATCATGAACGGAACCCCGAGATCAATCTGATTGCTGAGCACCAAATATTACATGATGAGATGTCATCTACATGTGAGATTATGGTGAAACTATATTCTGACTTAGGAGTTCAAATTGATGCTAACACTGCTGACCTATTGCTCACAGGTATGATTTTTGACACACGCCGGTTTTTCTTCGCAGGCTATGAAACACTATCCACAGCTATTGAACTGATTGTTGCAGGAGCTAATTATCAAGAATGCATGAAATCTCTATTAATCAAGCCTGACAAATCTGAAAGAATTGCTCGCTTAAAGGCAGCCGGACGAGTTAAAGTACATACAATTGGTGATTGGATTGTAGCTATTTCAAAAGTCAATGCATTCGAAGCAAGTGCATGTCGAGGACTCATTGAGTTAGGCGCTGATGTTGCCATTGTTGGTGGTAGTCCATCTAAAGATGTTGTGAGACTCAGCTCACGTAGTAGAAGAGAATTCTACGAAAAGACAGGAGTCAGTCTTGGTTCTGATGTAATGGAACCAGTCGGTCAAATTATAGAGGGTGAGGGTGGTGGACATGCAAATGCCGCCGGAGCCAATGGAAAGTCAAACCTCGATAAGGCGCTTGTCACTTCGGTAGAGCTCATTAGGAGGATTGTTGAAAAAACAACTGATTCGAACGAAGATAGTCCAGTATAGGAGGAACCCTAGAGTGCCCCTGATAGAGTTTGCAGACTTCAGTTTCAAGTATCTAGGAGCAGAAACTCTAGCACTTCGGAAAATAAACCTCCGCATAGAGGAGGGTGAATATGTTGTTCTTACTGGTCCCAGTGGCTGCGGAAAGACTACTCTATGTCGAGCTATCAATGGTCTTGTACCACAATTTCATCGTGGCTACATTGCTGGTAATGTAATAATTGATGGGAAAAGCACGAGAGATTGTAGTGTTGCTGAACTTGCTACAATCGCTGGGTTAGTATTTCAACAACCAGAGAATCAGCTTGTCACATTGAACGTAGAACGTGAGATTGCTTTCGGTCCTGAGAATCTTGGCGTTGAACCAAATGAAGTGCGTCGAAGAGTCGAGGAACTTATTGAGATGTTGGACCTTGAGCATCTACGGGAGAAACACCCTCACGAAATGTCAGGAGGAGAACAACAGAGAGTAGCAATGGCTGCAACGTTGGCGCTTAAACCAAAGATACTTGTGGCTGACGAACCCACTTCAAATCTAGATCCTCAGAGTGCTGCAACTATTCTTGATTTGATAGCAGAGCTAAACCACCGCGATATGACTGTAGTACTTGTTGAACATAGATTAGATTTGGTTTCAAAAGATGCATCTCGAGTAATATTGATGGACAAAGGCAGTATCGTAGCTGATGGTGAACCTCGTGAAATTTTGACAATGGACCTTTGCCAAGAGATTGGTGTTGGAATTCCGAAGGCAACACAACTATACAAACGATTGAAAGACCGGGGGATTGTTCTCAACAAAGTACCGCTCACAGGCGCAGAACTGGCAACAATTGTCCAGGAGGTCAAAAACGGATGATAATCCTGGAAGATGTGCATTTTGCTTATGATGGCTTATACACAGCACTTCGTGGAGTCTCTCTCCAAATTGATGAAGGTGAAAGTGTTGCAATAATGGGAAGTAATGGTGCTGGAAAAACCACATTAGTGAAGCATCTAAATGGTCTGCTTCGTCCTGATAAGGGTCGTGTAATCTTAGATGGTGTAGATACAAAACACTACTCTGTCGCAGAACTTGCTCGTGAGATTGGGCTTGTGATGCAAAACCCTGACCACCAACTCTTCCTAGACAGTGTAGAACGTGAGGTCTTATTTAGTCTGGAGAACCTCGGATATTCAAAAGAAGAATCTAAGATACGATGTAAACAGACACTAAATCATCTGGGCCTCGAAGCTCTCTCAGATCGGTCTCCATTCACGTTGTCTGGGGGCGAACGAAAGCGAGTAGCTCTTGCTTCAGTACTTGCCACACAACCAAGAGTTCTATCACTTGATGAACCCACGATTGGGCAAGATGCAAGACAAAAAGAGACCCTTGCTATGATGTTGAATGAGCTTAATGAGAAAGGCAAAGCAGTTATTGTAGTCACTCATGATATCGAGTTTGTTATTGAAAACTTTCCTCGCACTGTTGCGATGGCCAATGGGAGAATAATAGCTGATGGTCCTACAAACTCAGTTCTAAGTAATAATGAAGTAATTGAGATGTGCTCTCTTACGAGACCGCAGCTAACAGAAACCGCCAGATGTCTGCATAATGTGTTTCCAGATGTTCCAGAAAGATTAACGCTAATGGATGACCTCGAAGAGATCGTGGTCAAAATCTTGGGAGGTATATAAACTGTCATTCCTTGAAATCTTTCAATATACTCGTCAAGACTCTGTGATTCACAGATTAGACCCCCGTGCAAAGCTGTTCTTGTCTATTGTGCTTGCAGTGGTGTCACTTCTATTCCTATCGATAATACCGCTCCTAATCATATTCTCGTTTCTAATTCCTATCATTGCTGCTGCAAAATCAATTGGCAGATGGACTCGTAGCATGAGAGGGTTATCCATTTTGCTTATTTTCATCATCATATTCAATACTTTGTTATCTACTCAGCCTAATCCTTTCTCGCACTCGATAGCACTGACTCTTCGACTTGTAGCTTTGATGACTTCATTTTCGGTCTTCTTTCTGACTGTACATCCTGATGAGCTTTCACAAGCATTGATTCAGATGCGTGTTAGATTTGAGTTCGCTTTCGCAATGAGTATGGCGATGAGATATGTTCCAACGCTTGGACAAGAAGCCTATGCAATAATGGACGCTCAGAAAGCGAGAGGAGTAGAGCTTGACAAAGGAAATCTACTCAAGCGAATTCGCAACATTGTGCCCATTATCGTTCCATTGATAATTGTGTCAATCAGAAGAGCATTATCAATTGCAGAGAGTATGGAATCCAGAGGATTTGGCTTTAGTGAGAATAGAACTTACATGACTGTCCTTAAATTCAGAAGACGTGAGTGGGCAGTTGTCATGATTTCACTGTTTGTACTAGTTTTTGTTGTTTATGTGAGATTCTTTATACCACTGCCACCATGGATGCTTTGGGAAATACCTTTCTAGAAGAACTAATTCTTCAAAAGGTCTATTTTAAAGAGAGTGCCTGAATTGATCAATAAAGACCGGATTCGCTTCTTAAACTCCAATGCGGTAAAGACCGGGAATTATGTCCTTTATTGGATGCAGTCATCTCAGAGGACTGAATTCAATCATGCTTTAGAATATGCCATTGAGCAGTCAAACAAATACAATCAACCGCTCTTAGCTGTATTTTGCCTAGTTGATAACTATCCCCGTGCCAACATCTCACATTATCGATTCATGCTTCAGGGTCTATATGAGGTAAAAGAATCGTTGAAAAAAAGAGGAATTGGTTTCGCAATTCATCATGGGGACCCGAAGAAGATCATCCCGTCCCTTAGTACAGATGCATCATTGGTTGTAGTTGATAGAGACTATCAACAGAATCAGAGAAACTGGCGGCGGAAAGTGGCTCAATCGCTTGAGTGTCCTCTAATACAGGTTGAGTCGAATGTGATTGTTCCAATTGAAACAGTATCCCAAAAAGAAGAATATTCAGCAGGAACGATTCGTCCAAAAATAAGTAAGGTTCTTGACAAATACTTGACGCCCTTACAAAAACGACGAGTCAAAAATGTCTATGAGGACATTGGTCTTGATGGTATTCAATTCACAGATGTTGAAGATGTGCTAATGAAACTTCGAATTAAGAATCAGAAACCTCAGAAGATTCGGTTCCAAGGCGGGCTAACCTCTGCAAGACAACTATTGAGAAACTTCATATGCAATGACTTAGTCGTTTTTGAAACGTTGCGGAATGACCCTGCCGAGGACCGTCTTTCAAATATGAGTCCTTTTCTCCATTTTGGACAAATCTCTCCATTGGAAATAGCTCTTGAAATCTTGAACTCAAATAGCCCTGGCTCAGAGAGCTATCTTGAGGAACTAATAGTCCGAAGGGAACTGAGTATGAACTTCGTCTTCTTCAACGAGAATTATGATAACATAGAATGTCTCCCGAATTGGGCAAAGGAAACTCTAGATCTGCATTCAATGGACCTACGAGAGTATACTTACAAACTTAATGATTTGGAAAGAGCGAAAACTCATGACTCCTACTGGAATGCTGCTCAGAAGGAAATGACCGTATACGGAAAGATGCATGGATACATGAGGATGTACTGGGGCAAGAAGATCATTGAGTGGAGCGACTCTCCTGAGGAGGCTTACAATACTTGTATCACTCTGAATGACAAATACGAACTTGATGGTCGAGACTCAAATGGTTACGCAGGTATAGCTTGGTGTTTTGGAAAACATGACCGAGCTTGGAAAGAGCGAGAAATCTTTGGTAAAGTACGGTATATGAATGCTAATGGTCTCAGAAGGAAGTTCGATATTGAAATGTATGTCAAACGAATCTCTGAATAACTCATTGGTTCATTTTGGAGCTACACGCTGAGTTAATTTATCAACTATTAATTACATTTACGAAACATTATTGGTGGTGACGCTGCAGTGTCTCCTAAATTGCCTGATAGAAAATTATACACAATAAAAGACCTAATGAACGATTTGAAGAAGCTTGATGCTACTCCTAGCGTTCTCTATGATGTTGGGTCTGAGCTTGTATATCGAGAGCTAGATTGGTGCAAGAAGACTCTTGGGGATGACCATCTTGTAACCAAGAATTTGATGGCTTTGATGGAATTCATGCAGTACGATTATGAAAATCAATTACTCACCGCAGAATTATGGCGAGTAAAGGATACGCCTAAATCTGCAATCAACACATTCATGCGTGATAGACCTGAGGAATTCCTAACACATCCTATTGGAATTCTAAGCGAACAGATTCAGGAGGTTCTCAAGAGAGCAGACGAATCTAGGCGTGAAGAGAAAAAGCGGTATAAAAAACTCGAGAAGAGTGTACGTGCTGAAATAAAGGCTGACAGCAAGAATCCTGATCTCTGGAATAAACTTCGACTTTTACTATGGATTTTAGGAAAATATTCTGAGTCTAGTGAAGCATTCAAAACTGCAAAGGAACTTGGGTGGTCGGCAGAGAGCAGTACCCTCGTTGCCATTTGATTTTCAGCCACATACTCTAACAAAATGCATAAACAACTTGAGTTCGTCCTCTTAGGGAGTTGGATGATCACTAAACAAAGAGTAACTACAATTAGTAGATTCGATGAGGATTGACATAATGAGAGAATACGAACATCCTATCTACTTAGGATGCTCTAATGGTTCAGTCCTTTTTTGAAGTTTAATATTGAAGCTTAGAAACCAATTGGTTCAATTGGATGCAAGAACGTCTGAAACTCTAATATTCTTCCTTCTGGATCTTGAGCGAAGAACTGGTAAATCTGATACTTCTCATTCTCCACGGGTTGAGAGGTGGCGATATAGCTTAGCATTTCATACATTGCGTCAACATCCTCTCTTGTGGGATAAAAGAATGTAATTAATCCCTCCACATCTGAAGACTCACGATGGCAGAATCCCAGGAGAAGATTTCCATGACTAAGAATGATGCAATCCTCTTGCTCTAACCACACATACATTCCCACATCGCTCACATAGAATTCAACTATTTCTTGGAGCATCGTTGTTTTGAAGAACACAATCCCTGCCAATCCATGCACCACTGCTAATTGCTACAACGTTCCTGATATGTTTTAGGAGAATCTCAATCCTACACTTTACGTCTCAAATCCGCAACAGTTGTTTCGGTTTTTAGCTCCTTTCATAGGTTGTCCTGTATATTTCAAACCCATTGATTTCACACAAATAGATATTCTAATTCTATAACTCAAAAATGTTGAAAAGAATCTTGGAGGAACTGAAAGGTGGCGATAAGAGCTGGTAGAACTCCCCGAAGCACCTTCACAATCTTGAGTGCGTTGATTATTGATGGGCCCATGTGTCCAAAGGAACTCAGTGTCAAATTAGATATGGCTCCCCGTACTGTTAGTTTTGCACTCAAGCAATTATTGAGCAAGAAGATTCTGCGTCGAATTCCAAACCTGCATGATATGCGTCGACCAAAATACCATGTGAATATGGATCAAGCAAGGAGTCTGTTGGAGAGATACAAAGACACCCCATATGTGTCAAGCATTCCACCCATGGCTTGGCACAAAATGATGTAATTCAATTTCTCTTCCATTTATCATAGAGTTGGAATGCTCTACCAACTCTATTACAGTGTGCAAATGCAAGAATCTCTGAGCCATTCATTGTATCAGGTTTATACTCTTGCATATCCAAATTCTTTGTTATTCTCATGAGTTTGACAACGTACTTTTGATCAACCTGTCCTTCAGTTGATAGCTGATGTAAAGAATTCAGACCAATGACCGCATTATCTATGAAGAAGGCAAGTGCCAACCCTCTTAGGAATATGGTTTCGTTTCCTCGCATTAGAGGATCGACCATTAGACTTATGATTTTGCATATCTTGCTGCGTGTTTCGTTTGTTCTTTCATTCGAATAGTTTCCTGATATCAATTGATCAACACGCTTTGTCATGTCTGAGTAGAGCTCATCAATCAGATTACTCATCTCTGCAACCGGTTTTATATCTGGAATTTGATTGCTTGGTATCCATTGAACAAACTCTCGGTTCAGGAACACTGTACTCCCGGCTCTAAGTACGGTATGATATTCTTCTGTTGACTTTACAAGACCAGCTAGAACTGATAGAAGATCCTGCCCACAACAGTTACAAATTATCGCACCCATAACTGTGCGTTCGATAATTTTGAACGAGTCAAGCGCATGATCCGCTCCTCTTGCTCTACGCATTCTCACTCGACCATCTCTAAGTATGTGAACTTTGATTTCCTCCATATTTCCCCATGCATAAGCAAGCTCTTTACTACAGCGCATGTCTTCATATCTTGATGAAACACAGTCTAAAAACCAGCAGAGTATTGAAGGATCAAGGACTCCGTATTTCATTGGATCTCCTGGAGATACTCCATTGAAGATCCTCATCTCTGCCATGAGTAGATCTGGAGAATCTGTACAAGGCTTTGAAAGAAGAACACCTCTTTCTGGTTGCTCAGGAGCTGGTTTTTCGGTATTTTTCACATCTCTTGAAAGGGTTTTTAGCTCCTCTCTCTCTACTCTAAAGCGCTCTAGACCGAGAATAGGACAAGCTGATATCTCCACGCTTCCAACGACAACTGATCGTGCAAAAGCTCCACAGGTAGTGAAACCACATAGACCACAATCAATCTCTGGTGTGTTCTTCCTAGCCTTGGTCCAGACACTACTCATTAGTTACAAACCTCTAGCAAACCATTGTAGAAACCTCCAATTTCACCTAAAAAACACAATGTCTTAGGCCATCTTCCATGTGTTCCATTTCGGAAGCTATCGCTTCATAAAACTACAGTCAAACTGAGCCAATTATGTCGAATTCTGAACTAAGGACGTGACATGAATACAAAACCAGAATTTCAATTGTACATTATGGTGGTGATCATCTTTGCGACACTTGATAAGATTACCAAAAAGTGCACTTCGTGTTCTACAGCATTTAACAACCAGAGGTCCTCTACCTCCAAGAGTAATTAGCAAGGAAGCAAATGTTCCACTTCGTACAGTAACTTTTGCGTTAGACCGCTTGGTTGGTTCAGACCTTTGTGAAAAAATTCCCAATCTTGGTGACATGCGGAGTACACTCTATGTTGTCAACCAAGAAAAGGCAAGGGCAATCTTTGCCAAATATGGCTCGATTGTTAGGTAGAATCCTTACTTGGAGTGATTATCTATTGCTGACTTATTCTGAGTTGAAATCAAAGTGTATGCTTGCATTGAACAAGCTGTCTTTGAGCGAGAATGAAGAGTCCGCATTAGTGCTATATCAGAGTGATTGGGTTCGAATTCTCACTGTTCGTGATGCTGAAACCTCAGAAAATTGGAGAATTGAAGTTGAGGTGTCTCTTCCGAGGCAACCATGTCCTAACACTCGAAAAGACGTTAAACAATCCATTAATAATCTCATCAAACATCTTGAGTATCTGCTTCGACTTGATGATGAAGGATTAACAATAGGAGTCATGTCACAAGATGGTCTGTGGACTGCTTCTCTAGATATTGATGATTTACCCCAAGATAGCTTATTCAAAGTGCTCATACCTCCCTCATAATACTCCTCAGCATTTTGTCTAGCGAGTCTTTTATGAAGGGAGTACTCATAGAAAATACAACCAATGGATGTGTTTCCATGAGTTTCGATATTAGCAAGGCAATGACAATCAAACTTTCTTCTGAGTTGCCTCCTGATCCAGCTTTTGATATACAGTATAGACGAGCACCCAACAGGGGATACGATCTAACCCCCACTGAAGTTCCTTAACAAGTTTCTTTGTCTTATGATGCCCATTCTTCTGTAAGATCTCTAGGAGTTCGTCACCTGTTTCATGTATTCCTACCATCTGGTATGCCTCAACTAGGAACTCACCTGCATGAAACCTAATCAATCTAGCTCTCTCACTCACCCTTTTTTATGACAGATGCTCGAACCACATGAAAAACTGTGAAAAACCGACCTTTAATATGCACTTTTGGACCTTGGCATATATCAAATACACGGAATAAGCCTTTTTCTTATAAAATAAAACCCCATAATCGAAATTTAGCAATCGGGATGATTCTAAAACACATAGAGCAGCAATTCTTCCCTATAATTCCTTAATTATATTCCACCGAACGCTGAAATGTCTTCTATCTTCTAAATATGAGATGATAAACGAGTACAAGTAACTAGGTTGGAGGTCATTCATGTCAGAAGAGAAGTCTGGGGCTGGATCAGTCATCACAAAGCTCTGTTTAGTCTTAATGGCAACTCTCCTGCCATCATACATCAGCCTTTGGTTATTAACGATAGTACCCTTTGGACCTGCCCAACTAAAACTCCAAGCTTTTCTCCTCTCAGGTGTCATTTTTTTTCTGGGATCTTGTACACTTGCATTTTCACAGATATCAAAGTACAAAATTATTCTCTGGCTGAGTGGATTCGTCATCACAATTGGTGCGATCATTGTCGGAGGAGTCCTGCTTCTCATCCAGATCGCACTCCTCTACCCCTTTGAAACCATAATGATTGCTGGAATTGTGACCGCATTACTCTTGCTGTGGTATGGTCAAAGGGTGCCATCATCACCTCCAGAAAGCCCAAGCATTCCCCAAAGTGTTGGAATCGCAATCTCTCAGAGAGTGATCAAAAAGGATTGTCTGGTTGGGGCTGTCGAACTGACTGAGTTCCCAGAAGAACATCTGCTGAACAAGGACCCCGATCAGTCCAAGTATCAACCTCTCTTCAACATCCTACGCGTCATGGTCCTATCTAACTTTCCAGTGGGGCTCCGGTACGAACGTGTGAGGAACAAGATGCGTGTGTTGTATCTGACCTGGGCAAGGAAAGATGCTGAACTGTCGGAGAGTCTCGAAACACTCGCTGACACTGTAAAAGGAAACCTCTCGGGCTTCAAACGAAAGGTACACGCGAGGTTTTATGCACCAACTATTAGTCCATTTGCTACGTCTGTGACGACATATCTCTTGGGTGAACCACTTACAGTGGACGACCCACGACAGAGGATTGATGCAATCACTGTCATGATGGAGGTTCTTCTTGGCCTACAGAACGGAATTGTGCAGTTCTGGGCCATTCCAAAACGCTCTAGTAATCGGGCAGTCCAGTCACTGGGGAAACAGTACAAGACTGAGAGTGAACGGGCACAGCTGACCATATCGAAGCCAAGGTCAATACTGCTTTCTGGTGAGGTTCAGGAGTCCAAGACAAGGACAGACATGGAGGCTGTCAAAAAGGCTGAGTCTCTACAGATACAGATTGATAGACTGAGCAACAGTCATCTGTGTGAGGTTGAGGTTTCCGCGACCTGCTGGGACCGAGACGCAGCGATTGCTGAGAAATACTCAAGGAAGCTAGCGGGAGTATTAAGGGGCACTCTCATCCCAGCTGATCCCCAGAACCATCTCTCTATTGAAACCCAGAAGAGTCCTCAAGAAGCCAACAGACTGATTGAGGGTGAGATAGTTGGTAGGACAACGCTTCTGTCACTTGAGGAGGCAAGTGTCTACTTCTCCTTAGCACGAAACGATCTCGGTATCTCAGTTGCAGACCATGCTTCATTTCGTACAAATCCCACAACCCGAAGGGGCGATCAGAAGGAACGAAACAAGACTAATGGTATCCGACTTGGGAAGGTCTTGGATGACTCAGGAACTCCCGCTGATGATTTCGTGATTCCAACCAATGATCTGACATCACACAGCGTGATTGGCGGCGACATTGGGAACGGAAAAACTGTGACTGAGTCGAACATCACCCTAGAATTATATCGGCTGGGGATCAACTTCACCAAGCTGTTACTCTCAAAGAATGAGGACCATCTTCGGTTTCTCCGGAAGGTGAAGGACATTCTTGTCCTCACCCCAGGTGATGAAACTGTCACTCCTGTAAGGTTCTCTCTCAGTGAGTTTTGTGAGGGCATGCATGTCAACTCAGTTATCAATGACATGAAGGCTATCATCATTGCTGCGATGCCTGCGCATGGAATCATCAAGGAGTATATGGAGCTGGTCATCGAACTGACCTTCGAGAGATTGGGCTGGGACCGCGAAACCAACACTCCTGGGTTGGCTATTGTTCTCTCAGACTTTCTTGAAACCTTGCCGCTCATCAAGGAGGAGGTCCAGTACAGTACACGAGGAAACGAGGATGTGTGGGGAGCACTCTATATCAGGTTCAACAAGTTATGTAGTAGTGCACTCAACAGTGTCTTTGGAACGACCTCTGGTATCACCATGAAAGAACTGACTAAGAAACCTAGTCTTATACTACTATATGCACTATCCAAGGATGAGCAGTCGTTCTTTGTCTTCTGGTTCGTATCCAGAGTGGCTCGCTACTTTGAGGCAAAGAAGAAGACTGAGAAGGTGTACAAGAAAGGGCTGAAGTATAACGTGGTCATTGAGGAGTCTCACAGGATTCTCAAAGTTGAAACTGGGGTCAAGGTGGATGAGGAGCATGGTGCAAAACAGGCAGCTGTGGAAACAATCACCACCACTATGAAAGAGTCGAGGAGTGCAGGAGTGGGCTTCACTCTAATCGCACCGGGGTTCTCAGAACTCACAAGCAGTGCATACACAATAGCCCTGAACATAATCATGCACGGTAGAGGTACGGGATCAGATCGAAAACTCATCGGCGATCAGATGAACTGTACCGAGGACCAGATTCGGATGATGGGATCCTTACCAGTCGGTGAGGCTGTGATTCGAACTGCCAGTATCAGCAGACCAGTGCGGGTGCGGGTCAATGACATTGTAGTGTTGCATCCAGAACTTGCTCTTGGGAAACCAGTGACTGATGAGGAGATTATTCAGCACATGAGCCCTTTCTTCACACAGAACCCTCATTTTCAGACCAAGTCTGCACACGCTCTTAAATCATTGAAATCAGGAGAACTATCTCTTAGGTTAGCAACCATTAAGATAGACATTCCTAGAGCACTCAGACTCTATACAATGTTGGATAGTGCATTCTTCAAGAAGGTCTTGAAGACTCTCATTGAAACCAAAAAATCAAGGCTTGGGGCTCTAATCACTCGTAATATTGCGAGGCTCGCAGGACCAGATGATACACATGTATCATTCGATGCTCATCATCTGATCTGGTGTATCTCAAAGATGAAAGAGTTCAATCCGTCATTTCTTGGAAAAATAGTGGAGGAGTTGAAACTGCTCCTGTCACTCAGCGAATTGCCAAGCAACCATCTTGAGCGTTATCACTCACGGCTCAATTCGGAACTTGAGTGGAGGGTCAGCTCATTCAAGCATGATGCTAAGGTAACAGCATCTGATGTGATGTCCGCGGTGAGAATGGCACTTGACGAGATTAAGAAGCTACAGAGTACAGATCAATCAGACAATCATGGAGTAGAGCCTGATGGAGAGCTCGAAGAGAAGGTGAGATCCATTGTGTGTACTAACCAGTTTGTCAGCAGATACCAACCACTAGCTCAGATGGCTGCGGATGGCAACTATGAGCCACTCGTACTTCTATTGACGACATTCTCCAGAATGATTGCTGGAGATGGTTTCGACATCACCGAAGTAGTGATTTTGTTACTGAATGAGGCAAGGGCAACTCTGGACTCTCCAGTCAATGATGCACTTTGGGCCGCTGTGCATGATATGGTCCAATCGGAAATCAACAACTCGGGGTCTGAAGTTGCCGCATGAACGAACAGACGGTGCAGACTGGTATTCAGAGATAGAGTGCGAGGAAACTCCCGACGAACCAGAGAGTAGAGAGGTTCATGATGAGGTAGAGAAGGATGCAACGGAGGAAGCGGAGGACTTTGATCGTCAGGAGGAGATTGAGTGGATAGCCAATGAGGCTGCTAAGGAGTTTGATGAGCTCAGATCGAAGATCAAGGAGATAGAAGACCTTGCTGAGGTAGCTGCGAAGGAATTCGATGACCTTCAACGGGAGAAAGATATGGAGGCTAAGGAGTCCTTCGAGGATGATCTGGAGAATGACCTTGACGAAGTACGAGATGAACTCCATGACGAATATGTCAATGATTTGAGCCATCAGCTGGAGGGGGTTTCGAGAAAGGACAGTGAAGTGGAAGAAGGAAGTGATGACGGAGTAACCTCGGAGGCAACAGAAGCCAGTGAGTCTTACGAGGATGTAGGCACTGGAATGGTCTATGCAATGGAAACTAGGAGCGAGTCTGAGGGGGAAACACAGTCCGAGGTTGAGTGTGAGAAAGAAGAACTTGAAAACACAGAAACTCATGAGCCAGCTGATGATGAGGTGGAATCACTTGATGATGGCTTCAGGAACAAGATCTCAAGACAGGAAGCACCAGAGATCGAGCACGGGGAAACCTCGTCCTCTAACCCGGTAGAAGAGATAGAGAACCAAGGAGTCCAGCAAATCGAGTCTAACGAAACTCCAGAGTTACCTGAGCCTGAGTCCTCCAAGATAGAACCTCAGCATGATGACCAGTCTGAACTCAGGCATGAAGACACCAAGGAATCCAGAATTGAGGATGATGTAGACTCTGTTGAAGAATTCGACGTGGACCTTGGAGCTAAAGCCGCCCAAGAGGTGGAGAAGTCCTCTGAAGACTCGAACGAGGTCATTGAACCTGAGATTGATTCTGATATGTCTGAGCTTGAGCTCTCTGAATTCATTGAACAGGAAGAGTCCTCTCACGAACAAGAGGCCTTTGAGAGTGAACTTGATGACGACATTCCAGAGGAGTTCATCAGTCGAGTAGAAGAGTTAGTGGAACGCCTTGAGGAGTCGGAATCTGAGTCTGAGGAGAGAGTCATTGTTGAGGCTCTGACAGGAGAACGTGTGGTCGACAGGACCCTCAAGCCCCGGTCATTCTTTGGGGAGGATGAGGAGACCTCTGAAGAGGAGGATATCCGGAGAAGATTCCGTGAGCTCTTCAGTGAACTCTCAGAGGAGGAGCGTGAGCGTCTCAAGGAGATTATCAGGTCAAGATTAAAATCAGAGGAGGACCTAGAGGAACTCATTGCACGTCATCCCTCTGTCAAGCTCAGCTCTGACTACAAGCAGAAACTGAAGGATGCCCGTTCTTTTGTGAGGGGGATGAAGAAAGGTCCAGCACCAAAGCTTGTTAGAGAACTGTGGGCACTCGAGGTGGAACGAGAGTGGACAAAGGTTGTAGGTGAATCCATACGCCGTTCTTTTGAAAGGTTTCTCATGGAGAGATTGAACGCTAAATCCAAAAAAACGAAGTCCAAGCGTAAACTCGTTGACTCTCAAGGTGGACCCGTACAAACATGTAACTATCCCAAAATCGGGGATGAACAAATTGATTCTTTGAGGAAACTTGAAGTAATTGTTGAGCAGAAATTTCCAGGACTAAAAGAGAATAAATCCTATACTAAATGGATGACTCAAGCTAAGAAATATTTTAAGAAATCGAATCCACAAAAACTACACTCTCATCCTACTATATTTAGAATGATTAATAATGTTCTCCAAAATCAAATTCGAGTGAAATCCATACGCAAGCGGCTTGGCAAATTCCAAGATGCTGATACTATCAAACAAAAACTAGTAGACTTAGAAATGGATGAGTCAATCGATTCTTGGCCAACAGCTGATAAACAATGGAAACATCTAGAATTATACTATCAGATACTAGAGTTATTAGAAAAGGGGATGTTACAATGTGATGTCGATCGCAAGTTGAAATTAGGCTCTACTAGAACAAAAGCTATTATTGACGGTGTTACTCCTTGGCCCATTCGAATTGTTGTCAATCCTCACTCAATAAGGAGTAAAATCCAGACAGAACATTCACCGATAAGACTCTATGAATCTCTAGAAAATATCGGAGTCATATCACAGCAGCAACTGAATGTCAAGCTCAAAGAGTATCCAGGTTTAACAACTTTGAGCAATTTTAAGTCGCTTAAATCTGATGCTATTCTATACTTCACATTGAAAGAAAATTTCAAGGGCAGACAAAATATCAGGAACAGCGAACTTCTAACAATCTCTGACAGAATCGGAATAGCTCCAACCAAGGCAAGGCGATGGACACTTGAAGCAAATAGACCTCAACTGCTAGTCTATATTGAACAAGCAATCAAAAACAAAATCAAGGCAAACAAGCTTAGAACTTCTTTGTTTGCAAACTCATTTGATCATCTCTCCACTTTAAGAAGGAACCTCTATATTGAACCATATCTGAACCAATGGAAAAACATTGAGGATATGACCAAGTACACAAAAGCCTACTTCAGATTCTTAGACTTGTTTGAAACAGGATACCCATTAAATATCATAGCAAGTTTACTTGAAGTCCACGAAACCGCCATATTATCGTGGACTAAAGGAATCCTACCCCGAGGTTTGCAGATACTTAAGGAGATTCCAACAAATCCTCCTCGCAATGGCTGGAAATGGCTACCACTGCGTGTAGAAGAAAATGTATACTATGATTATATCGAAGTTCCAATCAAGAATATTGATTTTTCATCAATACTGGAAGTTTGTAAGCAATTGAAACTACCTTTTCAAGAATTCATGTATATTCTTGGTATGATTCTTGCTGATGGGTACATCCAACCTACAAGTAAGACTTCTTATTCATTAAGGATTTTACTCAGTCAGAAATATGAATGGTCGAAAAAAATCCTTGAAGATGTTTCTAATTCATTCTCAATGCTGAGTCCTTCAAGAATTTCGTATTTGGAAAGAGAACTTGATTCAATTTGTGAACTTTGCATTGACAGCCCTTTTTTTGTTTGGATGAGAGAGGTGATATTCAATCTAGGTCCGAATGATAAAAAAACCTACAGCACTCTAAAAGCTGATTGGATTCATAGAATCCCCCAGGACTTTCAGATTCCATTTCTTCAAGGGATAGCAGATGGTGATGGTTATGCTTCATTAATTAGTCAACGTGTTGGAATTGGATCTTTAGCTAATAAGCGGCATATCAAAAAAATCCTGGAATCTTTCAATATCGAATCACTGTTACAGAAAAAAGGGATTGAAATAGTACATCATGCATCTATTCGCAATTTACATAATCTTCCTCTTTTCAAGAATGCTACTAGTCGTCTTGAAAATCTATCTGAACTATGTGAAATGATTGACGCAAGACCAAAGAGGAAACGAGTAACCTCCTTTGAAATCTCAGAAATATCGAGGCTTAGACAGAAAGGATTGACATACGGGGAAATTAGTCTACAACTCTGGAGAGAACACAAAATCTCAAGGAGTATTGCGACAATTGGTAGGATTGCAAGGAAATACAAAACAAATTCATGAAAACCTGTATAAGACGTGACTAACCTGATGTTATTGAAACTTAATAGGATGTGGTTATTGTATGACTGATCCTTCAAAAGCAATGCATATTAAACTGTCTGGAGAGCTTCCTCCAGAACCAGTTTTTGATCCTAGAATTAGACGAGCTCCAGATAGAGGATATAACCTCAATAAACATGACACAATCATTTCAATCAAAAACGCTCTTCGATATGTGCCCTCAGAACTGCACAATCACCTAGCTCCAGAATTTTTGGCTGAGCTGTTATCCAGAGGAAGAATTTATGGATACAGATACAGACCCCCTGGTGAGATAAAAGCCAAGCCAATCACTGAGTACAAAGGTATTCTTGAAGCAAGAGCAATACAATTGATGATTGACAACAATCTGGACTTTGATGTAGCCTTGTATCCATATGAACTGGTCACTTACGGAGTAAATTGTTAGATTTCCTAAACTTACCGGAGAGAGTGGTCAGGTGTGCCAGAACTGGATGCAGTATCAATTAATCAAGAAGTATCTTGAAGTAATGACAGATGAGCAAACACTTGTCGTCAATTCAGGACATCCTATTGGTCTGTTCCCTTCCCACAAGAATGCGCCTCGAGCAATCACTACCAATGGTCTCATGGTAGGAATGTTTGACACGCTTGATGGATTTCATCAAGCTGCAGCCATGGGTGTTGCAAACTATGGTCAGATGACAGCTGGTGGTTGGATGTATATAGGACCTCAAGGGATTGTCCATGGGACCTACATCACACTCTTGAATGCTGGACGATTATACCTAGGAATCCCTGATGATGGTGACCTAAGTGGGAAAGTCTTCTTGACATCAGGACTTGGCGGAATGAGTGGCGCTCAGGCTAAGGCAATCGAGATTGCTGGTGGAATTGGAATTATTGCTGAGGTTGATAAAAGCCGTATTGAAACACGTAGTGAACAAGGTTGGCTAAGCAGATACTCTTCGAATCTTGATGAGATTTTCCATTGGGTTGAAGATCATCGTTCCAATGGTAAATCTGTTTCAATAGGTTACTATGGGAATGTTGTTGATCTTTGGGACTATGTTGTTCAAAATGACATTAAGATTGAGCTTGCATCAGATCAGACCTCATGTCATGACGTATATGGTGGTGGATATACACCTCAGGGAGTTACCTTTGAAGAGGGACGTGAGCTCCTCCGGTCAGACCGAAAAAAGTTCAACGAGATGGTTGACAAATCCCTCCGCAAACAGTTTGAACTTATTGAGATTATGACAAAACGGGGGTCCCACTTCTGGGACTATGGTAACAGCTTCATGAAGGCTGTTTTTGATGCTGGTGTCAGGAGAATTGCAAAGAATGGTGAAAACGAGTCAGATGGTTTCATCTTCCCTTCATATGTTGAAGACATCATGGGACCAATCTGCTTTGACTATGGTTATGGTCCGTTCCGATGGGTCTGTCTAAGCGGAAGCCATGAAGACCTTGCAGCAACAGACAAGATGGCAATGTCACGCATCAGTCCTGAGCGTCGTGGGCAAGACCGAGATAATTACATTTGGATTCGAGATGCTGAGAAGAATGCACTTGTCGTTGGATCTCAAGCACGAATTTTGTATGCAGATGCTCTTGGTCGAGTTGACATTGCTCTAGCTTTCAACAAGATGGTTCGTGAAAAAAGGGTTGGCCCTATCATGTTGGGACGTGACCACCATGATACTGGTGGGACAGACTCGCCATTCAGAGAAACAGCAAACATTCGTGATGGTAGCAATGTTATGAGTGACATGGCGCACCAATGTTGGGCTGGTAATGTAGCTCGTGGAATGACACTCTGTGTTTTGTCAAACGGTGGTGGTGTGGGTACTGGAAAAGCAATCAATAGTGGATTTGGTCTGGTTCTAGATGGCACTGAACGTGTTGATACTATTATTCGTTTAGCTCTCGATTGGGATGTAATGGGTGGTGTTGCACGTCGTGCTTGGGCAAGAAATAATCATGCTATTGAAACAACGATTGAATGGAATAAGAGATTAGGAAACAAAGGTCATATTTCTCTTCCATTTATTCCAAAGGAGGGGCTGATAGAAGAGTTAGTCCAAAAAACTCTTGGTGAGACATGACTTTTTGGATTTTTCAAATTTAACGATAACTACTAAAGAGAGCTTCTACGAACCTCATCAGACAGTAACTAGTTCACACTTGTTGCTGTGTTTCCAAGGCTTTGGTGGACACAATGCCTGTGATGGTTGATGGTGAGAGTCTCACTATAGAAGATGTCGTACAAGTGGCACGGCACAAAGAGCCAGTAATCCTACATGAATCAACAATCCCGCGAATTAGAAGTAGTCGAGATGTTGTGGAAAAAGCAATCAAAGAGGGAGCTGTTGTATATGGAGTAAACACTGGTTTTGGAGATCTCGCAGATGTATCCATTAACAAGGATGATTTAGCTCGTCTTCAGGTTAACTTAATCCGTAGCCATAGTGCAGGAGTGGGTCCTCCATTCTCAAAAGAAATTGTACGGGGAATGATGTTACTCAGAGTCAATGCACTTGCGAAAGGCTACTCTGGAGTTCGTCTAGAAGTCATTGAAACCCTGATTGAGATGTTGAACAAGGATGTACTTCCTGTTGTTCCACAGCAGGGATCAGTAGGATCTAGTGGCGATTTGGCTCCTCTAGCTCATATAGCGTTGGTTCTCATTGGTGAGGGTGAAGCTTTCAAATCGGACAAATTAGTTAGTGGTGGAGAAGCCTTACGTAAGGCTGGAATCAAACCAATTGTGCTACAAGCTAAGGAGGGAGTCGCATTGATCAATGGAACTCAACCAATGACTGCAGTTGGTGTTATCACAGTCTATGATGCACTTCGATTAATCTACGATACAACCATTGCTTCCTCAATGAGTCTTGAAGCATTACGTGGAACAAGGATGGCATCAGACGAAAGGATTCACTCTCTTCGCCCGCATGAAGGACAAATAGATGTAGCTTCAGCTCAAAGAAAGATCCTGCTAGATAGTGAAATCAACCAGTCTCATGCTGACTGTGGGAAAGTACAAGATGCCTACTCACTAAGATGTATTCCTCAGGTATTGGGAGCATCATTGGATACAATCCGATATGTCTATAGTGTTCTCGAAACAGAAATCAACTCCGCTACTGATAATCCACTGGTTTTTGGTGATGACGGAATTGTGATATCTGGAGGTAATTTCCACGGACAACCTGTTGCGCTCGCAATGGATTTTCTTGGAATTGCATTATCTGAGATTGCAAATATCTCTGAGAGACGAATCAATCGATTGGTCAATCCAAATTTGAGCGAATTACCAGCATTTCTAACAACTGAGGGGGGACTTGAGTCAGGGATGATGATTGCACAGTATACTGCCGCAGGGCTCGTTTCAGAGAATAAAGTGTTAGCGCATCCAGCGAGTGTCGACTCAATTCCTACAAGTGCAGACCAAGAAGATCATGTTAGTATGGGCACAATAGCTGCACGAAAGGCGGCAAATATTCTTGAGAACTCACAAAATGTTGTTGCGATTGAGTACATGTGTGCTGCTCAAGGCATTGATTATCTTGCTCCCCTGAAACCGTCAGATCCCCTGCAGGAGGCTCACAAGACCATAAGAAGCGGGGTTTCCAAACTGGAGAATGATCGACCACTTTCTCCAGACATAAAGAAAATCCGTGAACTCATGAAGTCTGGTGATATTATAGCTTCGGTTGAGTCAGTCACAGGTCCTCTCTATGAGAGCTAGGGTCCCAGCTTTGTATGAATTACTTGTCCATCTGAGATGACAGTGTGAACCAAATTGACACCGAACCTCCAAGTTAGGTACTCTGGATTGGGACAGTCAAGTACGAGGATATCAGCTGCTTTTCCCACCTCAATGCTCCCGTGGGTTGCTCCTATGTCTAGGGCATGGGCCGCATTGATGGTGACTGCGGAGAGCGCCTCTCTGGGCGTCATCTTCATCTTGTAGCACGACAACGCGATGGTGAAGAACAGAGACTCATTTGCGCAATTTGGATTAAAGTCAGTCGCAAGAGATACAGGTAATCCCATCTCTATCATCTTGCGCGCATCTGCATAACTCGTATCAAGGCTGAATGCTGTTGCAGGCAAGAGGGTCGCAATTGTACCTGCTCTAAGCATCGCCTCAAGACCATCATCCGATGCCATCAATAAGTGGTCTGCTGAGACTGCTCCAACTTCAGCAGCTAGAAACGCTCCACCGAGCTGTACGATTTCATCAGCATGAATTTTGAGCTTCATCCCCTTACCTTTTGCCGCAAGAAGAATCCTCCTTGATTGGTCAATGTCAAAAACACCTTCTTCACAGAAAACGTCGCAAAACTCTGCCAGCTTGTTTTCAGCTACAGCTGGAATCATTTCATCAACGACAAGGTCCACATATTCTTCGGTCCTCTCCTCATATTCCGGAGGAACAGCATGTGCTCCAATAAAGGTTGAAACTAGATTGATTGGTAGCTTTTTCCTTAAACTCTCCGCAGCTCTAAGCATCTTAAGCTCATTCTCTGTATCAAGCCCGTATCCACTCTTTGCTTCAATTGTAGTACATCCCATACTCAACATACTCTCGGCATAAGAGAATGAGTTCCTAACCAACTCGCTTTGGCTTGCCGCTCTCGTAGATCGAAGAGTATTCAGAATCCCACCACCAGCTTCAAGGATCTCAAGATACGACTTCCCTGCAAGTTTCATAGCAAAATCGTGCTCTCTTGATCCTCCGAAAATAAGGTGAGTATGACTATCTATGAAACCTGGTGTAGCAAGCATTCCGGGGAATTCAATTGCGGGAAGTTTTGGCTCTTCAGTCAATTGTGAAAGAACTTCTTTTGTAGGTCCAACAGCGATGATTTTACCATCTCTGATTGCTATAGCGCCGTTCTCAATTATAGATAGCTCATTCATCTGTACTCCAGTCTTTGGAGAGTCACTGTGTCCTGCTAGTGTAGCAACCTGTCCAATATTTGTAAGGAGAAGGTCTGGTTTCATTGTTTCCACTCTACCTTAAAGATACAGGTTCTCTGATTTGGATTGTCCAGCAATAAATCAGACGGATTAATTAAGGAGGGGCGTTCGAAACCCTCAAGGCAGAACTGGAGTACCTGATCATGGATTATCTGATTCTTAGCTGGCAAGATGTGTATAATCTTACTCTTCAATTATCTGAACGAATTGTAAACAGTGGATTTGTACCAGATGTCATTGTCGGGATTGCAAGAGGTGGGTGGATTCCAGCGCGAATTCTCTCTGACGTACTTTATGCAAGTGCTTTGCAGAATGTCCGCATTGAATACTACACCGATGTTGGGATTAAAGGAAAGGCACCTCAAATCACTCAACCTTTGACAGGGTCGATGGAGAAGAAGAACGTACTCTTGGTTGATGAGGTTGCAGATACTGGTGACACATTACAGCATGCAATCAATCATGTAAAGGAGCTTGGTGCAGCTTCTGTTCGTTCAGCTGTGTTGCACTACAAGCCAACATCTATAGTAAAACCTGACTATTTCATGGTCAAAACTTCTAGTTGGACAGTATATCCTTGGGAGAACCGTGAGTCAATCATTGCTTTAGTCAAGATTTTCAAATCTGAAGATGAGTCACTCACAATGAAAGAGATTAGGGACAAGCTTGTTTTTGATGTCGGATTTGAACCAACTGTTGCTGATTATTTCATCAGTCGTCTTTGATGTGAGGTCAACTCATTGCGAATTGAGCAACTTGGGAATGAAACCACCGGGAAAATCATTGGAATTACAGATCTTCATAACTCAAATGACCTGGAACAGAAAGAATTGATACAGATTGCTGCATCTCTATCAAGCGATGTTCTCACAGTTCAACTTCTCAATGGATTGTTGATTGCAGATGAGATTCATTTACTCTCAGCAGCACAGAATGCGCTCAATGCGCAGCAAGGAGAATATATGCTCTCTCGGAGTTTAGATGTGGAAATCATTGTTTTTGCTTCTGCACAACGACAAATAGGAAAGGCTATTGATGCCTTAGGTGTATTTGATGGCCTTGACGAGATTGCAGTTGTTGTAATTGGGCCTGATGTAGACTCTGTAGAAAAGGTCATTCGAGAGTTAACCAGAAGAATAGGGGCAGAGATCATCCCATCATTTCCAAGTTCAAAAGAACGAATAGCACGAATAAAGAGCCACTATGACATCAGTGACAAGGAAATCAATACAATTTCAGACTCAGATGGGTTAGAATCAAAGCTATTGGCTCTTTCTCGTTGTATAGTGAGTAGGGTTTCTCTTGTGGCATTTGATAGCTGAAAAGATCATCACTAGTACATATCATCACGCATAGTCATTATTGACAAAATGTCAGCTTTCTCATTAAGAACCGAAATCCCAGTCCAGTTTCCAACAATTTCTACTAATACGGTCTTATCTGGTGCATCCAAATTGACGTTCCTAGGGATAACATGTGCGACAGCTGTTACTACCTCCATATTCTCAAGCTCAGTATGCCTCCGTCTGACAGTCACACGAAAACTCTCTTCCTCGCCAATTTTTGGTAGTAGTTTCTGTGTTGCTTCTACAATTTTGGTAATCTCTGAATCAACACATTCCTCCAGAGGAGTAAAGCGGATGGCAAAGCGAAACTGGTATGGATTTTCTGTCGCATACTCTTTAAGACGATTAATGACCTCAAAGGGATCGAGCGATGTCTTGCAGGCAAGGAGTCCAGAAACAGGAGTTCGAGATATCTTTAATTCTGTGTCCCCTAACAAATCTCCGATGAAGTATCTTATCTCAGATGTTGCAGCTCGTTCACGCTCTCTCGGACATGATACAAGTAAATTGTAGTTTCGCAGTATGGCTCGCCTCACATATCAGCATCAATGATTCGTGTGCTCCATAATCTCAACGCGTCCGTATCCACTTTCAAGCTTGCCTCAATTTGTGAAATTGGTAATGCACCCTCTCTGTAGATTTTAATGTTGCGAGGCTCTCCTTCTGCTTCAGCAGCTTCAACTCCTATTATTGTGGAATTGTCCTGAGCAGATGAAGCTCCTCCATCAATATACAGATCAACTTCATCACCAAGTTGCTCTAAAGCTACTGATAATTCGAAAGGGTTTGGTCCACCACTTCGATTTGCACTTGTGCCTATAATTGGGCCGCTGATCTTCCTAGCTATTCCTCTTGGGATTATATGATTTGGTACTCTGATAGCTATAGTGCTCCTTCCAGCAGTGATATGTGCTGGAACATCTGGTCGTGCCTCAACAATTATGGTGAGTGCACCAGGCCAGAATATTCTCACGATTATTCTCTCCAGACTTTGAAAATCATGATATAACTCACACTGAGCCTCATCTGCAAATAATAAAGGAAACCCAAGTCTTCGATCACGTCTTTTTACTGCAATAAGTCGTTCCAAAGCATCACGGTTTCTAGGATCACATCCGAGTCCATAACTTGTATCAGTTGGATATGCGACAATTCCACCAGCTGTAATGACCTCTGCAGCTCTATCGATAACATTATCGCATTTCTCCATGTCCTCAACTCTCATAATCTCGGCACTCAATGATGTTCCCAAATCCATCCCTGCAAACATACATATGGCCCTTCCGTTTGAAGGTGTTTTTGAGGAGGAATCCAAATTCACGGAGTCATTCTTGCAGCTGGCAAAGGCGAACGAATGAAACCTTTGACCAAAAAAATACCCAAAGCGCTCGTCGAAGTTGCAGGAAAGACGCTCTTAGAGTGGGCGATTGAGCGATATACTAGTTCTGGAATTGATGATATTGTGATATCTGTTGGATGGAAAGGAGCCATGATTGAGGATTTTGTAAAAGACTCGAAGCTCAATGTTAATGTCGTTCATGTACACAATTACGAAACAGGCCCTCTTCAGACCTTGCTCTCAGCAATCGAAACCTTTGATGGAGATTTTCTCCTTTCTCCCGTAGATGCGATGATAGAACCATCTAGTGTTATAGGATTACTGGAGCACAAATCTAAGTTTGGCACTCCTGAAAGTATAATGCTCGCAGTAAGCTCCAATGCGAAATTTGGGACTCTCGTTGAGCTTGGTGATGATGGACTAGTATTAGGAATTGGTGAAGCTGGTGATAATCCCAAGAATGTTGCGAGAAGTGCAATGATGCTTATTGGTCATACTCGTGTTAGAGGTCTTTGTAAATCTATAATTGACAGCGGTAATGAACGAGTTACTCACCTGTTGGAGGAATTACTCAAGAATGGCGATCATGTTCAGTACTTTGATGTAACTCAACCCTGGTTTGATATTGACACATTGTCTGACCTCCTAGATACGAATCACCATATACTCAGACGCGGAGCCATCGGAAACTCGGAATCCGTTTTGATTCCTTATGATGATAGTATTGAGATTGGAGATACCTTATCGTTAAAGTCGAGAATTACACTTGGTAAAGGAATCTATCTACAAGGTCCAGTTTTGATATTTCCAAACTGTGAGATTGGCGATTACTGCAAGATTGGACCCAATGTGACAATTGGCTCAAACTCTACAATGTCAATTGGTTGTGAACTCACTGATACAATATTATTTGGTGAGTCGAAGCTTTCACCTCGGAGCCGAGTGCATAAGAGCGTCATCTATGACTCCATTGAGTATAATGTGGAGGTATGATACTTGCCCAGCAATTTTAGAGTCAGACGTATCTTCAAGGGCGTTGTACTATGGATTGCTCGACCACTAGCTAGAGCAGGAACTCGACCTCTTACAGTAACCTACTTTAGTCTATTACTAGCTCTGCTTGCTGCAATTGCTCTTAATCTAACAGGGTCCTCTATCGTTTTTGGAATTCTTGTATTCTTATCAGGCCTATTTGACGGAGTCGACGGTGCTGTGGCTCGTGAGAGGAATCTTGCATCTGATATTGGTGCTTTTACAGACTCAGTTACAGATAAGGCTTCAGAAATTATGATTCTAGGATCCATTGCTGTAGAGTATTCTGGTACGCTGTTTCTCAGCCTACATGTGGAACTTTGGGTAATCATATCAATCTCTGGTTGGTTACTTACGAGCTATACACGTTCCCGTGCATCAAGTTTGGGTGTTTCTAATCTTGACATTGGGCTAGGAGGTCGTTCCGAGAGATTGTTCACCCTAGTAGTATTTTCTGTTCTCGATCAGCTTCTCTGGGGTCTTGTGGTGGTCAGCATGATGGGTATTCTCACAGCCATGTATAGAATCCACAAATATCGAGATGAACTCGCTCACAAGAAAATGTTGGACTAACTATGGACCATTATACTTAAGAGTCAAGTCAATTAGGCCGCCCATGAGTCAATGAATTGAGGTTTCAATCATGGCCAATTTCAGAGCAGATCATTACCTCATCGCAGAGTTCGAAAAAGTTACTGATACAAAAGAAACAGGTGAAAAAGTCTTAGGCGCCTTGAAAGAACTCCCTGAATTGAAAGACCTAGCAATTACTTCAAAACGGATGGAGGGCAAGTTTTGGACTGAAATTTTGGGTAGGATTGACGTTCCTGCAGGATCAAAAGCATTCTGGGCTATGATTAAGAAGGGTCTCACAGAAAGGGAGCCCTATCATCTCTTCATTAGATTCGACATGAATGCGGAGGGGGAAACAATAGAGGATGCTCGCTCGATTGTGAAAGCATGGATTGAGGAAAATGTAGTTCCTAAGATTGAAGCAAAAACAAATCTAAAGACAGTGAAAGTTCTCCAACCAGACGAAGTCTTTAAGCCTACTCTTGATTAGAACGAATCACTCATCCAGAACATCTATCAAATAAAGATCAGTGCTAACAGCTTGAACAAGTTC
Organism: Candidatus Thorarchaeota archaeon SMTZ1-45; assembly: GCA_001563335.1. Classification (GTDB taxonomy): domain Archaea; phylum Asgardarchaeota; class Thorarchaeia; order Thorarchaeales; family Thorarchaeaceae; genus SMTZ1-45. Next base: position 35,376 of record LRSL01000109.1, on the reverse strand, counting down.
TGGACGTGAGTCGCCATCAATATCCCCAATAGCTATGTGCGACTCGGTTGACTTTTTGGAGGTCTTAAGTGATGTATCTTCAACTATTCTATTTCCCACAAATCCAAGAACAGTTATCGTTGAGTTTGAGTGGCTTGAAACTATCTGACCAATTCCGTTGTCCCAGAACTTTCCTATCTTGACTGAAGTAACAGGTTTTGGAGCTTTTACTGAATCAAACTTCTCCAAGGCTCCTTTCACTACACCAAACAGACTAAGATTGCGTCCATCAGACACTGTCAGAATCTCAGAGTTGCCATCCTGAGTCATATCTCCTGTAGCTACTAGACTAATCTCTCCTCCAGCGCTGATTTTTGCTCTTTCATGGAGTCTGTCATCCGCATATTGATACACAAATAGATGACCAGTATCATCACCAAAGACAAAACGACTGTATGGAAGCCCTCTGCTATGTATTGGTTGTATCGAGAAAATGGGTCTCTCTAAGACCTTATCAGCAAGCTTGTCCAAAGCTACATCATACCATCCATAGCATCGTAGGTGTCCATCAGTAGTAGCAACGACAACCTCAGACCTATCATCGCTTAGAACATTCAGTACAACCACAGCAGTCGGTAGACTTCCTAGTGGTGTTGCTGCCTCGACACTCAGATTACCATCCATATTCACAAGGACTCGCAGTATATTATCTAGTCCTCCGATGACAAAATCTGGTGTGCCGTTTCCAATGACATCCCCAATCCCCATAGCGGCTAATGGAGGCAGTCCACTAACACGACCAATTTCATTAACTTGGTCACCACCACTCTTCTCAATTTCATAAACTATCACATCCCCGTTTAGTGTAGAAACAACTGGGTTTGCTCGTCCATTAGACAAAAAATCGACAAGTTCAACAGACGTGATGACCTCTTTGAAGGTTACCTTTGAAATAACTTCAAGCTTGGTCATGTGGGGCGTCCTCTAGGTTAAAGAAGCTGGAGAATTCGTGACAATTAAAATTTGTTCCAGCAAGGTCAATCTCTCAGATATTGAAATCTGAGATTATGAACTGATGTGCTTAAGACCACCTTTACCAAATGTAATATTGCTATGAAAGAGCAAATGGACTATCCTAAGCTTGATGTTGCGCTTTGGGCTGCAAGTTCAGAAATTGTTGCTCAGGAACTTCGGCAATTCGCTGAGGAGTTTGGTTCTTTTACTCCTGAACTGTTCACACAAATCAAGTTCCATCTTCTGAGAGGATCAGGTTTCACAAAACAGAGTCGTGATGAACTATGCGAACTCTCAATTCATTGCAAGACCTGTTCAAAATGTGATTTACTTTATGAAGCAAAGAAGTGTCTTCTCTGGTACCGACTGTTCAAAATGATAAAATGGAAGACAGTAGAGAGAGCACCCCCATGTATACGGCTAGCCTTTGCCAAGAAAAGCATTAAGACAGTAGCAAACTATCTGACTAAAACAAATCTCATTGATACTCCCTTTTACAGAGCGAGAGGATCCACATCCTGTAATTTGATGCGCCGCTGGGGATATTGCCAACCAAATGAATACTGCCGGGCAATGGAGTCCGAGAATACCCTAGAGTACAATGCGGCACGAGAACGTGTGAAGAGGTCAAGAGAATTGAGTTAGTTCCGAAATTGTGATGGCTTAAATACGGGCTCGGAATCAATCAAATGAGGCTTCTAGCTTATGTCCGATGATCTCAATATCGATATGATTACGCTCATCCGCTTGACTGGAATTAGGGAGTCTGAGATAGATTCAGCTCGTAGACAAAAGGGAGAATCCTGGGAGATAATCCAGAAAGCTATTTCAGAGCACAACCGTTTCATTAGAATGGGCGAGAAACACACACGACAGAAAGCTGTTCAAGATCCCGTGTATGGTGCTGTCCTCCTAGAACCTTGGGAACTTGACATCATATCGACTTGGGAAATGCTTCGTCTTAGATATGTTCGCCAACTTGGACCTGCTCACCTTGTCTATCCAGGAGCTACACATACTCGGTTTGAGCACTGTATAGGTACAAATTTTCTTGCACAGAAATCAATTCGCGTAGTAAATTATTGTGATGACTTGGATACCGCATGTTTTGTACCCTTCTCACGTCTGCTTGATGAGTATCATCAAAAATTATTCAGAGCAGCCGCATTATTACACGACGTTGGGCACCCTCCTACTAGTCATACTATCGAGTACGCGCTCAATTCATGGGTGGGTCTCGATCACCTTGATCTTGGAGAGTATCTTATACTAAACAGTAGTCTCACTGATGTCCTCACACAAAATGACATCGAACCAAATGATGTTGTGAGTATTTTTCGGAGACGCACAAATAATCCTATCATGGGTCTTCTCTCCGATTTTCTTGATCATCCCCTGGACATAGACAAGACTGACTACCTCATCAGAGATGCCCACTTTAGTGGAGTTCAACTCGGAATATTTCCAGCTGAGAGAGTTATGTTAACCAATCGTGTTGTGAGGACCCGAAACGGTAAATACATCCGCGCTTTCATGTTGAAAGCAATCCACTCACTGGAGGCACTGATACTAAGTAGGAACTGGATGTTTTCCGACCTTTATCTTCATCATGCTGTCAAACTTGCTGAAGCAATGATATCTAAAGCAGCTTACTTCAGAATGCGAGAAGATGATTTCTCGAAGAACGAATGTATTGCTCTTTTCACACGGATGACTGATGGGGACCTTTTCCGATGGCTAGAAGAGTCCGAGATTGATTTTGTGAGAGAGTATGCAGCACGTATAAGATATCGCAAACTCTTCAAAGTAGTACTCTCTCGACCATTAACCTCATTTGAGAATACCGCGCAAAAATTGTTCCATGATATGCTTCATGACATCAAAAAATTAGTTGATGCAGAGAATGAAATCTCTGACGAAGAGGGAAGTGTTGTAATAGACGTAGTTTCTCCGCCTCTAGGTGAGAAGACACTTGGGAAAATCCCATTGTTAGTAGGTGGTGAGAAGGGTTTTGATATTGTCAGTCTTGACGAAACTAAGGAAGGTCGACCTCTAATGCACATCTTGAAACAACAAGCAAGCACTATTCCATCAGTTCGTGTATATGCTGATTCCAAAATCGCAGAAAAGGTGCGTAAGCGATTCGACAATACCTTCCCTGTTACTGACGCTCCTACACACCGAGAAGACGAGTACGATCTCACTGAATATTGACTAGATGCTTGACCAGACCCACTACACGCTTGTATTCATATTCAATGTAAATAATACCATAGATAGCCTCTACAAGTGTTCCCTTGTCATGTTCAATCTCTGACTTGCTTGGTGTGTCTGGATCAAAATGAATGCGATACTTATATAGATTCCAATTGTCACAGAGCTTGGCCATGCTCTCATTGCTCACTATTTCCGCCCTTCTCTGAGTAATTTGGCCGGCGTTACTAAGATGTGGCTTCCACAGATATTGGATGACAGCTGATGATATCACTGCATCACCTACTAGTGCTATGACTTTTGCCATCTCGCTCAAATTGGTCATCATTGCAAACCCTTCTTCTCCAAGAGGGTTATCCTCATCTCCTCCATACTGTGTTTCCAGTTCCATGAAGATATTTTTCGTACTCGGTTGAAACATTGCAACTTGTACAAGTTCATCATTCATAAAATTCAAACCGAGTGTTCTCTCTAAGTCTGGAACAAGCTCCTCTCTTATTTTCTCCAGACAATTTTGGATGTATTCCATATCTTGAAACCATCTATCTATCTTAGTCAGGAGCTTTGTATTGTTTTCAGGAGTCACCCTCTGGGTTGTCCGAACTCTATCGAAAAGGAGATTCATTTTCTCCTCAATTTGAATTGGCTTCCAAGAGAGTGCAGGAATTGGATTACTATGCGTCAAAGAATCACTTCCTTAGTAATAGCTGACTTCAGCATCATTCACATCGTATTTTGAAACACGGAATGCAGTGGTTGAGTATTCATTTGCCAGTTTAGCCATTGCGAGAGTTATGAGGGTTGGTCCCAAAGTGAGGTCAAAAACGATGCTAAACTTCTGAATGTAGTTTAGAATTACATTTTCTATGAATTCATAGGTTTCCTGAAGATTTCCATACTCTCTCTCTTCATCAGACCCGGTAATGCCATCTGGCACCTGAATCCACTCAGTCGTTAGCGTTCGGAATGCGTCATCAGGTACAAATCTGCCGCCTATACGTGAAACCCCACGACTCCAATGCAGAGCTTCAACAAAGACTAGTAGATTCCTCGGATTGAAAAGCGTTGTATTGGATAGCCACTGCACAAAAGGCCATTGATCTTCAGGTCTACTCAATGAAGTAACATACAATAACGGTTTTGAAATACCTAGTGCTCTGCGGACAGGATGAATTGCTCGTGGGTCTAATTCAAAAAGGCGGTATTGAGATTGTTTCCAACTAATTATAATTCCAAGCTCTTCAAGCTTGCTAGTGTTATGGTAGAGTTTTGGACTGGTAACTTCAATTCTCTCTGCCTCTCTCTTTGTAAGAGTCTTCCCCTTTCTTTTCACCTCTTGAGATTGCATATCTCTTCTAATTGCTTCACGAAGCTCAGTGCCTGTCTTCAGTCCATTTTCAAGATGGTCGAGGATGACTCGTCTAGCTCTCACTGTTTTAATCTCTTCACGGATGATGTCTTCTATTGGTTTTCGAAGCACCAGTACACACCATTTGCGGATATATTATCTAGTAATTGGATGTAGTTTATTTTTATACTTATCGAAGATATTATTGGAGTCTTTACTAGAATGGCTTCTTGACTCAAAATAATGCAATAAATAGCCAGATATATATATCTCAAAATACATAAATTGTATACATTGTGAATCTAATAGATGAACATTAAAATTATTTACCTACCTGTCGGACGTACCCTTAAATAGAATTTGAATGAACGAATTGTTAGAACAGAGTATCAAAAAGCTCTGAACTTGACGAATCTTTCTTTGGATTTGTCCGAACAAATCATTAAACGAGGACCGATAAAAAATGGCTGAAGACGAGTTTCTTGGCGCAAAACCAATTGTCATCGACAATGGTACTGGTTTGAGCAAGAACGGTTACGCCGGCGAAGATCAGCCACGCAGCGTCTGGCCTACACTGATTGGTTATCCACGCTACGAGTCAATCATGACTGACGTGGACCACTATACACGTGACTACTACATTGGTGAAGAGGCTATCAACCTTCGTGGTGTACTCCGTCTGGTCTATCCAATCTCTCACGGAATCGTAGAAGACTGGGATGCTATCGAGAAGATATGGAGCTATACGTTCTATAACGACCTGAAAGTAGACCCAAGTGAGAACCCGGTGCTCCTCACAGAGGCACCATTCAACCCTAGAGAAAACAGAGAGCGCATGGCATCAGTCATGTTTGATAACTTCGGGGTACCCGCAGTGTACGTTGCCACACAGGCAGTACTCTCATTGTATGCATCCGGTCGAACTACTGGTCTGGTCATTGACTCTGGCGATGGTGTCACCCACATAGTACCAATCTATGAGGGTTTCTCAATCAACCACGCCATCCGAAGAATTGACCTTGCTGGTAGGGACATCACCGAGTATCTGCGCAGACTCCTCCGTCAGAGGGGTTACTCCTTCGTGAGTGGTGCAGAGAAAGAGATTGTCAGAGATATCAAGGAGAAGCTATGTTATGTAGCCCTCGATCCCGAAAGGGAGAGGACCGTCGCTGACAAAGCCGGTGTTGACAAGCCTTACATGCTACCAGACGGTGAGGTGATCACTGTTGGTGCAGAGAGGTTCCAAGCACCCGAACTGTTCTTCAACCCAAGTGCCATTGGTCTAGATACAATGCCACTCGACGACCACATTGTCGAGTCGATTAAAGCCTGCGACGTCGACTTGAGGCGTGACCTATACGCCAACATCGTACTCTCAGGTGGCTCAACCATGTTCCCAGGACTCAAGGAGAGACTCCACAAGGAGATCACCGAGCTGGTCCCAGAGAACATCGAGGTCCGAATTATTGCTCCTCCAGAGAGACAGTACTCTGTCTGGATTGGTGGAAGCATTCTCGGTTCGCTGAAGACCTTCCAGAAGATGTGGGTTTCACGAAAGGAGTTCGAGGAAGTCGGACCAGAGGTCATTCACCGCTGTATCTAGTGTGCTTTAGTTTCCGAAGGAGGGCTGCAAAGCCCCCCTTCGTATCTCTTTCTTTTCACCAATACTTTCATTATGATTAGTTAGTGAAGTGACTTGGTGGTTAGATGGTTTCATATCCACAGTTTGAAGTGCTGAAAGCCGCTTTATCCAAGGCTGAGCTTGGTGAGAAAGGTGTACGAATCAAAGCATTGGAGAGCACGATCTGCGAGATATCTAAGATTCAAAGATGGAAAGAATCTTATGACCAATTCGCAGTTTACGAGAGTGAAGATACTGCTCTCATTTTTAATGCAACTGATATCCTATTCGTAGATGTTTCTGGACCTACTTTGGTGCTTCAACTCAAGATAGCAAAGATGCCAGGGTATCATAAATAGTCAAGGGAATACGAGGAAGTAACACTCTAGACAATTGATTGGTGTATCTAGTTTACATGTTATTTTCTATAGCTGGTTAGAAAAAAAAGAGGACTGCGCTTTGCTCCGTCCTTTCTCTTCTTTTCTTTATCAAATATAATCGATTTGTCACTCAGATGTATTCATCACTTTGAGTCCGAGCGATGTGACTCCCATGTCCAATTGCCCACGAGAGAATTGGATAGATTGCCCATCGTTCCATTGAACCCTTTGCCATTCCTAGAAATGTATCAGTTGCACCAACTGGGAGCCCTAGATAGGGAAAGAATATGATTGCTGCAATTAAGGAGAATAATCCAAGAACCACCGAGATATAGGAGATTGGTGGTTTTTGTTTCTGATACGAAGATATTGCAGCAAAAGCACCAAACAGGATGGCAATAAGGGTGAAGATACTATGCCATGGTTGTAGGGGATAAGGAAATACTCCTACTCCCATAGCTCCAATCCCTGAGATGGCAAGAAGAATTGATTGGACTCTACCGCCGATTGACTGCATCATGAAATAAGCACTCAGAAACATGCAGAGTCCCAAGAGAAACACTGACACATTGTAAATCAGTGCAGTGGGTCCAACTCCTAGATCACTAACATAGTCAATCCTACTACTGTACCCCGGATACCACGCCTCTGCAAGAAGCAAGCCCAAAAACCATTGAATGCTTCCTATATAGAGAAGAGTGCCTCCAAGTGTTGCTTTATCGAGTCTTGTTGACTCGAAACTTTTTGTTTGTGTGTTTTCTGTGATTTCAGATTTCCTCATTATGAATCACCAGTTTGAATATAGATGGAATGAATATAAGAAGTGGACAAACTTTGAATTATGTCGAGGTCTGTGCCGCAAACTAACTCACAGCATAGCACATTGTTGATTAAGGTGACCAATAGTAGAACTGCTTATAATATACATCTTCGAAGCCATATTTTCTGTAGAGCTTTTGAGCTGGAAGATTTGTTATTGTCGTATCAAGATACACGCTGGTTGAACCAATATTTTTCAAATTCTCTAACACACGAACAAGTAAGTAACTAGCAAGTCCTTGTCCTCTAGCTTCGGGCACAAGACCAATTGGTCCAATTTCAGGTTCATCCTCTCTTAGACGCGTGATAATAAACCCGATGACCTCGCCTTCACGTTCAAGAATCAATGATGCATCTTCTATGTAATTCGTAGACTTGTCAAAGAAGTAATCTAGAGTCACTTTTTGTTCAGCATGACTCATGGAGAGAAACAAACCCTCCATACTATCTTTTAAAGATTGGAATCCGGGACCCTCTAGCTGATCGTAAGATACTTCCGAGAACTTCCTCAGTACATATCCCTGAGGCAAATCAATCTTAGGCAATTCAAGGATGGTGAGGTCCGTCTTCATATGCACTTCTTCCGCAGCAAATTTGAAACCACACTTTCTATATAGATCAACAAATCTCTCTGAGTATGTTCTGTGTGCCTTAGTTGGGAACACTAATTCAATCTCCAGTCTGCTGAACCCATGTTGCACAATATCTTTCTTTGCTGCTTCGATTAGGGCTAACGCAATCTCGTCGGCTTCATCTGTTTTATCAAGGATTGGCTGAAATCCACTAATGAAAGCCATCAGAGGAAACCCAACATAGTAGTATATCCAACCGACTATATTTTCCGCTTCGTTGAAAGCGATCATTTTCCGAAATTTCTCATCTGTGCATAATTTCTCAATATTTTGTTGAATCTCCTCAAGCGTCTTTTCTGATTCCACAGGCGTATCTTTTCTTGCTGATTTGGTGATTTTTGCCAGTATTTTGTAGTCTTCTGAATTGAGTCTTCTAGATACTATTTGAACCATGAACTAGCGCTTCCCTTTATTTTTTAGATGTATTTCAGGACTCATCTGCTCTGGATTATTAGTACTTTGTACTGCACGAAAAAACGTGGTAACGCATCTATCAAGCTTTGGGAGGGTCTAGAATCCAATTAAATAGTTGAATAAGTTCAAATTCTTTCAAAGACCACAATTTTCCAGGTGAACTGCTAACGTGGTATCTAGGGAAACTGAATTTGGTATTGGTGGAGCATTTGTTCTCGCTAGCATAATTCCAATTGGAATTGCGCTTCTTGGGAATTTTCCAACACTAAATCCTGGATTGATAGTCAATTTTGGTTTAACTGGTGTGGTGATTGGTTTCATAGGTTTCTATTTAATCGGAACAGCTCTTTTCAGAAGTTAGTGATAGATAATTCCCTTCTTTTCCCGTTATAATATTAATAGACATGATCTCCGTTCAAGGATTGCTTATACTTGAGTCTATGAGAAAATGTATTCCCGTAAAATGCTCCACGGTAGGTTGAGAATTCCATGGCCACAGAGTACATCTCACTTCTGATTCTGTCAATTGTCTTTTTCCTTATTGCTGTAAGAAAGATTGGAAATATCCGGATTAAAATCTGGCATGCAATGACCTTGGGTGCAGCAGCTGTACTACTATTGGGCCAAATCAGTCCATTGGATGCAATCTATTCCGTAAACATTGATGTGATTGTCTTCTTGTTTGGAATGTTTGTAGTGGGAGAGTCAATGTATCGTAGTGGATATCTCAATATGCTTGCCCAAAGGATTTTTCATCGGGCTACAGATACGAACCAGCTTATTCTTCTAATCCTATTCCCAATAGGACTACTTTCTGCACTTCTCATGAACGATACATTGGCAATCATAGGTACGCCACTTGTTCTTGGGCTTTCAAAGAAGCATGGTATTTCTCCCAAGCTGCTTCTGCTGACTTTGGCATTTGCTGTCACTACTGGCAGTGTTATGAGTCCAATCGGTAACCCTCAGAACCTTCTCATAGCTTCTTCAGGAAGTATTGCTAGTCCGTTCATTACTTTCATTCAATATCTTGCGCTACCAACAATTCTATGTCTATTTGTAACATTCATCATGTTACGGATATTCTTTAGATCAGAGTTTCACATATCCCTTGTTGAGAATCAAAATGAAGGGATACAGACGGACAATCAACTAGTTCAGATATCGAAACTTGCATTGATGCTGACCATTCTGTTGATTGCAGTTAAGGTCATACTTGTTGTTGTCGCTCCTTCGATTGAAATGAAACTGTCGCACATCGCAATCGCTGCATCATTACCAATATTACTACTAAGTAGGCAAAGAGTTGAGATTGTGAAGAATATTGATTGGACAACCCTGCTATTCTTTGTTTCAATGTTTGTATTGATGGCAAGTGTTTGGCAAAGTGGAGTGTTCCAAGAACTCATCTCAGCCATGAATCTTGACCTCACATCTGTTCCTACAATAATTACCGTTGGGATTCTTCTGAGCCAATTTATTTCCAATGTGCCATTGGTTGCGCTGTTTGTCCCAATATTCTCATCGAATGGGGCTTCAATTGTTCAACTAATGACACTCGCTGCCGGAAGTACAATTGCAGGTAATATGCTGGTGCTTGGTGCTGCAAGTAATGTAATAATTATTCAGAATGCAGAAAAACAAGGCGAAACAATAGAATTTCTCGAGTTTGCGAAAATAGGTATTCCGCTGACATCAGTTCAGACTATTGTGTATCTCACTTTTCTTCTTCTGGTACCCTGATCACTTATTCTCTTCTAATGATCTTTAAAATACGTTTCAGATACTTTGCATGGTGATTGACTTCTCTTATAACTTCGTCTAAGTGCTCGTTGAGAATCAAAATTTACCATTTAGAATTATGAATACTTCCTACTACGCACCAAGAATCGTTGGTGTGATAGGGTTGTAGTTTGGAGTCTATCATAGTTTTGCAATACTCTGTGTCGCCTTAGCCCTTGTGAACCCTTGGTGCAAGAGTACACATCTTCTATGATTTCAAGCATCTATGATTTTCTACGGAACCAAATCACCGCAACCACAACAATGACTACTCCTGCTATTGAAAGGGAACCAAAGAGAATTAGTGGATCAATGGCTCCATCACCCGTGGGAGTAGTAGTAGGAGTAGTAGTAGTAGGAGTAGTAGTAGTAGTAGGAGTAGTAGGTCCTCCAGTGGCTATGAACATGAATGACTCGTGACTCCAAACACTATCAGAATTGCAGGCGTATACATCAAGAGTGTGTTCGCCATTAGAATTGGGAAGTCCAGTCAATTCAGTCTGGTTCTCATCCGAGTCCCATGAGAAGTACTTCTCTGCTGGCACCTCACTGAAGAGAATCACCGGAAGAGTACCTACTGGGTTTGTACTACCACTTGGAATGATTCGATGCTCGATCTCAATTGGTCCTGTGTAAGGTAATTGGTAGTTGTAACCCACAGAATCATCCAACTTGATTGCTGTGATGTTGACGTGGCTAGCACTCACATTTGTACGTACGTAATGGTAATATCCGCCTTTCCAAGTGGGATGGTTGTATAACGGGGCTCCACCACCTCCAGAGATGATTTGGACAATTCCATTCACTGTGAGTCTGTTGAAACAGTGATCGTGTCCAGTAATTAATAGTGAAACATTGTGTTCTTCGTACAATGCTTGAACTGCTTCTCTTTCTGCTGCAGGAACATCATTGTATGCATCTTGGATATGTATAACTGGATACAGAGGACGATGAATAACAACGAATTTCATCTCACTAGAAGTTGTTTCCAAGTCGTTCTCAAGCCAGGTAAATTGATCGCCGATTATTCTTGCTTCAAAGCCTAACTGCTCTGAATCCAACATTGTGAAGTGTACACCAGCATAGTCAAATGAATAATAGGTAGATGGCTCATCATATAGTACAAATGAGTCGAAGTAGTACTCCAACCTAAGTGATCCTGTTTTGGCTCCGGTGTCGTGATTACCTAATACTGCATAGATTGGTGCATAGTGTCCGATACTATCACTGATGTTAGTAAAATGCTCCCATCTCAAGAGATTGTCTGCGTGATTTTCAGACACGTCCAGAACAAAATCACCAGACATTATGACAATGTGTGGCTGTTCTGCAACAATCATCTGAGCCATCTGTGCAAATTCGGCAGGTTGTACTGGGTCGGTTGTACTAGGTCGATTATCTCCAATGATAATCATCTTGAATTCGTCACCATCAGCTGGAGCGGTAAGGAAGTGGTAAAGCGGACTTGTTGTTCCGTTTGAAATAACGCGATAGTAATATTTCTCATCCATGTTAAGTTCATTCAAGCTGACATAATGATCTTTATCAAGTGTGGAATTTGTCACAATCTCCATCACCGATTCATTCAACCCGTATCTGACCGTAGCGTTTGTTAAGTCCTCCGTACGCCAGAAAATCACAGCCGAGTCTTGAGTCACCATGTTTACAGTTGGCCCTCTTGGAAACGGGCTAACCGCATTGGAAAGAACTTTTCTTTCGATTATTGAGTACGTTACTGTAGATGTGTTACTCAAAAAGGCAGTTAGAATCGGGCTTGCAAACAATGCCAATAGTAGGAATACATACAATCGCCTCTTCAAGATAACCACCAACCTACCTTATCACCTCGCAGTTATTAAGAATTTGTGACAATAGGTTTGTTACGAGCTCTTTAGCTAATTCTCTTGAGAATTTTCTTCAGATACTTTGCGTGTTCGTTGACTCCCTGTTTGGACTCTTCCATATGCTGAGGGTGAGCCATTCCACTCGCTTGGTAGAAGAACATGAGTTGAGCGATGCGTGCCGCCATGAACAGATTGAGATACTCAATGCCAATATCCTCTGGGTCAGCTGTTTCCTCATATCCTGAAATCAGTGCATCTTGTATTGTTCGTGATGCATCATTAGTATCAATGAAATACTGCCCAAGTACAACTCCAAAATCAAACACCCAGTATCCAAAACCACAGTCATCAAAGTCGAAAGGTCGCGCCTCCCCAGCATGAAACGCTACATTGTCAGTTAATCCAAGATCTGCATGAATCAACCCATAAACAATCTTCTTCTTACCCATCTGCTCACTGACCTCACGTATTCGATTCAATACATCATTAAACGCGACTTGATGAGCCTTTGGAATGGCTTCACGTGCGTCTGTAGCAGGAACACCATAACTGAACCCATCTCCATAGAGGCCCTCCCAATCCCAGTGAGGACGTGCAAATCTTTTTGGACGCTTCCACCTTCTAGACTGTTCATGCATTCTGCCTATTACTCTTCCAAGAGCTTTGAAGTGCTTGGGTCTTATTCTCTTATTCAATAATCTGCCCTCAGTCCATCCAATGAGAGTGCACTCTCTCGTTTGTGGAACATCATATCCTCCATCAGCCTTCGTCAACCAATCCTCCTTCAGGCTTCGAACAGGTCTTGGAACCATTATTCCCTCTTGATATAGAGCAGACAACCATTCCATCTCAGAAATAATGAACTGAGGTGTCATGTAATCTGGTTGATGTAATCGTAATGTGTACTTCCCAGGAATAATAGGGTTACCTGGAGGAACAGTGACCTGATACAACCCATTTCCAGTGTAGGTGATGAACCTAAGCTTTGCTCGCTCCAAGCCATACTCACTAAGTGCAATCTTAGCAAGTTTCCGTAACCTTAGTAGAAAAGCTCGATAACTAACAGACAAGCATCATCACACCTCACTTGATTCAGATACTCTTCGAAATATTACTCACATAAGGTAATTGTGAAGTGAGTAATTTTGCAGGACACTTCTGAAACTCTTTTGAGGTCGATGTGACCCTAACAACTTATTCTAGGACTGAGTTTCTTTCTCCTTTTCTTTCTCCAGCTCCTTTATGCGTTTCCTAATGGTGTCCTCAGTCTTTTCGATTCGCTTCTCAATTTCTTTGATACGCTTTTCCCTTGAAGATAACTCATTCTTCATGCGCTTCTCAGCAGTTTGAAACACCTTGGTGGCATCAGTCCACTCTTGCTTTGCTAGTCGCATTTGTTCCTCTAGACTCTCGAAATTTATTCTCTTAACCTCCGCAAGGTTCCAATAGTCTCGCACCTCTGACTCAAGTCTACCACGGACTGAATCAAGATCAGAATTGAATTGTGATAGTTCTGTGTATTGATTTGTCAAGTCGTTGAACGTGTCTTTGATAATGGTGTCCTTTAGAAAATCTGAGTCTGGTATCTCTGACATAATTGCATCGACTTGAGGAATACGCTTTTTCGATGGTAGGTCATGTTTAGGTGGAGATGGTGCTGGTGAAGGTTGTGATGATGGCGGAGTAAGTACTGTAGGTTTTAGTTCTGGTGCAGGTGCAAGACCAGGTGGTGGTTTAGGTTTTTCCAGAGACCCAGGTGTTGGCTGTTGAACAGGCGTTGGTTGAGGTGCCATTGGTGATGCTCCTGGAGGGGTTGAAGACTGTGCTGGCTGAACTGATCCAGGGGGCGTTCCCATCGCTCCAGGAGGCACACTAGCTGCGGGCTGGACTGTTGAAGGTGGAGCAGTTGGTTGTGGTTCCATTGCCTGTCGTTGACTCTCTAAATCCCCCATCAATTCCTGAACCTCACTAGCACGAAGCATTCGTGTTTCAATAATTCCCTCACCTTTTTCTTCAATGCCGACTTGCTCAGCTCTGGCAAATGCCTCCTTGGCTTTTTCCATCTCAGACTTAGGCTTGGACAATCCTGAACCAGTTCGAACTCGGTCTCGAGATATTGAGCTTGGTTTTACCCATTGATCATCTGTTGTTACTCTTGCTTCGCTTGGTGGCGGTGTTGGGGGTTGTGCATCTCTTACTTCAGGTACTACTTCTGGCTCAGGCGCGGCAGCAATGGTCTTTGGTTTCTTTTCTACTGAGAGAAGAAGTCCTCCGCAACGAATGCAATACTTTCTAGTAGGCTGGTTTGCTCTACCGCATTTGGGACAATTTTTCATAGATTCATCAACCCCGTCAAGCGAATCAGCTAAAAATAGGCACATCTATGCTGTAAAGGTTTTCTGAGATAAAAACAATGTCAATTCTATAGCCAAGGTAAGCTAATATGAATTGACGCTGGAGGTTATCTACCGGTGATATGACTTGATGAGTCATGCAATCGAAGCTCTCCTGATAACTGACAAGGGTGGTGCACCTAGATTCTATATGCAGCTTGATCCAAAGGCACTCAATATGGACCCAGTTATGGCTTCAAGTTTTTTTGCTGCTATCGACATGTTCTCGAAGGAAGTCTTTGATGAGAAATCTCCTATAGTCCAAGTTGATTATGGTGCTCGATTGTTTACATTAATCAACGGTGTCAATACAAACATGATTGCAGTCAGTGTTCAACGCTTGACTCAGGAGTCTCTCGATATCTTGGACTCACTTCTTGCTGAGTTTGAACTTGACTGGCTTGAAGTGGTCGATCCTTTTGACTACAGCTTCGAAACTTCATTTGTGGATGTCTACTTGGAGGCATTTGGAGAGCGTGTTATGGAGAAGCTATCCCTCCGGCTTCTAGGTGAAACTTGGGTTCCATATTTCACAACTAAGTCACAATCACGTGAAGCAATTCCTAGTCTTTTGATGAACTACATAAATGGAACTAGAAATGTAAATGAGATAATCGAGGTCAGTGGTCTGTCACGTCGCGAAGTTGTCCTTGATCTTTCAAAACTTTGGGCACATCGAGTCATACGGTTTCGAAATATGTTTAATTTCAATGACTTTATGACGACCGGGACTCAGTTTGTGAGATATGCTCAAGCCACATCAGCAGAAACACAAGACCTCCGCACTCTACATCCTGATATGGCTGACGTAATACCACATCTCGCAGGGCTAATAGACGGCCGTCGGACGGTGAGGGAGATACTTGCTGAGCTTGGTGCTCGCTATGATGAAAGTGAACTCCTGAGATCTTTAGATTTCCTTATTGAAGTTGGAGTCATCGAAGCGCTTACACCAGAAAAAAGGCGCATTCTACTAGCGAAAGAAGCACTTGAGCTTGCGATTCGCGTGGCTGAAGGGACCTACAATGTGACTGAAGCGACAAATGGGTTACAATTCGTCATGAAGACCTCCAAAGCACCAGAAGCTCTCAGTCAGTTAGTACTGAAAGATGGTAAATGGTCTGTTGATTTTGATTTCAAGGTCCTTGAAGGATTGAATCAAAGAAGGCTAATGATGCTCTTTGGAGAATGGATGAAAATACTTGCTCAATTTGTGAATGCATTAAATCCCACAAAAATTGAACGGTTTATAGGAAACTTGACAACAGTCTTTTCACAACGAATCATAAGACGCTATTCGGCATTCGACCTTAGAGGCTTTGAAGAATTTGCATACTGGCTAGAGATTTTGAGTACTCCTACAAAGCCGCATGTCGGACCAATTGAAACAAGTCGGTTGCAAATTGTCTGGTCCAGTGCCTTAGAGGAACTTGCATATATTCTTGTAACCAGAGGTCATATTATTTACAAATCTGAGAGTATTACGCAGATCCGCTCAGCTTCAGGAACTCCATTAATTGATCTTCTTCCTACTGAATGGGTAGGAAGAGATCGCGTTGAGACCTTCGAACGTATAATGGTGGAATATGCGAACCTTGGTCCTGCTGCTAAATTGACTCTTCTAATTCTCGCAACTCAACGTGGCATATTAATACCAAAAGAAATCATAATCTAATGGTTAAATCAGAGTTGCTTTCATCTGAGCAACTATTATCTAAGAATGTTGAAGAAAGATTGATGGTGACAGTGCATGAGTCCCTCCTATCTATTGAAGATAGTTACAGTTGGATCAGCATCAGTAGGAAAGACCAGCATCATAATTAGGTATTCAACTGGAACATTCCGTGAACATTATTCCCCAACACTTGGAGTAGGATTTGCCTACAAGAAAATGGATGTTGATGAGGACTCTGTGAACTTACAAATCTGGGATCTAGGCTCTCAAGACTTTCTTGAACGAACACGTGCGAACTACTACTTAGGGGCTCAAGGAGTAATTTTCATGTACGATGTTACATCTTGGGAATCACTTAACGAAGTCCTTGAATGGAAGAATGAGGTTGATAGAAATCTAGACGATTACAGAGCCATTCTTGTTGGCAACAAAACAGACCTCGCAATGGATCGGGTTGTTTCTACGGAGGAAGGCCAGAATATAGCTGCTCAGCTCGGTATAGACCATATTGAAACATCTGTTCGCCTCGATATGAATGTCAACAAAGCATTTGAGATGATTGCAAGAAGCATTATCGCATCATTCCACTGATTCGAATAGATATATCAAAGACGTTCAATCATTTCTTTGCGTAGTGTTTAGTCACAAGCTGTAGAAGACGTTGCCATAGCCAAACTTAAAATTGGTCATTTCAAGGCCCGTTTTTTAGCAATTTCCAATGGTGGTCTTACATCCTTTGGAATTGGACACTTGTACTTCCTACCCACCATTTTCTCGACATGTTCATCCTTAATTTTCTTGAGCAAATCTGGTTTTGTGAAAAGTTCTATTGCCGATCCTGCTATAACCTTGGTTGCCAAAATGAGTGACTTGTGACCAATACTCATTCCACAACAAGCTGTCCATTGCCAATCGTGACCTGCCGCCTCAAGGGTGGCTGTAGCAGTTTGGAATTCCATGGTTGGCGTAATCCAGCTGACATCGCCAGTATCGGTGGAACCTGGCCATACAATTCCCTCATCCCAAGGGTCATGTATCTCCCTATCGATATGAACATCATCCTCAACCAATTGCTCCCATCCAGGTCGTTTAGAGGCCCTTAGTTGCTCAATCTTTACCTCTTTTGAAACAGTCTTGGCCATCTCAGTTGCGAATTTCATCTCGTCTTCTGTATACTCAGGAGCACCAATCTCTCTCATGTTAGCAATGACGAGCTTACTCAGACCTTTACTCGGAAGTTCATTGGATAATCCTTCGATAAACTCAATCTTGAGTTTGGTCTGAGTCATCAATGCAGCCCCCTCAGCAATTTTCAATACCCAGTCATAGATTTGGTCAACCTGTTCACGTTCTGGTGCTCGAATATAATACCAAGTACGAGCATAATCGGGTACGACATTTGGCTGTAAACCTCCCTCTTCGATTACATAGTGAACACGAGCCTCCTGAACAACATGCTCACGCATGAAGTTCACACCGATATTCATGAGCTCAACTGCATCGAGGGCACTTCTACCAACATAGGGAGTAGCCGCTGCATGAGCGGTAGTGCCATAGAAGTGAAACTTCGCTGAATTCATGGCAAGACTGCTACCCAATCCCGCAACATTGAACCGACCAGGATGGTGGCTGAAAACTGCATCAATGCCATCAAAACAACCAGCTCTGACCATGAAGACCTTCCCACTATATGTTTCCTCAGCGGGAGTACCAAAGAACTTGATAGTACCATCAAGACCATGCTTTTCCAGCACTACCTTTGTAGCAATTGCTCCCATCACACCAGTAACACCATGGATATTATGCCCACACCCATGTCCTGGTGCTCCTTCTTCTATAGGGTCTTGATATGGAACTGGCTTCTGTGATAATCCTGGAAGTGCATCATATTCTCCCATGAACCCAATTGTGGGATTGCCCTTGCCATATGTTGCTATGAACGCCGTTGGCATATCTGCAACTCCCATCTCTATGATAAAACCATGGTCCTCCAGAATCTCAGCCAGAAACTTTGAGGACTTCTCCTCCACGAGTCCAAGTTCTGCGAGTCTCCATACTTTATCACTTGCTTCGATAATCATACTCTCGTTTGCTAAAATCCAATCCCAAGCGTCTTTCTTCATACTCAAGACCCATCCGTCGTTTAGATGACATGCTCTTAAAACTGACCTGATGTGAGCATCTATCTAAATGCTGAAATCTTGCTACGAACTTGTTATTGATATATGATTTCAATGATGTACTCCAGAGTGATTCAGAGATGCACTCTATTGAGGAGAAAGTAGTCCATAAGGTGTTAGATGAAACTCTTGTAGCACA
Source organism: Candidatus Thorarchaeota archaeon SMTZ1-45 (assembly GCA_001563335.1). GTDB lineage: Archaea > Asgardarchaeota > Thorarchaeia > Thorarchaeales > Thorarchaeaceae > SMTZ1-45. The sequence goes on along the minus strand of LRSL01000109.1, from coordinate 16,942 downwards.
GAATCGAATTCATGGCTCAGTTGCTGATCTTCCAGAAGTTTTTACAAGTCTTAACGCAGTTGCTGGAAATTTGGTCGCTGGAAATCCTATCGTAATTCATCATTGGGGCGTAAGTGATTCAGATGGTCATGATATGGATGTGTGTCTTCCGATTAAAGAGGAGATTGAAGGGAATGAGCTAACTTCAGTAAAGCTCCCCAGAAAGGATGCAATGACAATGATACATAGAGGACCTTATTCAGAGATAAACCACTCCTACTCTAGGGTATCTAGGCACACCTACGAGAGAGGTCATCCTATTGCTGAATCAACAAGAGAAGTCTACTATAACTTAGATATAGAGCACCCTGAGAATACTGTGATTGAGATTCAAGCAATACTTCATGATTGGACCGAGAGATACATGGCTAAGTTAGAAGCTGTGCTGGGCTTAGAAGCCAAAGATGAAATCTTGGCACCAATAAGTAAACTCAGTATCGACTCTCCTGCAGATGTTCGCCAGAAAGCTCTCTGTGAATCTCTTGGCATCTTGGAAAATATGGCAAATGGTGAACAGCAATTCGAGATTTTATCACACTGTGCACATGTTTACCCTATAGAGCTCATACCTCCAATGAGGGATCTCTTCAGATCTACTAGAAGTGTTGATATTGTTATTGAAGCAATGACATCTAAAGGTGGATACTATCCAAAATTACTCAGACGTGAGGGTTCCATCATCTATTCGGAGAAAAGCCCTGCCAATCCATCAGCGTATAAGGAATCTAAAAATGCTGCTGAGAGAAGAAGAGCCTACTGCTTCTGTCCATTGATTAGAGATTGCCTTGATGAAACCCCAGAGGTCTTCTGCTATTGTTCTGCAGGTTGGCCAAAACAGCTTTGGGAGGGAATCCTTGAACACCCTCTGAAGATAGAAATTGTAAAGTCCCTGACAAAGGGAGATGATACATGTGAGTTTGCGATTCATCTTCCTAAAGGAGTTACATGAAGCTTGTAGCAGAATACGATAAGTAGTTCCTTGACTATTCCAAGATGAATAGACCCTCCACAACTCTCCTGCTTAGATAAAATCCACAACAGCACTTAGTCGTTGAATCCCCTTTACCAAAGGGTGATAGTATTAGTAATTACCCAACTCGTAATGTCAGCAAGCTCATATAGCACCGGTTTCAAAGAGTGAATGAAATGGAGTGCGTTTCTCAATGGCCTTTCCACAGAACACACCTCATATGGCAATCTTTTGGGACGTTGAAAACGTCGCTGATGAATCAGCCACCCACAGAACCATGACTGAGAGGATACGCCAAGCTGGGGCTATTACTCGTGCGTATGCTTTTGCTGATTGGGATGCAAGACGACGGATGGCTGAGGAACTTTATGCTCTAGGTTATGACTTAATTCACATCCCTGACGAACGCGATAATGCTAGTGACTATAAGATGGCTGCGTATATCTTGGACCATCTTGTACACTACCCTGAAACTACACGTTATGTTCTAATCACCGGAGATGGTGACTTCAAGCTTATTGCCGGTGCACTCCGTGAACATGGTGTAGAATTGTGGTTGATCAGTAATCCAATCATTACTGCATCTGAACTTCCTGAACTTGCTACAATCTACAGCGATATCCTTTCCTTCAGACCAGCTCTGGATTGTGTTCGTCCAGAAGACTGCGACGAGTCAGTTCAAAGTATTGTGCAACTGCGACATCTCGCAGCTGTTCAACTACAGGAAGTGATTCGAGTAATCACTAAAACAAGTAACATGCCTGGTGTAGGACACGCAAAACACGTGATGAGGTCATTGAACCCTGATTTTGATGAAGCTACAATGGGATTTGGTCATTGGAATGATTTCTTGGATTGGGCTGAAGCACAAAACTACATTATCCGAGAGGGTGAAATGCCAAGAACAATTCTAAGCTTACCCGATAAGATATCTCCACAGTCGGTCAAGATATCACAAGAAGTGAATGAAGCATTCGCATTCATGACACAAGTTGTGGAAGAACGTTTCAATGAAGGTCCTCCTTTTACTCTTATGGAGCTAGGAATTGAGCTTCGAGAGCGTGGACTTGAAACCAATAAAATAGGCTATAGACGCTTCTCAGACTTTGTGCTCTCAGCTGAAAAACGTGGTCTAATTAGAATCATTGCTCCCGTAAAAGATGGGGATTCACCAATAGTGCTTCCAGCTTACACTGTAGACCGGATGCAAGATTGGTTCGAGGAGAAGGTGGATCTTTTATTCGGTCCTTCTGTTAATGTTCCAAAACCTGCATTTCTCAAGAAGATTGGACTGATGCTCCTTGATACACAGACGACTCTCGATGAGCTTGAAAACTATCTGACAGCTCCCCGCGTTAAAGAAGTTTATACTGAAATTCTTGCCGCTAGTGAAATCCCATTTCTTCCACCTTTCCAACAATCTTTAGCTCATATTCTGATTGGCAAGGGTTTAGAGTGCAATACTATTGTGGAGAAAGTAAATGAGGAACTCAGCCCACTCGGTATAAAGCTCCAGTGTCCAGCATAACAGAAGGATTATCTTGAACGCTTCACATGAAGACTGAGTTGTGATTGTCATGAATCCATATGAAAAACTCGCTAAAGTCTTAGACACTATTCCAAATGGGTTTCCACCAGTTGAAGATGGCTCACATCTCCGAGTACTCGAGTGGATATTCAAACCAGAGGAGGCTGAGCTTGCCAGCCAGTTAAAGCTCAGTGGTGAAACATTGGATGAAATATCTGTCAGGTTGAATCGTCCAAAGGAAGAACTAGAGAAAACTCTTGAACTGATGCGTGAGAAGGGTCAGATCAACTCATGGGTGTCAAAGAGTGCAGGTGCTAGAAAGTACGGTCTGCTACCTTTCGCAGTTGGTATCTATGAGGAGCAACTCAACAGAATGGATGCTGAGTTTGCTCAAATCCTCGAACAGTATTTTTCACATAAGAATGGATTCAGAAAATTAGTAGAAACCAGACCCGTCATTTTTCAGGTGATTCCTGTCAATCAGAGCGTGAGTACAGAGCTTGAGATTCATAGTCTTGAGAAGGCTGAAGCGATAATCGAGTCATCTGCTTCATGGGGTGTTCGAGACTGTATTTGTCGCAAGCAAAAAGATCTGATTGGCGAGGGTTGTGACTATCCGCGGGAAGTCTGTATTGCATTTGCTCCAAACAAAGAGAATGCGTTTGATGATGATGAGCTCACAAAACCAATCACAAAAGAGGAGGCACTCAGACTTCTGAGAGTAGCGGAAGAAGCAGGTCTAATTCATTGCACCTACAATGTTCAGTCTGGAAGGACCTTCATTTGCAACTGTTGTACGTGTTGCTGTGGTATCCTTAGAGGTGTAGAGAAACTTGAGAATCCTCGTGAATACATAAAGACCGACTTCATAATGACTGTGAATGTTGACCTCTGCACAGGCTGTGAATCATGTGTTGACCGATGCCAGTTTGATGCACTCAGTGTTCCTGAAGATGTCTGTGTTGTTGACACAAAGCGATGCATCGGGTGTGGTGTTTGTGCGATCGTTTGCCCTGAAGGCGCGCTTGAGCTTGTTCGTGATGAATCTCCTGATAGACCCGAACAGCCAGCTAACCAACTGGACTGGATGACAAAACGAGCAATGTCCCGTGGGGTCGATCCATCAGATATAATGTGAATGACTAGTCTTAAGAAGAACCGACTAGAACATCTTTGTGAAACTGCATATGACCACTAACACAGATTCAAAAAAGAAGGATGAAACAAGGAAGGGACGAACGAAACGATATGTCCCCAACCTTGCTGAATTCTACTTCAAACCAGCATTCGATTGGTCTAAAGCTGAGGCTGAAAACCTCTACAGTGAAACCAAGTCACCATCACCTAATTTCGAGTTGGATACAATCAGTTTCGAAGACTGTGTCGTTGGGATGAAGCGACTTCCTGATGCGTCAATAGACATGGTCATTGCAGATCCCCCCTTCGGGATTGCCTTTAATGGAAAGAGTAGTGTGTACAATCGAGATGAGCGCTTAGTTGTTGAGGGGTATGAGGAAACAAGTGAGTCTTATCAAGAATTCACATCAAGATGGCTTTCGAAACTACCTAGAATCATGAAGCCAGAATCATCCGCCTATGTCTTCAGTGGTTGGACAAACCTCGATGCTGTGCTTCAAGGAGCCCGTGACGCTGGGCTTGTGACTCTGAATCATCTAATATGGCACTATCCATTTGGAGTCTATACGAAGAGGCGATTTGTTACAAGTCATTACCACATCGTACTTCTTGTCAAGAACTCACAAAAGTACTTCTTCAACAAGATTGAAAACTATCCTGAGGATGTCTGGTCAGTTAAGCGCCAGTATCGTACAGGTCTTACTAAGAATGCCACAACCCTTCCACTTGAGGTGGTTTCAAGATGCATAGATTTCTCCTCAAAACCTGGTGATATTGTACTTGATCCATTCATGGGGAATGGCACAACTGCAGTGGCTGCTAAAATGAACTTCCGCCATTTCCTTGGTTTTGAAATCAATAAAAAACTTCGACCTCTCTTAGAAAAGGAACTCGCCAAGGCTAAACTCGGAGGATCATATATCCCCTACAGCGATCGCCTACCAACAGCAGAGGAGCTAGCAAAAACATACCCTAAGGCATATCGTGAATATGTTCGCAGAGAGAAGAAACAGAAAAGAGCAGCAAAGAGAGATTGATTCACATGGATATAGAGGAGTTATTTAGACGTCATGGTTCAAATCATGATAGGCTTGCAGATGCCACAAGTATCAGTGACCTCTATACCCGACAGTATGGAACTGAACTAGCACAATGGGAATCACAATTACTTAAGCAATTTCGGGAAAAAGAAACAGCCCGTCTTTACAGATATCATGGCTTTGTTCATCACACACGTGACACAAGCTTGGTGCTTCTGACACCTAGTCCTTGGCTGATGGATGGAGAATTCATCTTCTTTGAGAGAGATCAAGAGCTACCTCCAGATGGAGCCTTTATAGAGGTGGTTGGTTCTCGCGTGGCGGCACCACGACCACTTCAAGAATCAAATTTAATAATTCGTGCTATTGCAGCTGAAACTTGGAGTGCCAGACCGATTGACTTCATCTCAGATATTCGACCTCCGCTGAGGCTTAATGAAATCTCTGAAATCCTCTTTGAGCACGTGGGAATGAGTGAAGCAAGTAAAAGGGTATTTGCCCGTCTATTTGTTTCTAGTCCGCCATATCAAGAATGTATTGGAGGGTTAACCACAGGTATTCAAGCAATTGCTTCCAAGGCTCAAGTTCGACGTTTATTGTCATTCATCAAGAGTGTGGTTCCTCCTGCGATGAAGGGTCGACATCCATCATTCAGGAATGCTCAGGGTATTAAAGTGAAATCTCCCCGCCTCTGGCGATTCGATGTTGGATCTTTTTCAATAAACAAGATGCAACAAATCTGTGTACAACGAAAGGACCCTGCTGGATATAGAGAAGTTTCTCTTGGTGCAATCACAAAAACTGAAACTGCAATCCTCCCGGATGTTCCACTAGCTTTGGCATCTGAAGACTTTTGGGTTGAAACTGGAAATCCCTCGAATCTACGATTACCTATTCTCAAATCTGCAATAACATTTCAAATGCTTACTCCTGAGATTACTAAGCGGAGTATTGATGCTGGTACTGAACATATCTTGGCAAGATTGGATGTTCTCCGTGAGAGCTTTGGTTTTGAAGAGAGGGTTCTGGCACGAGGACATCTGCTGGACGCGGACGCTCTTGGACGACCACTAAGTACTCTAAGGCTTGCCCGTTCATCAGCCCGGGCGTTTTGGAAGGATAAGGTGAATACCAATGACCTAAAACACGCATGGGATCGAATCCTCGAACCAGCCCTCAAGGAGTTTATCGAACTCACAGAGTTGAAACAAAGTGCTGAGAAGGAGTGGGGTAAAGGAAGTCGCATTGACAAATTCAACACTCGTGTATTGAAAGCAATCAAGAAATTAGATACAGGGAAAAGGGGGTATCTGGGACCAACCCTGAACGAAATTGCAGAAGAAGCAGGTGTTGAGCATCATGTTGCTGCAGAAACCCTTGCGCGGATGAAGGACAATGGTGTCCTCTATGAACCTCGCCCGGGTCACTACAGGTTAGTATGATTTCTTCTACGGGAAAGACTTGAAGAACTCTTCTGGTTCCTGTCCTTCTTCAATTATCTCGATCTCTTGTACTCCGACACGTTCAGCATCATATCTACGTGCTAGGATGTTTCCATCGAATTTCTCGCGAGCTGTTGCATCTTTCCCTCGCCAGACCCAAATGTCATCCCATGCATCAAGAAGATAAACATCATCACTCTTCAGAGAGTTCTTGTTTAAGTCAACTTCTGCAAAGAAAGTTTCATCTCCCTCACGATGAACTCGCCAAAGTCTATGCTCATGTGTTTCCATCTGGACTTTTTTCAAGATGCCTTCGGTGTCTTCATCAGTTAAGCAGAAGTCGTCAAAGAGCGCTTTAAATTCAGCAGGCTCATTTCCTCCATCAATTCGGTCGATGTCTGCCTTTCCTTCTCGTGATTGGTCACTCATGACTGCTGTTGCAGCTGTAAGGAATTTCTCATCCACTGTGGACTTCGGACCAATCCATAGGTAGATCTTCATTCCGGCGTCAACAAGATAGCAGTCACCTCGTCCAAACGCTCCTGGATCCTTCATTTTGACGAGTCGGCCTTTTTGAATATGATAAACAGTTGGTTCACGCATGATACACCTCTCCTATGTGTCGTAGTTTCATTTTCATGTATAAATAAAAGTCCGATATAGTGGATTACTGATTTCCAGAAACAACTCTATGTGAAAAGACTCATAGTCAGATTGTACCAATATGTCTGAGCTTGACTCGTTCGGAAAAACCAGAATGACACCACTTGGGGGACTCCAGTTTCCAGGTCTATGATTCCATGCCACTCTTGCGTTTCATTAGTTTCATTCGCGCTGTAGCCAAAATAGAAGAGGTTGTTTTGAAATCTCGAGAGATAGGACTCATGCTCCATAGAAGGCTTATCTATTTGGTTTGGAAAGAATGAATCAAGGTGAGTCCATCCTCCAATTGGGAGTATAGATTGTGAGATGAGTCTATTGATTATGAAACCAACCCCAGTTGGCAAAGCGGTTCCATTTGAAAAAGTAGTGCTAGTCTTCATGTGTTCTACTATGTCTTCAAGAAAAGTTTGCGCGTAAAATATGATAGAAACATTCGGGAGTGATAAAACCTCCGCGTGAATTTGCGTGTTGTTCATTTTTATAAATGGTGGGGGCAGAACTGTAGAATTGACTATCATGTTCCCAGTGACCTTAACATCAAAAATGAACTCATCACCTTCCTCTATGATCCAGAAGAATGTCATTGACTGACGAATAGATTCAGTCACAAATCCAATTGAAAGAGTAATCAAAAATGTGAAACTAACTGCCGCAATGATTCTCAGGCGATGGTTCATGTTCATTCACCACTTTCTATGTCATCCTCGATACGAGTAGCCCTTTTTGGTCGTTGCGATTAGTGGATGCAAAACTATCTTATCATCAAGCGTCAATCCAAACTGGACTTTGGTGAGCAGATGCCAGAACTTCCAGAACTAGAGATTATTGCCAAACAATTGACAAGTCTTCTTTCAGGTCTGACCATTAAGAAGACTGTGGTTCATAATCATATAGTAGTCCATGGGTTGCCAATTAAACACTTTGAGGAAAAATCAGTCGGAGAAACCTTTGAGGTTGTGACCGCAGATGGCAAGTTCTTGATTTTTTCACTTACCAATTATGATCTTGTGCTGAATCTCATGTTAACAGGAAAAATTAGGGTGATTCCAAGGTTCAAAAAGCCTACAAAATATGACATGGTGTCCATTCACACCAAAGACTTGGATATTTGGTATTCTGACACAAAGAAAATGGGGCGGATATATCTCGTTGACAAAGGAGATTATTCAGCAGTTGCAGACTTTGAGGGGAGAGGCCCCTCAGCCTTAGATCCTGCCCTAACTCTTAATGTGTTCCAAGAGCGATTCAAACGCCATAATGGGCAAATCAAGAATGTATTACGGAATCAAAGATTTGTGAAAGGAATTGGGAATGCCTATGCTGACGAGATTTTACTTTACGCTGGAATCTTGCCTTTTCGCAAACGATCTAGTCTGACTGACAAGGAAATCGAGAGCCTTTATATTGCAATGAAAAAAGTCTTGGTCCAAATTCGAGGCATTCTCGCTGAAAGATCTCTCGACGAGATTGCAGCAGAGAAGAGGGATTTCCTAATGGTTCATAACAGAGGTGGTGAGATTTGTCCTCTCTGTGGTGGTCGAGTTTCTGAAGTTACTGCAAATCGGTTCAGGACCAACTATTGCCAGACCTGCCAGAAATAATATGAGTGACATTAGCTCTACCAGCAATACGGATTGGAGATGAGCTGTGATGGATAAATGGGAAGAGCAATTCCTTAGAGAGATTGTTGAGCTGGATACAAACAGTGATGAGAAGAAGAACTACGCCGTCTGCGCTGAAGTAATCAAGAGATACTGTGAAGACGCAGGACTCAAGGTTGATGTCTATGATTCCATGCATGATGGTATTCCTCAACCGAATATTGTAGCAACTATGGATGTAGGAGCAAAGACAACAATCTTGCTCTGCACACATTATGATGTGGTGCCTGCCGGAGAGGTAGATGAGTGGACGAGACCTCCGTTTGAACTCACAGTAGAAAAGGACAAGGCCTATGGTCGAGGTGTCAGTGACAACAAGGGTAACATCGTCGCTTCAGTAAGTGCTGCAAAAGAATTGATCAAGAAGGGCAGCTCAAAGGTCAACTGGAAAATACTCATCTCACCAAATGAAGAAATCGGTGGGGTTTGGGGTATAGATTACCTGATGAACGGACCTCCAAAGATTCGTGGTGACTTTGGAATAGTTGTTGACTCAGGACCCGAATATGTTAGCCATGGGGCAAGTGGTGTCATCTCAGGCACCATGACTGTGAGAGGCACACAGGGTCATGCTGGTTACCCATTCAAGTTTGCCAATGCGATTCATCTCTCGATACCATTAATGCAGGTCATGCTAGACTTTGCAGACGTCCGTCGAAAGGTCGAATCTGAACTTCTTGCACCACCAGGCAGTCCTCACATGACACTATGGGGTCGGTTCTCAATGACCGTCTACAATGCAGGGAGCAAGACGAATACGATTCCTGGGAAGGCTGAGATCTCCTTTGATTGTAGGACAATCCCTGAAGAGAGAGTGGAAGATGTTGTCAAGGACATCGAAGACTTCTTCGAGAAGGCCAAGGAGGAAACTGGTGTTGAGGCAACTCTTGAGTTCAAGACTAAACATGCTGGTTGGGGTTCTGACCCTACGAACAAATACATTGTTGCATTTCACGAGGCAGTTAAAGAGGTTGATGACCCAGACATTACCATCGCAGCGGACTTGGGAGGAAATGACGGTCACTATTTCACATCTCACGGAATACCAACAGTTTGTTACGGAACACTTGCGGATGACAACAATTATCACGGGGTAGACGAGTTCATGCATCTAACTGACTTTGAGAAAGTCAAGAAAGTCCTCATTCACTTTGCGGAGACATGCGAATAAATGGCTGACATACATGATTTGAAGATTGGAGCTCCTGGCCCCTTTCTTCCACCCTGGGACAATGCGATGAAGAATGCAAAAACTATTGACTCCTTAGGCTACGATAGTATGGCTTTTCCAGACCATTTTGCTGGATTTATTCCTGAAAGCATCTGGACTCCTGACATTACACCCTTAGCTGTTTTCCAACATTCGCCTCACACATACTACGAGTTATCTAGCATCATGAGTGCCTGCGCGTCGGTTACTGAGAATGTACAACTGATTTCTTCAGTTACTGAACCAATCAGACGACATCCAATCCTTATTGCTCAAACCTTTCTCACACTGGATCATATCAGTAGAGGAAGAACAGTACTTGGCATTGGAGCTGGAGAGCTTGAGAATATCGAACCATATGGGTTGAACTACTCTGGCCAGGTAGGAAAACTTCGTGAGGCTCTTGAGATTATCAAAATGGTTTGGAATACGCATGAACCATTTAGCTATGATGGCCGCTATTGGAAACTCAAGGACGCAGTCATGTCTCTGAGGCCTGCCGTGGATGGAAAGCCACCGCCAATCTGGATTGCAGCCGTGGGCCCCAAGATGCTCAAACTCGCAGCTGAATATGGAGATGGATGGGTTCCACATACCGCAAAACCAAAGCAATACGGGGAGGGTCTAAAAATCATTCAGGATCACAGAAAGAAATTAGATCGCACCGGACCTTTCACAGCCGCCTTTTGGAAGTGGTGCATTATTGATGATGATCCCGCGGAATGTGAGAGGCTGATGAAAACCCCTCTTGCCAGAGCATTTGCTCTAATGCATTCAGCAAGTAACTGGACACGTTTGGGATATTCACATCCTTTTGGTGATGATTTTCATGGACTCACCAACTACATTCCGATGCGATATGATCGAAAGACCACATTAGATGCGATCGAAAAGGTGCCGCTAGAAGTTTTACAGGAGTTCTATATGACTGGCGATAAAGAAACCCTCATTGGAATACTTGAAGACTATGTGAAACAAGGGCTCGCACATGTCATTCTCTGGAACGCTACGGGTATGTTTGATCTTGAGAAGACCCGGTCATCTTACAAGATGATTAAGGAGATCCTGGAATATGTCAAAGGATAGGCTAGTCCTAATCACACAGAACAAACACAAACTCCAGGAGCTTACTCCTCTCTTCAGAAAATACAACGTGGAATTCAATACAACATCGGTTGAGAAACATGAGATTCGCTCTGAGCGCGTAGAGGAGATTGCACGGGTTGCGGCCAAAGTTGCATTTGATACTCTTCAAAAACCAGTTGTGGTAGATGACACAGGGTTCTTTGTTGACTCTCTCAATGGTTTTCCAGGGTCATATGCCGCAATTGTCCTGAAGTCAATAGGCTATGAAGGTATACTCCGACTTATGACTGATAAAACGGAACGAACCTCGAGGTTCAAGACAGCTGTCGGGTTCTGTGATGGTGAACGCTTGAAGGTCTTCTCAGGAAGTATGTCCGGAACTGTCGCACGTACGCCTGCGGGAGAGAGTGGTTTTGGTTACGACCCCATCTTTGTGCCAGAAGGTTTCACGAAGACCTATGCAGAGCTCACTCTTGAGGAGAAAGTCCGCATTTCCCATAGAACAAGGGCCTTCGAGGGGTTTCTGCGTTGGTATACTTCTATGCTTGACAACCCTTAAGTCGGAAGAGATTGACCTCTACTAAGAACAATAATGTCAGTTAGCGAGGCTACCCTAAAGGCACTGAAACATCTTGGTCTAACAGAATACGAAACCCAAGCTTATCTTGCACTTGTTGCTGGTGGGCAGATGGGTGCATCAGATGTGTCCACTAAATCCAAGGTTCCTTACTCAAGAATCTATGATGTACTAGGTCGCCTTGAAGAAAAGCAGTTCATCCAAATAAAGAAGGGAAAGCCTACTATATACATTGCAAAGGCTCCAACAGAAGTGATGCGTCTAGTTCGATTGGATTGGGAGGCACGACTGAGAGAATCTAGTAGGGTAGTTGTTGAAGAGCTCCAACCTTTGTTTGAAAAGGAAACAAAAGTAACACCAAGGGATGTTTGGGTCGTTCATGGTCGGGCTTCAATCCTTGCAAAGGCAATGGAGATGCTAGACTCTGCAAAGGAGGAGGTTCTTCTCTCTCTTCCATCTTTTGATTTATCAGCAGAAGACGTTGATACGGTTGTCGAACGAGTCCTATTTGTGAAAGCAAAGGTCCGAATCCTCACATCATCAATCACAAATGCTTTGAAAAAGCGTATTCCAGAGAAGTTTGAAATTCGAACTAGAGACCGTGTTTTTGGAGCTGGTCTTGTGGTAGATCAGAAAGACACATTGATTATGTTAGCTGGTGGTGAAGAGAGTGATGAATTCCTTGGGATATACTCCTCCCATGCCATCTTCGCGGCGATGAGTAGTAGCTACTTTGAGTCCCTCTGGAAAGACAGTAAGCCGCTTTGACGGCCTTTTATGCTATCCTGAAGACTTTCTATCAAAGGTATTACTCGCCTTTAGAATAGAGTCTGTGAGGGTTTATTGTGACTCAGCCAGATATCGACACCCACGATCAGGATGAAACAGTAATGAGTAAGGACGAAGGTCCAACTTTTGAGAACAAACTTTCACCTAGTGCAATTGCGATTTTACGTCTTGTGAGGACTTTTGAAGAGGGTGGTCAACTCCAAGTATTTCAAACCGATGCAGAATTTGAACTAATACGTTCAATGGTGACGTCCTACAGAGGAAGTCTATATTCCCTCTTGACACGACGATTAGAAGAAGTGGTAAATCTTGGTGATGTTTCAATCATCTCTCAAAGGGATGTCATGAGTCTTATTGTACATCTTTGGGAAGATAATATATCCCGTTTATCGAAGACGGAGCTTCCATTTCTTGAAACAGCTATAAAGAATCCTGGCGTGGCTTTGAATGAGTTAGCCAAAGACTCCGGGTTGAGTTATGCTCAGACAAGACGAGCTCAAAAACGACTTAGTGAATCTGGGGTTTTGAGAACAGTTGGTATGTTGAACACATACAAACTTGGACTTGAACGTGTGCTTATTATTTTCGAATCTCCCTCTTTGGTCCTCTCTGGTCCTTATGTACAAAAGACCCTCATGGTTGATGGTTATTCTCCCTTAGTCCTGGTTGTTGCTACAATCCCTCATAAGAAAAGAACTGAACTTCTGGATACAATACGGTCTTTCCGAGGGAGTACAGGTAGCGTTTCTGTCTGGTCGCTTTCAGATGGAAGACCATTCTTTAGTGGACGATACTTCAATTCTCAAGATGGTTGGAATCTTGACCTGCTTCACTTTCGTCTAATGTTACGGAAAGGTGGTGATCCACTACTATTGGCTGACGTTGCCACTCCTTCTCCTGGAACACCAAACCGTTTTACCTATGCTGATGTTAAGATAATTGATGCTCTTGTTGATGAATATGATAGCACTGGAAATGATATTGTGACTTCGACAGGGTTATCAGCTTCTACAGCATTTAGAAGACGGGCTCAATTAATCAAGAAGCGAGTAGTATTGCCAAGGGCTAGAGTCAATATCCCTCGTCTAAGTGACAGAGTGGTTTGTCTTCTAAGTCCTGAATGCGCCGGTGATATAATTTCTGCATGGAATCATCTACCAATTACATATCAAAGTAGGATTCAGAATATCGAGGATTCATCAGAGAAGAAAGTCTTGCTTGTATCTGCTTTACCTGTTGGCTCTGGTCGTGATTTAATAAAGGTGCTCAATGATGAAACCTCTAAAATCCATGATTACAGTGCCCATGTTGTTGCAGCAGGTACAGGTCAATCAACGAAAGTGGCAAGTATGTATGATCGAAGAAATGACAGCTGGAAATGGGATGTGTCGAAATACTTCGATGCATTGACCTATAGTGTAGTAAGAAGGGAGGCCACGCCCAATGATATTCCTCTTGACCTAGCATGAGTCCTGAGTGACACAACCCTAATCTTGTACGGTGTTAGTCTTTTTAGTGAGTGACTCATGATTGAGATAGTCTTCTTAGGGTCTGGTGGGTCAATTCCAACAGAAAAAAGAAACCATCCAGCTATCGCGATTCGTTATGAAGGATGGGTACTTCTTTTTGATGCGGGCGAAGATGTCCAAAGGCAATACGAGAAAGCACAGCTAGGGCTGAACAAAAAGATGGCAATCTTTGTGACACATGTTCATGCTGACCATGTACTTGGTTTGCCAGGTCTCCTGTTGAGATTTTCTCTTCTTGGTAGGACAAAACCATTGAACATCTATGGGCCTAAAGAGCTGATCGAATATGTCAAGGTCAGTCAATCTACAATCAACCTTGGGACTACTTTTGAAACGACTGTTCATGCAATCGGTCCTGGTGAAATCTTCCATCATCAGGATCTTTCAGTTCGCGCATTCGAAGTTGACCACAGGGGCTATGCACTTGGATATGAGATCATATGGACTCGTACAACAGGGAAATTTTTACCATCAAAAGCCAAAGAGCTTGGTGTTCCTCAGGGTCCTCTTTGGAAGGCATTGGCATCTGGTGAATCAGTAGAACTTGAAGATGGAACAAGAATCTCTTCAAAAGATGTGACTGAACCCAGTCCGAATCCTTTGAAGATTGTATACTCTGGAGACACAAGGCCATGTGATGAACTTAAGAAAGCCGCAAGTGGAGCTAACATTCTGATATGCGAGGCTATGTATACATCAGAGCATGCCGATCTTGCTGAAGAACGAGGCCATTCAACTGCTGCGGCAGCAGCAAATCTGGCAAAAGAATCAGATGTGAAATTACTGGTTCTGACGCATTATAGTCCCAGATATTATGATGGAGAGGATGTTATTGGAGAAGCAATCCCAGTCTTTTCAAACTCAGTCCTAGCGTGCGACTTCATGCGGATACATCTAAGCAAGGACGGTTCAGCTGTTATCATGAGTCCAATCGATCATTGAACTAACCCTTCAATCCCAATCTAATGGACTTTAGAGGATGTTTTGAGAGCATCCGTTTTCCGACCTTGCCTCTTATATCTGAAAAAGTAGTGATTCGTGACACTATATTAGTCATATACTTCCTCATCAAAGGATCCTCATCAACTATCTCAAAAAGTAGATCTGTATGTCTTTTCGATTTGTGTAAAACCTCCGAAATCCACCTAGTGTCCACAAGTTCTCGTTCAACAGTCTTTTTCAGTTGATTTTCGTACTCTGCAACATGAAGAGGCGCCCTCATCTCAACTGCTTCCGAAGCTATTTTTGCAGCAAGTTTTCCAGACTGGATTGCATAGGATATTCCCTCTCCCGTGAGTGGAGAAACTAAACCCGCAGCATCTCCAACTAGCATACTCCTTCTCGCGATATATCGATTTAATTTCCCTCCGAGTGGAACTCTATATGACACTTTGTTTGAGGTATCAATCTCTATCTCTTTCTCTACTTCGATTAATTCTATTAATCTCTCCCAACTTTGTTGGAGATTCTCTTGTTTATCCATGCGACAGCCTATTCCAATACTGAATCCGTTCTTCTTAGGAAAGCACCAACCATATCCCCAAGATAGTAGATTAAAATACATTTCAATTACTGGTGATCCATTGGACTCATGCGTAATCATTGCTGATTTCAAATCACTTTGGCTCACTGGGACTTCTGCAGAAATGCAAAGCGCTACTTGATCAGGAGCCCATTTTGAACGAATTCCAAGCTCTCTTGCGATAATGCCATTTACTCCGTCTGCTCCTACAAGAAGATGCGATTTGTATGAGTCTCCGACTGATAGTGCTCTGATTCCAGTACGCGTTTGTTCTATTCCAACCACCTGTGTGCCTTGGACTACTTCAGCGCCAGCCTCTTCTGCTTTCTGAAGAAGAAAGAGGTCCAACTTACTACGAGTCACCAGATATCCTATTAGTTCTTCACTGGTCAAAATCACCTTTCTCATAGATGGTGTATATACCAAAGCTGCATGGAAAGTACGTTCAATCACATTCGAAATATCAAAGTCAATGCTTCGAATCGCCCTAGGTCCGAGGGCTCCTCCGCATGGTTTCTCTCTAGGGTGATGCGCCTTCTCGAGCAGAACCACGTCCAACCCTGCCTCAGCCGCATCTCGTGCACATATTGCACCTGCTGGACCTCCACCAATCACAGCCAGGTCATACAACTTCAATCACCATTTCAAATCCACTTATCACAACATGGATAAATCTCCTTTCACGACACAACTTTGGGTACAACACAATGGTTTCCGAAGAAAACATCAAGATTTGTCTTATTACAACAGGTGGCACTATCTCAAGCATCTACGACTCTAGCACCCAAGCACTTCGACCAGGCCTATCAGTTGAAGAGCTACTTGAGAGACTTCCAAAGGGCATGAGCAACATCGAAGTCATCAAGAGAGAGCTCTTCCAATTAGATTCAGCAAACGCTCAACCCCACCATTGGCAAGAACTTGCCAGTGCTATAAAGGACATAAACGAAGAGATACCAGACCTTCAAGGTATTGTTGTGTCTCATGGAACTGACACAATGACTTACTCAGCTGCCGCTGTGAGTTTCATGATACAAGACTTTGGCAGACCGATTGTGTTTACAGGAGCACAGATTCCTGCATCTGTTCCTTGGAGCGATGGACCCAGGAATCTTCTCGATGCATTTCGAGTTGCTGCTTTTGGTGACCTAGGGGAAACCTGCATCGTGTTCAATGGAGAAATCCATCGTGCAACAAGAACCAAGAAGGTACGAGTGAACTCATATGATGCATTTGACTCAATGGATCCATCCTCAATTGGCATCTTGGCTCGTGACATTATTCTCTATGATAATAGAAAAAAACGTGATCATAGTCTTTTGCCCAGATTCGATAATCGCCTAGACGATCATGTCTTTCTCCTCAAGGTATTTCCTGGACTCCCCCCACAGATTTTGGGAAGAATAGTTGACATGGGCTATCATGGGATCATCATTGAAGGGTTTGGATCTGGAAATGTTCCAACTGATGAGAATGCCCTAACAGGAGGGATCCTCCAGGCTATAGATCAAGGCTGCTTTGTTGTGGTGAGTTCGCAGTGTGCTTTTGGACAGGTTGATTTGTCAATCTATGAAGTTGGTCGTGCCGCCATGGAAGTTGGAGCAATGAGCGCTTACGACATGAGTTCTGAAGCAGCTCTTGTTAAACTCGCATGGGTTCTTGGACATACAAGTGAGCCAGATAGAGTTCAAGAGATGATGAGAATCAACTATGTGGGTGAGATGTCATACATTGAACTTACTTGATGCA
>LRSL01000108.1 GCA_001563335.1 Candidatus Thorarchaeota archaeon SMTZ1-45 | reverse complement strand
CATAGCCGCCAAAATGATGTATAACACAAAACCACATGCTTGTAGAAGTCTGAATATAGGAATCCATTTCTTTGGTTCAAATTTCTGAGACCAAACTCCTGAACGCTCGATAGCTGCAACTCCGGGAATGAATGCAATTGTACGATAGGAAGCAACTGCCACATCGGTAATCAGGTAACTGAAATAGAGCGGAAAGAGAATCAAGTTACCCCAAACTGTAATTGTACTGGCTGTTAGCATAGAACCAATACATAGGTACTTGACAAATGGAGTACGCCACAGGTAGCTGACTCCTTCCTTCAATAGAGCTGTGTATTCACTCATTGAGGGTCGTTCATTTCTCATCGCCTCGACTTCTGGGAAATCTCGAATGTATCGCATGACCAACAACGCGAAGATTACCGCACCTACAGCTTCTATTTGGAAGACGAATGGTCTGTTAAAGACAGTCGCTAGCACTGCTCCTGGAATAAGTGAAATCGTTGCTGCAATCTGGGAGATCATTCCCATTCGCCCCCAAAAGACTCCGTACTGCTTTCTCTCAGTGTCATGCGGCATAGCTACGCGATAATTATTGTCAAACCATGCACCCCATGCCCCACTTATTTGAGACTGAGCTAGACCCTGAAGCATGTAGATGAGTACAAGATAATAGAAAGGAGTTGCAGATGTGACAAAGGAAACCATGAAGAATACAACAGCGTATAGGGAATTACCTATCGCAATCACGTAACGTTGACCAATGGCATCTCCAAGTGCTCCGCTGGGATAGTCAAGAATCGTTTGGGTAATCATCTCAATTGCTATGAGTATTCCAAGAAGACCAAGTCCTTCGATGTAATCTCCACCGCCAAGTGCTTCTGCAATGAATATCATATAGAAAGTTGTACTGAGTGTAAAGATGATGTTCGCTGTGGGAAGGAGTATCATCAGTACTCTGCCTAAGTGCAGTGCCTTTTCATCGGCTTCGGAAAAGCCCATAAAGTTTGAAGTCCTACTCATCGGTGCTACTTCCCTTCATACTATCTATAATAAACATCGCAACTGAGTAAGAATTCAGTATATAATGGAAAGGCACAATAGGGGGTCACTAAATGAGGTCGCATCATGTGACTTCATGCTTAACCAGTCTAAAGTTACCAAGAATGAAATTCATTACTTCTATGTAGTTTCGGGAATATGGCTCCTGTCCGTTCTCTATATTTAATATATGAATCTCCAAACCTCTTGATGAGATCCTTCTCTTCAAAATAGATTATTGTTGGAACAAAAATCCCTAAGAAAATAGTGGCGAAGATGAGAAGAAATATCGAGTTTAACCATAGTGTGAGTACTATTGTGAGTCCTGTTCGTCCCAGAAGTTGTGGATGCCGAATATAATTATATATACCATCATAAAGCTCAGTATCTTGTTTTGGTTCGAAAGTTTCTCTGCCAGCATCTTTGAGTGCAAAAGCTAGGATTATGCTGAAAGGGATTGCTATTGCTATTCCTAAGAGTTGAGGAATCAGAGGATTTGAGTGGATATTCCAACTCAACTCTGGTACAGGAATCCAAATCCACAAAGTGATATTGGCAATAAGAATAAGCATAAAGAAACTAGCAATTCTTCTGTATTTCTTGCAATCATCCCACGCTTTCTCGCCATACTTCTCAGCTCTTATCGCTGGCATTGCACTTTGGATATAGAAGAACCAACAGATGATACTAGATAATAGAAGCAATATCAAATTGAGCCAAGCTAACGACAATTACACACCTATGCAACTATGCAATAATCAATATCATATGAGTCTAATGACCAATGTTCTTGGAAGTTGTGTCATCAGCGTTAGAAAGATTTTTGATAAGACGCAAGGGTTGCGTACTTATGGTAGATACATTTGGAAGATTCATGAAGGATGCTATTGAAGGAGAGGATGCAGATTATTTTATTGAGAGAGATGACGGTTTTATCAGACACACATCAGGTCGTCATTACATTGCACCCTATGAGGAGTGGAGAGATTCAGAGAAACTTGCTGCTCTAGAGATTGAAGATCCTGTGTTAGATGTGGGATGTGGTGTTGGACGAGTGGGGGATTATGTCAAGGAAAAGGGGATGGAGTATTATGGGATTGACCTGTCACCTCTAGCTGTAGAAATGTGTCATAAGCGAGGTCATGAGAATGTCTATTTGATGTCCGCAGACAAAATAGAACTACATAGAAAGGACTTCAAGACAGTTATTCTATTTGGGAATAACTTTGGGATAATGGGAGAGTCTAAAGATGTTGTAAGAATGTTGGAGGGCTTTCATGAAATCACCTGTGAAGAGGCAAAGGTCCTAGCGGCATCAAGGGATCCTGAAGCAACCGATAATGAGATTCACTTCAAGTATCATGCAAAGAATAGGGCTGAAGGAAAACCAATAGGTCTTGTGAAACTCAGAAACAGATACAAAGGTGAAGTTGATGATTGGTGGTATATACTACTCAGTAATAGGGATGAAATGACGGAGATTGCAGATAAGGCGGGGTGGTTTCTAGAAAGGACCATCGGAGAACCAGAGTACTATGTGGGAGTCCTAAGAAAGAAAGCAAAAAGGTAGTATCACTTTCTTTTTAAGTTCAAGAATTTGCCATCCTTAATTTGTGCAAGGTATTTTCTCCCCTGCATCACCCACATGATCTGATGTCCTTCTCGTGCAAGTTTCGCCCATCTGGAGTCTTTATGTGGATTTTGTTGGATGTAGGTGTAACCATCTCTCTCAACAAGTTTGACTTTGCTGCGTGATGTCTGAGTAATAGCGTAGATTTCGCCTTCTATCTCAACAGCATCCAGTCCTTCGAATATCGCATCATAGATTTGACTTGCGACATCTCTAATTTTGTCAATCTCTTCTTCTTCTGACATCATAGTTCAGTCATATTTGTTATTCAAGCGTTTTAGTTTTTCCAAATCTAAGAATTTTGGCTGAAAATTTTGTTGGTCAACTTCAGAGTGTATTGCATAGATAAAATACGAACCCATAAACTGCCAAAACGCAAGAGGGCCGCCGAGTCTAAGCCTCGACAATGTCCAATGATTACCTGAATTTCAAGACTGTCTTGGGCACAACATGCACCCATTGATAGGTACGAATTGCTCAGTCTTGTCAATCGCTGGTCAGTCCTTCATGTTGTTTTTTTCGCCTCGCCATCTTTGGACCATCTCGATGGCGTCACTCAACATGAATCGACCGAGTACACTTGTCGTGAGCGAACTCCTCGACGGCCTGTATTACATATGTAATATTTTCTTATAAACAATAGCTGTCTTTTTCTTCGGTTGATTTGCCAAATCTACCACATTCGGTAGACTATTAGGTCACTTAGGTCGAAATGAAGACCAGAGCCTTCTGGTTCAGTGATGCTAGATGGTCAAAAAACGATTCATTAAAGATATGAATATTCTACTAGAAAAAATTGAATTAGCGACATCATCAGAAGTATTAGATCAATTATACGAAGTTCGTGACAGATTCGTTGAACTAAGCAAAAAGCGTCTGGTGAAGATAAATCATAGTATAATGCAGTTCCTCTGTGCAAAGCACCTGATTGAAAATGGGTTTAGAGTCAAGATTGAGTATCCCCTGAATGGTGGTGCGTTAATGGCGGATATTTTTGCAGTGAGAGAAAGAATGCTTGATATTAATGATGATGCAAAAGATGCGATTCTGAGTGAAATGCATGGCACATCGGAGAATGAAGAAACTCTTGTCGTAGAGGTGGAAACTGGATTTGTACCTCCAAAAGCTGCGCTATACCCGGGCACCTATAGATTAACTAGGATTGCTGCAAAGATAGCCCGTTATGCTGGATTCAGTCATTTCTTCAGTCTTGCCACACCACACTATCATGTTTTGCAAATTCCTAATGCTATGCTTCAATCTGTTGGGAAACGTGATTCTGCTGAGCTTTCTAAACTAAAAGATCTCTGTGATTCCCAATACCTCTCCCCACCAGTTTTGTATAATGAGCTTGCAACATCTGAGATACATAGTATCTTTGTTGTAAATGTTGATCAAATCAAAGTCTTGGAAGTGGATCCACAGAAGTATAGATACACAGTCATTCAGGCAGAAGGAATCATCCAGATGTAACACGAGGAGGAGTCTAGATGACTAAAGTGAAGCAGAGAGTTTTTCATGGTGTTGTGGCAAGATACCATTGGCATGATGCTAGGTGGTTTGCGACCGTAGGTTGGGCGCCTTTTGTAATTGCTTTTGCAGGGATGGTAACTTCTAGTATCAGTTATTTTGGCTGGAGTTTTAACGTTGGTTCATATTTGGGACTTGGTTCATTCATTCTAACCGAAGGCATGTTGATGTTAATTCTATATTTCATTATTAGCATGGCTTTTTTTGCTGGAGGTCTTGAGTGGTATGTTCTCTGTAGACACTGCCCATGTTATGAATTCTCAGGGAAAGAACATGGAAAAGAGAATCGTTTCTATTGTTTAGGCAATTGGGGGAGTCCCAAATTATTCAAGTACAACCCAGGGCGGATTAGTCGTTTCAGGCAGGCAACCTTTTTGGGATTTACTGGCTTCTTCTTGCTCTTTCCAATTGTGTACTTTGTTGATCGGTGGGAATTTGTACTCTTCCAGTTAGTCATGGCAGTTTCATTTATTGTCACACTCAGACACTGGGCATGTTCACAATGTCCTAATTTTGGATGTATTTTGAACTGTGTGTCCGAAGATGACAGTAAGAAGTTTTTAGAAGGTTTGGACAAGGGAGAAATCTACAGCTGAAAACCAGTGGGATAGAATCTAGTTCAGTAATGTTTTAGTTTAGGTCTTAGTTTGGAATAGTCTCGATGCAAATTTCAACTGACTTACTTATCGGAAGTGCGATTAGTCTAATTGCGGCATTTCTATGGGCTATTGCGACCAATGTCTATAAATCTCAAAGCAAAGAAGCAACACCACTAGCTATTACGACACTAAAAATGTGGTTATCATTGGTTGTTATGACGGTTCTGGTCATGCTACCTTTTCGAACAACTCCATTTTTCTTACCATTTGAGTCAGTTGTGTATCTAGCCTCATCAGTTACGATAGGTCTAGTGTTTGGTGATATCGCATTCTTGACATCACAAGAACGTATTGGAGTTTCATACGCATTTCCAATTGCGACAACATACCCAATTGCAACATATATAATTGCAATATTTGTTGTCGAAGAAGTAGTACTTCTAACACGATTTCTTGGTATCATTCTAGCAGTTGCTGGTATAATGCTCATTTCCAGAGAGCAAGCGTCGAATCGAAATAATGATGATTTGAAAGATTTTGACAAAATTGGAATTGTATTAGCACTAGTTACAGCTTTATGCTGGTCAGTTGGAAGTGTCTTACTTCAACTCGGAGTCGCCAATGTCGATCCAACAGATGCCAACTTTGTACGAATGGTATTTGGTTCAGGTATCCTTGCACCAATCTTTCTTGGGGCGATTCAAAGCGGAATGCCTAAGCCAAGCAAACGTGCGACAAAGATAATTCTCGCTGCAGCTTTCTTTGGAATGGCAATGGGTTCACTGTTGTATACATTCGCAGTGAAGCTAGTGGGAGCCACCATTTCAGCAGTACTTGGTTCTGTATCACCTTTGTTTGCTCTACCGATCTCAATCTTCTTTTTGAAAGAGGAATATTCATACAAGTCAATACTTGGAGCTCTAATGACAGTTTCAGGAGTCATTCTAGTTGTACTAATGGTATAGCATTCAAATCCAGTCAATTCTTCTGAAATAAATAACAAGGCTCACAGTGACTATCAACATTGCAGCAAGAAAGATTGGATATCCAAAGGCACCCAAAAATACAATCTCAGGAATCCACTCCCAATTCATCCCATATATGCTTGCCATTAGCGTTAGAGGAATGAATATTGTAGATACAACTGTAAGCACCTTCATTACTGCATTCATTTTGTTACTGACACTAGAGAGATAAATGTCAAGCATCCCAGTAATTGACTCACGGAAGGTTTCCACCAAATCAGTCACACGAATTACATGATCATAGAGATCTCGAAGGAAAATCTGCATATCCTCATCGATGAAAGATCGAGCATCTCTTTGCATCTTCAATACGACCTCACGTAAAGGCCAAATATGTCGTCTAAAGGAAAGAAGATCTCTCTTGATTTTGTATATTCGATTTAACATATCTGTTGTTGCCTGAATGATTAATTCATCCTCTAGATCTTCGATTAGATCGCCGATACGTTCAAGCACAACGAAGTATTTGTCCACCAAGAGATCGAGAATTGTATACGCAAGATAATCAGATCCACCTAACCGTATACGGCTTCCTGGGCGCCGAGCTCGTTCTCTAATGGAATCGAAGAGATCATCAGGAGACTCTTGAAAGGAAAGTACAAAATTCTTACCAAATGCAATTGATACTTGCTCAGATAGAAGTTTGCCTACATCTTGTTGTAGAAGATATCCTCGAAGGACTATGTAGACACTCTTTGGCATAATCTCTAATTTTGGTCGTTGACCAACACTTGGTATGTCTTCAATTACTAACGGATGTAAATCATAATACTGACAAACCTTCTCAACGATTTCAACATCATGGACACCCCGTACATGAACCCACTTTGTAGCTTCTTGATCCAATGGTGGACTACAATCATCCAGTGAGTCAGCAATATACTCTCTAATTTGGTCTCTGGCAAATTCCATGATGCTGATAGTTACCTTCTCAGTTCGGTCAATCCCGGTATGGACAACTGTTCCAGGAGGAAGACCATATTTTTCAGCCATGTCATCTTGACTCATTTGGTCCCACTAAATAAGGCATAAGAGGGATGATATTAGAAAGTGAGGATTACAAGAATTTCCTTCAACTACTATTTTCCTTTTGCTTTCGGTTTGAAGTATATCGGTGAAGCCAAAAGTTCTTGATACTCTCTCGAGTTTGGTTGGAATTCATGGGCTTTCCATCATCATTAAGGCAAAAAATGCAATAGAAAACCTCATCGATCTTCCGCAACATCATCTCACAATTCTCTATTGTGGCTCCACAGGAATTGCACTTTTTCATATCTAATAGCCCTCATTATGAAGGGCTTCATGACATAATAAGAAACATTATCAACGCATCTTTGGAAAGAGGTTCATATTTTCTTGGATATTACGTGAAACGTCTAAGTATTAAGTCAATAATGTATTTTCTGCTTCAATCGAGGTCAATCAGGTGAAGCCAGCTAGGTCTGAATTGATTCGAAAGATACTACTGGAGTTAGATGGGAGGCCATCCTCAATATATGATATCCTTTACTCTTTATCTGATTATGTTGATCCCCGAAAAACAAGACTACCTAAACTACTGAAAGCGATGGAAAATGATGGGCTTGTTGTTAGTGCACTACAACCTGGGCCTTTAGGACCATATAGGAGGATATACGAGTTAGGACCAGAGGCTGAAAATCATCTAAGGAATAACCTCAAGAACAGTATTGAAACCATCTTACATTTCTATAATGCATATCGACAGGCA
The DNA here is from genome assembly GCA_001563335.1 of Candidatus Thorarchaeota archaeon SMTZ1-45. Classification (GTDB taxonomy): domain Archaea; phylum Asgardarchaeota; class Thorarchaeia; order Thorarchaeales; family Thorarchaeaceae; genus SMTZ1-45. Next base: position 3,244 of record LRSL01000108.1, on the reverse strand, counting down.
AATCCACAGAAACTATTTAATTTCCCTGAAGAGAACCGTCAGCGAAGAGTAATGGGTCGAATTCTATATGCAGCATTTCCTCATCTAAAAGCCAATGATCTTGATATAATACGGAACCTACTCCTCAAATCAAAGGAGTCCAGGGTTTCAATTGCAGGTTCAGATTTGATTTTGGAAAAAACAGGCATTAGCTATGACTTGGTGGGTAAAGATATCACCAAGTTGAATGTTGATAGTAAAACTTTCTCGGAAATCATCCTCAATGGTTTGACTCCTTTGGATAAGCTTCCAGCTGCTATTGAAGAATGCAAGAGGGTACTGACTAGGAGAGGACAACTGCGAATCCTTGCTCCATTTACATTCTTTAATGAACCTGAGAAACCTAACTTAGAGGAATTTCTGAGAATAACCTCCAACGAGCTTTTTCCAGAACTTGGAGTAGTTGAAGGTAATCGTATTAAGAAAGTTATTGAGCATTACTTTCCAAATTCACAAGTCTATGAAACAAGTCTTGGAGAGGTTATCTTTTGTGCAATAAAGTCCTGAGATGCAATAGTGTTCAACAATAGTGAAGTAATAGCAGATAAGGGAAAAGACATATTCATCTGTGATTTGCAAGCGTGATGTGAGCAGTAAATGTCAGAGAACAAGCAGAAACTAATCGATCTTGTTATGAGGGAGAATGTCAGTTCTATACAAATCATTGCAGATAGATTAGAAATCACAGATCATGAGGTCATCAAACTCATCAACGGTTTAATTGATTCGGGGGAGTTGATTGGTGCTCTGACCGAGGATAGTAAGCGATTCTATAAGAGTGAAGTTAAGCTATCACAAGCACCGAAGATTGAAAGAGAGGATACTCTTCCCAGTTTTTTAAGTTTCAATACCAAACCAGCAGTTACTACAGCGATTGTAGGTATTATTGTGCTTGCAGGAGGACTAGTAGTTAATGCCTTTGCAACTGATGAAATTGAAGGTAACTTCGCTGCGATTCTAATTCTATTTGGGATGATGATTTTCGTAATAGGACTATATTCTCTTTCTAAAAGGAAGACGCCAGCATAGAATGAATTGTTGGATTAATAGGACACCTTAAGTACTAGTCTGATTGCGGAGCTTTCAACAGAAGGAGTAGAAATGCAAGAGTTGATCTTGGAAGCGGTCCTCATCGCAATCTATGCAGTAGGTGTGGGTACTATATCATCTATGGTTGGGATTGGAGGTGGAGTATTCAACACTCCTCTATTGATGATCATTTTCTTGCTACACTCTCAAGAAGCTCCTGCAACAGCGCTTGTTGCTGCTCTGTTCCTTGCAATCGCAAGTAGTTTTGCATATTGGCGACAGAATCCAAGACCGATTATTGTTAAAGCAGGTCTATTTCTGGCTATCACAACAACTCCAGGGTCAATAATTGGTGTCGCATTTAGAACATTGATTCAGGACGATTTTGCATTACGACTAATCTTTGGTATCTCACTCATGCCTGTTGCAATAAAGATGCTTTTTGCAGTCAGACGTGAGAAAGGAGATATTGCATCAGAACTTGCGAATTATAGCATATCAAATATTACTGATAAGAGATTAGCAATCTCTCTATTTGGAGGTTTCATTGGAGGAGTATCAGCAGGATTGCTAGGGATTGGCGGTGGTGCGGTAGTTGTTCCAGTTCTTTCAATCTTGATGGGATTGCCAATGCATGCTGCAGTCGCTACTTCGATGTTCATAATGGTGTTTACAGCAGCTTCTGGAACTGCAATGAACCTAGTCAGTGGATATATCAATCCCTATTATGCAATATCTTTAGGTCTGGGAATGCTCCTTGGCGCACAATTTGGCTCAAGATTGGCGTGTAAAGTAAATTCTGTTCAGCTAAAGAGAATCTTTGGAATAATACTAGTTTTTCCGCTTGTGAAGATGATGAAACTTGGTCAGTTATGGCTAGACCCAATGGATACGAATGTACTTATGTCAACAGTTGGGGATGTAATCATTTGGTTGTTCATTGTAACCCCGATAGGTCTCTTTAGACTCTATCAGCTTCGAAAACAATCTTTTGTGTCAGGTGCAAAAGAGGAGCTTTGCGATGTGCCAACTCCAGAATAATTAGTGTTGAAGAAGTTGGTACTTAATAGGGAGTCTGCAATTGGTGTATATCTGAAGAAGATAATTCAGGTGGTAACCATGGTAAGATACGATCTGGATGGAAAGATTGTCATAATTACAGGTGGGTCTGCTGGTCTGGGCGAACAGTTTGCTCATGCTTTTGCTGAGTCTGGTGCACACGTTGTGCTTGGTGCAAGAAGAGAAAAGCTGCTTAGGAAAGTAGCAGATGAAGTATCTAGCGAATATGGTGTCAAGTCGATCCCTGTGAAGACTGATGTTAGAAAAGAGATAGATATCGTCAACCTTGTTGATACAGCTGTGAAAGAATTTGGTTCTGTAGATGTTTTAGTAAACAATGCAGGTATGTATATTGTAAAGCCACTCATTGAACAGACACTGGATGATTGGAATAAGGTGATGGATGTTAATCTTACCTCGGCTTTTCTCGCATCACGAGAAGTTGCTAAAGTGATGATTCCAAAGAAGTCTGGTTCGATAATCAATATCTCCTCGACATTTGGTTTCGGTGGAACTGAATTCACCGAGATCAGCTACTATGTGTCTAAGGGGGGTATGGTCACTATGACAAAAGCGTTGGCTGTGGAACTTGGCAAATACAATATTAGGGTCAATGCAATTGCACCTGGATTCTTTCCGACTGCAATGTCAATTGATGCAATAACGGACAAGACAATCAGCAATCGTCTGATCAGACCAAGAACAGCTCTCCCAATGTTTGCTGAAAATGAATGGATTAGAGGTGCTGCTTGCTTCCTAGCCAGTGATGATGCAAGATACATTACAGGCCACACACTGGCTGTTGATGGTGGATGGCTTGCCTATTAGTCTAGAAGAAAAGGAGAGGAAGGCAGGAGTTACCTGCCTTTCCTAAAGATATGAGTTGATCTTCAGTCTTCCCAATCCATTGCCTCGAAATCACGGTATTTCCGCCATTGAGCACCACCGCTTATTGCAGCGATGATTATAAGAGAAACTAGGAAAACTGCAAAGTTCTGGTATTCATTGAAAGCATCTGCAAATACCCAGAACCAAATCGCTAGTACTATGACCCATAGGAACGCTAATCCGATTGCCCACCAGTTTTCTGGGCCTTCGCCCCTACGTCGAGCCCATG
>LRSL01000107.1 GCA_001563335.1 Candidatus Thorarchaeota archaeon SMTZ1-45 | reverse complement strand
TATTTCTCTCTTGAGAATCTAAGGGACCTTACCAGTATGGAACGTATTAGTTGGATGCAATCAATGTATGATGAGATCATCCCTGGTCGAGTTGATAAGTGCAGGAATGCTGGAGTTGCCTTCGAGGATTTCCTGCCATATATGCCAGATCCAACAGCCCGTGAAGTTGTTCAATCAATGATTGATTTAACGCAGGTTATAGCTGATGAAATGCTTGGAATGAGCGATACGATACACTCTATGAAAGAAGAACACGAATCTGGTGGTTTTGAGGAAATAATGCCTTTTCTAACAGATCTAGCAGACACTGAAGAGAGTATTCGACATCACATGAGTCTCTTTAGCCAAGGATTTGGTAAGTTGAGAAGAATGGGTCTTGAGATGCCTGATCTTGAATAGTAACTCTGGTTGAATTTCGCGTTACTGGCAAACCTTAAGTACGATTAAAGATTCGCGGAAACTGACCCAAAACTAACGAGGTGAAAAATGCAATGGGTACTGAAACAACATCGACTGCCCATCGATATCGGGTCTCGAACACAAAAGGTGACTACCATCCAGCAGGTGACTGCCAAATTAGGTCACGAGGTGAATGTGTTCTTAAGTGACCGTAAGGTCTCGACTACTTCTTTTCAAAGTCTTGCTGCATCGTTCTTCAGATTAGCTGAAGCTAGGTTGAGCGATACTCAGAAGCAAGTACTGAGAATGAGTCATAAGCTGTTAAAGTTTCATGAACTAACACTGACAGCTCTTGCAGACCAAGTTTCGCGTCGAAGTACTGTTCCATATAGTACTGTGAAATGGAACTTACGCTCTTTGAAGGACATGGGACTGCTAACTGGTGGAAATCTTAGTAGTAAGGGACAGCTTGCCTGTTTAACGAATGAGGCCCGGATGCTCGCAGACTACCTAGAGGATAATCTTTAGAATAGGGGACTTCTATGTCCCCTTCTCTCTTTTTTCCGATAGGCTTTCAACAGAAGACATTGGGTGCTTCCCAGTTCTCAACAAGAACTGCCTTGCTTTACGTTCCTGCTTCATCGAATCTTCTTGTTGAAAAGCTTCCATCCATCAGGGATGAGTGCTTTGATCTCTTCAAGACTGGTCGCTGATGCAATGACAATATCGACAATTGAACTGTTTCCAGGATTCAAGTTTCCAAGGTTCCACTGAAGTCCAATCGCGACGTCCATTGGTCCGAGCTCAAGGTTATTCTGTAGATCTGGGTATTCTTCACTGATTTTTAGCTTCGTGGGTGGTGCTATTTCCCATCGGTCTGGTTGAGGAAGAGACACTAGCGCTACAAGTAAGGGGTTTCCATCATACACCAACATAAGGCCATTATTTTGATCGTATACACCCTTATCGTCTTTATAGCTAGCTGGACCTCCCACATCAAAATCCATGAACTCATAGAGTTTCATATTCTTGATGATTTGTTCCGCTACATTCGTAGTCTTGTGTCGTATCAGCATGATCGGTTTATTGTGACTCCAGACCTGAATGTCTGTTCTTATCGCTGGCACTCCATCCAACATAGGTGAATGGCTAAGGGATACTTCCAACATCCCTTTTCCAGTTTCCTCATTGACCACAGAGAAGGAGTCATTCTCGGTAGACGCGGCCATGCAGAACATTTCATCTACATAGTACGTCAACCAGAATCCGCCTTTGTACCCTGCAGGATTCCGAAGTAGCAGACGATCCTTTCCGCGGGAATCTATCAGACTGAGGCGCTTCATAAAGAAACCCAGGCTACCTCGTCCTCAGGTTACACACTCGACACAGTATGTGAGATCCAGCCTCGGCTTCCGGTTGCCGGTTTCCAAGGTCTCAGACATCAGCATTCACGCTACCTATGCTACTGAAAGATATGTGCCTCCTGATATAAACATCATGATATAATTCAGTGTTTCATGCTTCATAAAGTTGATAAACCACTCACAATTCCGTGACACATCTGGGTGCGTTTTCACATGACAAACCTCAATGTCGAACAACTTCAAAAATGGTATAGAAAGCAGCTTAGAAACAAATCCAAAGACTTCATCAAGCAAGCTGAGAAGAGCTATAAAATTGTTGAAACTGCTCTAAAGGACATTGAGCAATTAACAAAGGAGTTCAAAGATGAAGAAGATGAGGAACTCGAGTCTGGAAGCATTGCGGCAAGATTCGCACAAAAAATTGGGGAGATTGTTTCTGACTTCTATGTTGATAAAGAGATAACATATGAGAACACAGAAGCAATGCAGAATGAGACCCAACGCTTCATACAAGAATTATGGGGAGCAGGTGCCCGATGGATACGAAGGATGGATAAACGATACAAGAATGTAATCAAATCTCTTGACACCTATATGAAGGAACTTGCTAGGGAAATGAACAAGATAGGCAAACTATTGTATGAATTCAGTTGGGTTAAAGATTTAGAACGGATTGGAGGTCGCATTGATACCCTCCACGATTTGACCTTTAGTAAGGAAATATTTGAAGAACAGATACGCCAAGTTCGCCAGAAGATTCAAACTGCTCGGACTGAATATGACTCAGCAAGGACAAAATATGGTGAATTCACTGAAACATCAAATGTCGCAGAACTTCTTAATCTTGATGAACAAGCTGAACACATTGGCAGTCTTCTGAGAATGAAACTCAATCCCTTGAAGAAACAGGTAAAGAAATTCTTCCAGCACGACACCGGTGTACGAGTGAGCCCTGCGGGTCAGAAAGCATTGACTGATTATTTTGAGGATCCCTATAGAGCAATTGTAGAAGAACAAGAAGGTTATCCTGTACTGAATGAAGGATTAGCTGGGTTGCAGGAAGCCATCGAGAGAGGAAAATTGCCACTTAAAGACCGTCTTGCCAGAAGGGCTATTGAAGAAGTAATAGCGATTCAGAATGGCGGATTGCAAAAGCTCCAAAACCAAGCAAAAGAGATAGAGAATAAGCGGCATACTTACGCTGGGTCTGATGTCTATTCAACTAATAGCCAACTCCAAGATGCTCTGAATGAAGCAAAAAAGAATTTGGAATATCATCGTAACGATATGCTGCGAATTAGAGATGATATCAAAAGACAGATCGACAAGGTAAATGAGTTCAAGAGTCGCATAGAGTCCGAGATTCTTTCTGCCTTTAATGAGAAGGTCACGATTCAGATTGAAGTAAGTTTAGAACCATTACTCGAGATGTGCGAAGTCTAATGAGCTGGGGATGGAGGTCTTGAGGGTCTTAGTCACTTCAGAGCAGGATATAGCTAGCATCACAATAAAAGGCATTCTTATTGATGAATATGACTTTACTCAATCTGATGAAGATTTTGAAGGAAATCCTATTTTTTCAATAGGCGATGATGTCCAACTAATAACAACAACCAGGAACATGATTCATTGTGATCATCTTGAATCTTATTTTGAAACGGAGGTCTTCATATTTTGCTCAAGACATCGTGCTGAATCAGAAAAGCCCGCCTTACTAGTTCATAGTACTGGGAATCTTGGTTCTGAAGCTCTCTTTGGTGGTGAGCCACATCAGCTTTCTGTTTCAGCTCCTTCACTTGTTTCTGCTGCTCTCAAGAGATTATATGAAGAACGAAATAAAACCGGATTGGACGAATTCGATGTTTCTCTCGAAGTGACACACCATGGTCCTACATCAATGAAGACACCTCTTGTGTTTGTGGAACTTGGAAGCTCAGAAAAACATTGGACTCATCAGGGTGGTGCCAGAGCTGTAGCTGCTGCGGTTATGGCTTGCGTTCATGAACCACTCTCTGGCGATGCCGTGATAGGTTTTGGTGGCACTCACTATGCCAGTAAATTCAACAAGCTTGTACTTGACCGCAACTACAAGATAGGCCATATGGCTCCTAAATATGCAATTAATGACCTGACAGTTGATGTTTTGGATCAGATGCTTTCTCGTTCAACTAACCCGATTGTATCTGCTATCATAGACTGGAAAGGTATGAATGCTGAGAATAAAGCACATATCCTTCCAATGCTTGAAGATGCAAATATCGCTATAATTCGCGCCAAGAATGCATAATTCTGTGCTAGGAACTGCTATCTTCACAGAAATATGTCATTCTAAATGCAGGGACTACATTCCCGAAAGGCTAATTACGCTTCCTGACACAGAACGGATATTATCGCCACCTCAGTAGGGGATGCTATGGTCACAGAGAAGATAGATGCAGTTATTGAGGAAATCCAAGAGAAAGTAGACAAGCTGTCTGATGAACTGGCTACTCTACATGCGGAGCTAAAAGAGTTCAATTCTTTGCCGGATATGGATAAGAAAATAGATGATTTGACTAAGTCTCTGAAGGGAATTGATTCAAAGAAACTTGATGACATAGCAAAATCAGTCACAGACATTGACTCAGCGGTCAAAGAAGTTGTGGATTCAAAAGAATCTACAGTCATAATAAAGAAGTTAGACGATATTTTGGTGTCCTTAGCTGATAGTGATGCAATACCAAAGAAACTCGAGGATCTTCAGAATTACATTGCTGGTCTGTCAACAATGGAGGATAAGGTTCAAGATCTCGCTGGACAGTTTGAGGAAACCAAGGAGATAGTAGGCATAATTGTACGCCAGCTGGATGATATTGAGCGGAAATATAATCTAGCAATCGATAAAGTCACAGAAGCTGTCGATTTGCTCTCTGACTTCATTCAAGCTCAAGATGCAAAATCTGCTGAACCTTCGAAACCCGATAAGAAACCCTCTAGGGAGGAAGAAATTGAGGAGAAACCCAAGGTTAAGCCTCCAGATAAGACTAGTCTACCTTCAACAATAGACGCATTAATGGACAACTTGATGAGTTTAGTTGTGCCGCAGACTGAAGCAACAGAAATGGCAGAGGCACTTGAAGAAGTACGTGATAATCTTACTACAATGATTAAGGGACATACTCCAGTCCTTTTTCAATTTGGAAAACGTGCTCGTGAACTGAAGTCTTATCCCCCCACTGCTACTTTGAATGAGAATGATATCGCGAGTCTAAGTCGAGAAATAAAATCATGGAAGAGTAAACTCAAAGAAATGGCTAATAATAATTGAATTCTGTTGATTTTTGGTGCGATCAATATGGTTTGATAAAACAAGGTTTATCTCTGTCAAACCACAATGCGCAACATGACTCACTTTCAGTGATTCAGTTATTACCATAGAGTTGGATTGGTCCATCTCTTTCAGAAATAACCTTCCAGTGGATTTGACGATTATGAACCTCAAGAAACATAAACAAGAGCTTGCCTCAAGGATGGAGCTTCTTGACACTCCGGCTGACAATCAATTGGCGTTTGAACTAATTGAGTTACATGAGAAGAAGTGCACAGTATGTCAAGAGGATAGACTTGGTTGCACTGTGAGACCAGCATGCATGAATAGGAATTTTCTCAATGCACTTATTGAGATAGGTGTCAATCCACAAGACCTCCCAGCGTTTTGTTATAGCCAACACCTTGAGCAGATTCGACGGTTCATTCTCGACAAGAAAGGACGGGAAATGACTGATAGACGAATTCCCATCAAGGATTTGCTTTCAACACTTGGTGTGAGTTCTATTCGTCACTTCACAACCAAATTTAAGAAAGAATGGAAAGGCTTCTCGTCAGCACATGAAGAGAATGTTCTGATAGTCAAAGGGGATAGTCTGATATTCCACTTCGATTTTGCGAGAGGCATTGTCACACTCAATCCACGAAATGATCGATTAGAGAATTTTGAGGTTTTCAATCTCTATTGCCAGATATTCTCCAACTATTATGGTTTGAAAACTATTGTTACTGACCTGACTATAAACTGGTGGCTCCTCTCTATTGAAATTGAGGGACATAGCTTAAGCAGCGTAAAGAGTCAATTGAAAGCAGGGTCTCTAAAAGGCTTTGATGCAGTCTATACATCCGAGATTGAAGATTTAGTCAAAATCCATGCAGAGGTAATTGCTGGAGATGATTCTTCATCTCTTGAGGTTGGTCAATTGAGAGACCTATTCATACGTGTATCAAAGTTTGAGAAGCAAGAGTAGACTGACATTTGCCATATTGAGGTCTGGCGAATCTCGTCAGTGGTGGGATGCCTAAATGAGTGATAAAGCAGTTACGGAAGTAGTATCCGTTTTGAAAAAGAATCTTGACATCACAGATGTTGAGTCCAAGACTATACTCCCAGTATACCTTGGTGGAAACATGACTGCGGGTGGGGTTTCTATTATGTCCGGTGAGAACCTATCCACAGTTGAGAAAGCACTAAAACGACTTGTGAAGAAGGGTCTGATAAAGGAAATTGATGGTATAGTACCAGTATATCGTTCAGTACCACCAAATCTAGCACTATCAGAAGAGCTATCGACAAGCCTGAATGAGATAAGGAAACTGATTGAATTATCTGAGAAGACCTTTACCTCCAAGTCTGAAGAGATTGATGATAATATAGAGAAGGTTCTCAGCTCCCAAGCTAAATCATTGGAAACGATCAGAAAATCTCTCACGAAATACGAAGATGATATGTTAGAGCTTGTCAGTGGCCGTATTGATCAGGTAAAAACTACTGCTAGTGCAGTTATGGGGTCTGTTTCTGAAGAAGTTGAAGATATCATGAACAAACTTGACACATCATTAGACAACAGATTGGGTGCTAAACTTACAGAACTACAGGGTGAAATCGACAAGAGTCAGGTTCAGCTGGAAAAAGATGTCAAGCGTATTTCCCGTGAATTTGACAAATGGTTAAAAGTCGAAAGGAAAACAACACTGACCTCTATTGCTGAGTTTGAAACAAGAGCACAAGCTCTCATTGAAGTTGCACGTAATGCAGTTAATAAAGCGCTAGAAACATCTTCTAGTGCACTGCAAAACATCACTCAAGGAATGACAAAGGCACTGACCTCGATGACCTCCTCTGCTTCGGATCATGGTGTCGAGATTCTCAATTCAGTGTCAGAAGATCTCACTCAACTCCTTGCTCATCTTGAAGGTGAACTTAGTCAGACATACTTGACTGGTCAGGCATCTCTCCGAGAAGTTTTAGATCAAACCAAAAAAATCCCTGCTGAATTTGGTGACTTTTCGAAGAACAAGATATTCGCAGCGGCAGAATTTGTAGAGTCAGTTAGTGGAGATATTGACGACTGGAAGGCAGAAGTTTCTAGCTTAATGGATGTGGCATCCCAGTCTGTGACCTCCCAACTCAATCAAGTCGCTTCCACAGACTCGAATTACATAGAAGTATTGAAAAACACACTCACTTCACATATTGAAAAACTAAATGCATCAATCAGTGAGGAATATGATCAGGTTCAGGATTTTGCAACAAGTCTTGGAAGCGAATCTGAAACAACACTTGCTGAAACACGTGCCTTGGTTCTTGATCTTTTACAAAAACAGAATAAAACTGAGCAAGCTGGATGTGATGAAGCTTCAAAAACTCTTAACTCAGAACTTGACAAATGGGTACAAGGTACTCTGAAATCCATCGAGTCAAACTTGAAGTCAACTTCTGAGGACATTTCTAATATTCTCGATACTGAATCAAGTGAGTTGAATACTCTTGCTGATGCAATGAATAGTAGATTGAAATCTGCATTCAGCTCAATCATAAAGACCACATCTACAAAGAATGAGGCATTGATTACTTCCATCAAGAAGACAACACATGATTTTGAATCAAGTGTAGGTTCAACATTGGAAGAGTTGATCAACAGTTTTGCTACAAAAACAGAGAAACAAGTTCTTGATTCTAAGAAGCTCTATGAAGGCCTGCGAGACCGACTCGATAAACGAATGACTCAAAGTGTTACTGCAATTACATCTCAAGCTGATAAGATAGATGCTGAAATTGATGTCATAATCAAGCAACAAGTCGATCGCATTGATCAACATACCTTGGGCATTCGTGAAGAATTTCATACTCACCTAGAAGACATAACACGCCAATTCATTACTCTCACTCAAAGTATGGAAGCCACCTTCAATGGTCTTCTATCTAGCCAGACTGTTGAAGCTCGTGATCTAATCGCATCAACTCATACTGAATTCAAAAACACAATGAAATCTGAGATGACAAGTCTCAAGGAAGACTCTTCGAAATTGCAACAAGAGTATTCAGCAGAGCTTGGACTCAAAATCGATGAAGTCGCTTCCTCTGTAGCCTCAGTCAAGCAATCTTTGGATGAACTTGCAGTGCAAAAGAGATATGAGATGTCAGAAAGTATGGCTAATGCCCTTGCTAAACTCGAACAGTCAATAGTTAGCACAGAGGACAATCTACGAAATATGGAAACTGGCATCATCAAACAATTTACAGAGAATTTTGATCAAGTAACTCAAGAATTCAACATTACAATTGATGGTGCACGAGACACAATAACTGAAAGGTTGAGCAATGTTAAGACAGTAACAAACGATGCATTAGAGAAGAGTACTAACGCTGCGAAAAGTGCGGCTGATTCATTTGTTTCAGCACAGAGAGATATCAAGCAACGCTATTTGGCTGATACAAGTAAAAAGATAAATCAACTAATTACGAAACGTGTAAAAGCTTCAACTCAACAAATAGAAGAATTCCATTCAGAGTTATCTGAACGTGAAACTAGTGGTGTGAAAAGTAGAAATTCTGCAAAAGAGGAAGTTATTCAAGCTGTTGAGGCTAGAAGGGCAGAAGTCACTCAGGCGTTTGACGCTGCATCAATATGGGTTGATTCAACAGTAGCTAATGTATCGACATCTCTAGAAACCTTTGGCACAAAACTAGGTAATGAACTCACCTTATTGCAAAGAGACCTTCAAAAAACCGGTGAAGAAGCTTCGGTATCCATTACTGAACGTGGAGATGCTGACATTGCGAAATTTGCTGAGATTACGACAACACTCTTCGAAGATGCAGAATCGAAAATTCGGTCTAGAATTGACGATTTTGGAGGTAGTTGCGCTACTTCACTGGCAAAAGGAAATAATGCATTCACTTCATTGCCAAGTTCTATGGCAGAGAAAATCGCAGAGGTGGATGAGGGGCTTGTTGAAGAAACAAATCAGCATTATAGTATGGTGACCGAAAAATTAGCCTCTTCCTTTACTGAGTTTAAGCGAACATACGAGTCCGCATCGGAAGAATTTCGAAACTTGCTTGAGCAATCCTCGATCCAAACCACAGAGAAGCGAAATGAAGCAATCAAAGCTGTACAAGAAAGCGCGATTCTCACAAATCAACAAGCAGCAAGAAAATTGGAAACAATTGGATTAGAGCTGAAGACTCAACTTAGTACTCAATCCTCTACATTAATCGACAAATTCCAATCTGATGTAGCGGCCAAGAATCTTAAACTAACTGAAACTGTCACTGATGCAAGAAATCGATCCAGTGAGGAACTCACAGAACTTCGGCAAGCACGAAGCGATGTCCTTTCAAAGTTTAGTGATCAGGTGGATAAATCACTCAGAAGATGGTCGAATACACAAAAGAAGGATTTAGTGACATTAAATGAGAATGTCTATAATACAATTACTGGAGTTACTTCTTTGACAAACAAGACAGTTGACACACTCAACGCAATTCATCTTGCAAGTGAAAAACTGTTAGACGTTCCAACTAAAAGAACTTGGTACCTTAGTGGAACTGAAGAAGCATGCACTCATATCGGTGATATGGCCAATAGAGCTCTAGAATCCGTGGTTATATCAGTTCACGAAATTTCTTGCCTAGATTTAAAGAAACTAGCTCGGATAAAGACCCCCAAGCGAAGAGTACTCATTATCCCTGAAACAGAAGACTTAGACCCAGCTCTTGAAGCATTGGATGGATGGCGTATTTGGCAGACCAAGACACCAATGCTTCTCACAATCATCGATAATCGTGAGATTCTCGTTGGAGGGTCAAGAGGTTCAGATAATCAACTATCCATTATATCGGAGGACGCAGCATATGTCAAGCTATTCCATGATGTCCTAGGACCAAGGTTGATTCAAAGCAACTCTAGCAAGTTACAGATATAGTGTATACACAATAGCATCCTCATCAAAGTAATACTCTGAAATCTTTGATGAAACGATGAATCCATATCCCTCATAAAGTGCTCTAGCTGGAATATTGCTCTCTCGAACCTCAAGACGGCATAAGCGAATACCATTGGACCTAAGATGATTGATTACATGTGTTAACAAGATTCTACCATTTCCTCTTCTTCTTTCATCTTGTTGAATTGCTAAATTAAGAATGTGACCTCTAGATTTGCTAGAATCCAATTCCCATACAGCATATCCAATTACTCTTCCATTCTTTTCCATGACATCCATGAAGAGTGCTTTCGATTTACTTGATGTCTTTTCTCCACAATGTAGGCAAATATTAAGAAAGATTGAATATTCCCAAGGTATTGGAAAGCTCTGTCGTTCGATTACCATGATGTCATCGATATCATTCAATTGCACTCTTCTTATCATAGAATCAATTCATTCCTCCCTAATCCAAAATAGATTGGTTTTTTCAGAACTGCTCCTCAACTGAATTCCCACATGAATAACAATAGACTGCATTTTCAGGAAGAGGATTCCCACAGAAGCGACAAACAGCATTTACACGAAGGTAGACCAATCTAGAGTTGTCTATTTGTGCATAACGAGCATCCTCAACCCAATTCTTGTTTACCCACCAAAAGCACATCATGATAACAAAGAGTGTCGATATCATCATAACTGGAGCAAGAGGTCCTGTGAAAAAGAACGGAAAAATGAAGAAAGTACTCTCTTCTCCAATATTCAAGAGAGCAACACCTAAACCAAGGATGATGAATCCAACAGTGATAAGGTATACCTCTCTATATTTCAAATGCAACTCTCCAGTGAATCTTGGAACCACTATGTTATGTCTGTTTCAAGCTCGAGTTAGTTACTGCCTATTAAACTATGGCTCAAAACATCAAATATGCTATACAGAAAACGCCCATAAGACATATCAACAACAGAAATCTATGAATTACCGCTAGCCACCAATGTAGTAATCAACCACGATTATTTAGCATGGTGTGGGGGTTTGATTGGATGACTCCGACAGACAAGATGACAGAAACCAAAAAGCAGCCAAAATCAAAATATCTCTTTAAGATAACAGTTGTGGGTCCAGAAGATTCACTACTTGAAGATGTCCTTTCTACTTTTGATCCTGTTGTGAAAGTCGATGGAATACGAATTGTGTCAGCTGATCACTTTACAGATGATTCAGAAGTACGGGCAGTTTTCATGTCACCAAGGCACGCCGCACTTGACATTCTTCTATCTCTAACATATAGAGGTGCAAGTGCTGTGATCATTGTTCTGAGAGAACCCGATCCTGAATTAGAAACTATATACAGAAACGAGATCCGTGAAAATCTTGGTACTAAAGTTCCTACGCGTGTAGTCACAATTGAGTCTTCACTCGATGAGTTCAAGCGTAACGAAATTCATCATTGCGCAGATGATTTGATAGAGGAGATTCTTGCCCTTCGAGAAAAGGAGCACAAGGCAAAAGAAAAGAAGAAGGAAAAGGAAACAAAGAAAAAAGAGAAGGACAAGAAGAAGAAAAGGAAAAAATGAGACGTAACACGAAGCTTTTTTTCACTTCCCTCATCTTTCCAGCTTGGTGTCAGTAGTGGACTCAGAGAAGAAGAGATCAGATGAATATTGGATGGGTGTCCGTGATGCATTAAGAATGGTTGATAGTTTCATCAAATGGGCTCGTAGAAATGAAGGTCGTGCGAAACCATTGGATGATTTCATTCATAATGGATTAGTTGCTGCGGCAAAAAGATGTGAGTCATGTTTGAAAGACGAACTGGGTCTTTCATTTTCTGATGAAGAGAAATCACCCGATGAATCACTAGAAGTTGAATCTGTGCCCTCTGGTTATGAGGCGAGACTATCCCAAGACACTTCCCATGTTGATGAGCCATCCGATGATACGTTTGAAGTCACTCCTGAGGATTTATCACCTGATTCTTCAAGTGTACCAATTGAAACTGGAGAAGAAGCTATAAGCATTGATGAGGTGGAACATATTGAGGAGGAGAAAATTGAAGATATTTCAATAGATGGACCACCTCGCGAGTTTTCAACGGATTTTGAGCTAATAGAGCCTACTGAATTAGTTGTAGATGGCACTCAAGCTAGTGACGAGGTTTCTTCAGTTCCAGAATCAAAAATTGAGGAAGATGTGTCCAAGGATACTGTCCACAAACCATCATTCACTTGGGATGATTATGAAAAAGCAGTGACTCCTGAAAAGGAGGACTCAGAATTTGGTGATGAAGATGAAGATATTGAGCTTCCAGCACCAGTTGATTTGGAGTTCACACAAGAACCATCTGAGAAAGAGAGTATATTCGAACCTCCCGAAGTTCCAATACATGATTTTGAACGTATTTCCATTAGTGAAGAGGATACAGATGAAACAGAAGCACCTCCAAAAATAACAGAACCACCGCCTCCACCCCCACCTCCAGAGAGTGATGAGGATGAAGAAGAGCGAAGACGTCGAGCTCGAAGACTCTTCTTCGGTGATTAATTATCGTCACCTATAATGTCTTGGAAGAGCTTGGTTGCTTCTTCAGCGGTAGCTATGCCCTTCACAATAAGATTCCCGGCTGGCATGACTGTCACTCGAATATTATCATCAACATGCACAATCAGGAAACGTTTTCTGCGTTGTACAGAATACATTGAATCTAGATTACTTGCTAGAGTGTCAAGATCAAGATTCAATGTCTTTCCTGGTGAAATATTGAAACTTTGAGAGCAAAGTTGAGTCACTGAGAGTTCGTTTTTCTTTTCTGTGGCTTTCTTTTGCGGTTGTGAACAAACTTCACAATCCTCAGCTTTACCAATATCAAAGAAATCAATGCTTAACGTACTTGTATCAATTGTCATTAAACGGTTCATTAGATCTGGCGTTCTTCCTAGTGCAAGTTTCAATGCTTCGTTTACTTCAACTGCCGCAGCGATGGAGAGTAATGTTGGTGACACTCCTACCTGAGCACATGTGTTTTCCGGATTGTCTTGAGCATCGCCCATTACACATTGCAGACAACCTGTTTTTCCTGGTACAAATGTTGTAAGGTTTGCATAATACTCAACAGCGCCCGAAAAAACATATGGGATTTTCAACTCAAGACTTGCTTTGTTGACTGCTCTTCGAGCTTTGAATGAGTCCAACCCATCTAAAATAATGTCAACTCCCTTTAGCACATCAATTCCATTTTCATCATCTATTGAAACGCAGATTGGATCAAATTGAACCTCCGGATTCATCAGCTCGAGATTTTCAGCTGCTGCCTCTGCCTTTGGTTTGCCAATATCCCGAGTATTGAATACTGTCTGTCTCTGTATGTTTGAAAGTTCAACGATATCTCGGTCCACAATCCTGATCCTACCAAACCCGATGGCAGTAAGAAGACGAAGCGATGGACTTCCAAGTCCACCTGCACCAAGCATAGCTACAGTTGTGTTCATGATAGTTTCCATATCATCATCCGAAAAATCACGAAGTGCTAGCATTCGTGAATATCGTTCTCTTTGTTTGTCCGTGAGCTTCATGCCTTGGATTATGAACACGGGGACTCACTTAAAACCTTGGACATGAAAGAATTGTAATCATGGCATCAATTTCTGAAGTAGCTATTGGTGTTCGAAGAAATCCTCACGAAGCATTACGAACAGCTCTCTCAAGATTGAATGAACCACTAGTTCCACCTCGAAATGTGCAAAGAGTTGTCATCAAACCCTCTATCTATGACCCTGACCTACCTGGGAATACAAACGTTAATGTTGTTCGATCTGTGGTTCATATGTTTCGTTCAATAGGACCTATATGTGTTGTAGAAAGTGACAATCCCCTGAGGATGGCAAAGGATGCATTTGCTAGATGTGGCTATTTAGAGCTTGAGGATGAGGGAGCTGAGTTGCTCAATCTCTCTGATTCGGAATTGACATCCATAAAATTCGCAGGGCATTTCTTTCAAAGTCGGAAAATGCCAGGTATCCTGCATGACAATATATTCCTGATTAATATTGCCACCTTAAAAGCAGAACCTGAAATTTGCACAGTCGGTGCAGGTATTAAGAACTTGTTTGGCCTTCTACCTGAATTGGATAAGAGTATTTACCACACATCAATAGACCATGTCTTGATGGACTTGCTAGATGCATACAGACCAAATCTTACAGTGATTGACTTAACAGAGGTTGTAATTGGGTCTCGGACTGAAGGTCGCACGAAACAAATTGGAGGAGTTGTAGTTGGATTAGACCCTGTTGCAGTCGATTCATTCTGTTCTAGTCTCCTTGGAATTGATCCACTGAAAGTAAACTATCTTAGAATCGCTACTAGTCTTGGAATGGGTGAAGTGTTGTCTGACAGAATATTGGTCCGAGGTACTGAACATCAGAAAGAGGAACTATCAAGAATTCTCAATAAATAGCTCATTAGGAAAGACTTTATCATTATGTAAAAAACAGCGATTAGACCTCAAAGGCACTTTAATTGATGTCTACAATTTGTAACTTGTGGTGCATCCTATGGATTGGACATCTCATACAATGGAGCGGATTCCTGCTTCCGGTACACTCAGGATGTTTGAATTAGCAAAACGTTTAGAAGCTGAAGGTAGGCGTATCTATCATTTTGATATTGGTCAACCTGATTTTCCGACTCCTGATAACATAGTTGCTGCAGGGATTGAAGCCCTAAATCATGGTTTTACAAGATATACTCCTGCAAGAGGTATTCCACCTCTCCTTGATGGTATTGAGAAACACTATGCTAATCGCGGAATAAACATTGATGGTTCAAAAAATGTCATTGTGACTCCAGGTGCAAAGATGGCACTCTTTCAAGGATTTCTCAGTACAATTGATGCAGGAGATGATGTGCTGCTACTCTCCCCCGCTTGGCCAACTTATCGAGTCATGATAAGAACAGTTGGTGCTAAACCGGTTGATGTCCCTACATTTCCTGGATATGTACTTGATGAAGAAGAACTCAAAAACGCTTGCTCGAAATCTGTGACAGCTCTTGTGATTAACACACCAAATAATCCGACTGGTGGGGTTCTCGAGAAGGACCATATGAAACTAATCCATGATCTCGCAATTGATCACGATTTTGTCGTCTTCTCTGACGAGATCTATGAGATGCTAGTCTATGATGGATTCAAACAAACTTCTATGTTGGAAATCGACACGGATATGGAACACACCCTGGTCATCAATGGGTTTTCCAAAACATACTCGATGACTGGCTGGCGATTGGGATTTGCTGTAGGGAATGAGGAAACTATCAATAATATGGTTCGTATTCAGCAGAATACTACTTCCTGTGCCACCTCTTTCGTACAATATGCTGGTTCTGAAGCACTCAAGGGTGATCAGAGCTCAATAGAAAATATGACCACAGAATATCAAAAACGTCGTGATGCAATCACTAGTATTTTCTGCAATATGCCTGGTGTCCAGTGTGTGAATCCAAAGGGGGCATTTTATGTATTCCCAGATTTTTCAACATACGGTCTTAGTAGTAACACTCTTGCTGAGTTGATACTCATGAAAGTTGGCATTACATCAACTCCCGGAATATCGTTTGGGAAGTATTACGATAGTCACCTCCGCTTTTCCTATGCTACTGAGTTGTCAGAGATTAAGGAAGGTCTTGGCAAACTTGCAGAGTTTCTTCTCTCACTAATCTAGAGCTCATGATTATTCATATGGAGGATTATCCTGTGAATCCTAAAAATGACAGCATTAGATTTGAATGTACAAAATGTGGCACATGCTGTCGAACTGATTCGTTATTAGTCACTGTTACTGGACGTGATATAGCTCGGCTTTCAACAGGTTTGGGTCTTGAATCGAATGATGTGTTAAAAGCCCTTGATTTCTATTTAATATCGAATGCAGTCCTACCTAAAGGTCTGCGAGATATTCCATCTTTCAATACTGAGAAAGGGCAAGCGTATGTAGCCATCAAAAAGATGGAGAATGGAGAATGCGTTTTCTTAAAGGATAATCTCTGTATGATACATCTGATACGACCAGGTGTCTGCATGTCATTTCCATTCGTGTTCCAAAGCAATGGTGATGATATAACCTGGGGGTTGAGTGCTCTCAAAGACATCTGTCCTGGACTTGGTAGTGGACCTGAGGTCGTAATCCCGGATCTAAGGGAGCTAGCTATCATTCTGTTAGAGGACCTTTCATTGTTTAATGACTTTGCAGAGGAATGGAATACAAAACAAGAGAAACCAACAGCTATTCGCCTAGTAGAAACAATTCTCTCAGACCCCAGATTCACAGTATAGACAGACTAGAGTTTGGTCAAAATCTGGAGGATATTTCCAAAATTGTGTTCAATAGTCCGACTCTTTTCACCATACCCTGAGAGAATCTCTAATCTATCATCTCTCTCTAATAGTTGACTAAATCGATTGGACCTGATCTCAGAATGAATTGTATTATTTAGTTCAATTATCTCATCAGAAGTTTTCAGAACATATTGAAGCATTTTGATGAGTATGTTGAACTGATTGATATCGCGAAGCTGGAGTGTCTGACTATAGAATTGGAATTCTAATCTAGCAAGTTTTTCCCTCATTGCAACGAGATTGCGTATCCAAGTGTCAGCTCCTTCACCTTCTAGTTCCTGTCCAAGTCGTGACCAATAGCTCTGTTGATCAAGAAGTTGTACTAAATAGCTACGAAGAAATTGGAAATGGTCCACACCATTCTCAATGTCTTCTTCTGTTCCTATTGGTTCCATCATCTGGTCAGTTTGACTATGTTTCACTGCAATCATGAGGGAAAACTTGTCTACGTATCTCTTCACTTCTTCAGTTTTTTCTTTCTCTGTTAATAGATCTGTAAAAGTGTCCCCTAGTGTTAAGATGAATTTATAGAGGCACTCAGAACAGATTTCTGCATTACTAGTGATTTCTTTTGTTGATAGAAACTGCATTGCATCTTCTAGATCATTTCCAGGGACATCTTTACCATGTATTCTCAAAACCCATCCTTGTGAGATACAATAGACCTTATTGTTTGGATAATTGATATAGATTGATGCATAACATACAGTCCCTTCAGTCGCTCGCTCTTCCTCCATGCTCTCTTTATCATAATGGAATGAAAATATTGATGGATCAATCTCAATAGCTTCAATCTCAAGGACTTTATCATCATTAACACAGAGTCTTTCATCACCAAATACTTTGTAGACTGGACAACCTCTAACTAGCTTTATTGTGGATTTTTGTTCTTGTTTGTTAGTGTCTAACAAAGTATTTTTTTCTCCAACTCAAACGAACATTCTGCAAAACGTTCACAAAGCATGCCTGATTAAATCTGGTAGCCATTTAGCACTTATTATGTAGTACGTGCATCTATTTTATGAAGTGCTGAAACAAGATTGCTGAACTTGTATTCCGTTGCCTTTCTTGCCTCGGAATGTTTAGAGAGCATTTCTTGGATTTTGTCTGGTAATGCATTAAGTTCCATTAATCTATTCGTTAGCTCTCGAATCGAATTGCTGACAGATATGACCTTTTCAGAAGTTCCTACCATGAACCGAAGGGAGCTAAGCGGGTCTGTTTCGTTATCTGGATCATCAAGAGATAATACCTGAAATATGAAAACCGATTCTAAGCGAGCGAGCGTACTATAGGCTTCTATCAACTCAACCAACTCATCTTCCGCTTCTGTTTTTTTTAGGTTAAGAATCATCGATGCCCAGTGGGATCTGCTTCTGTTTATCTCCCTAAGATACTTCCATAGATGATCATTGAAATCTGAAACTCCCTCACTCGTTTCATAATTACTCAGCTGTACTGCCAAATTAGTTGCTAACTCACGAACATAGGTTGCAATAATCTCTTCTCTTTCGCTATCTGTCAAGAAGTCGACAGAACTCTCACCTAAGGTTCTTAGATACCTATAGAGGCAATCTGAGCAAAGCACACCATCTCTGCTCTTTTCGGTAGATGTAACGAATTGCAATGCACTATCAATCTCAGATACTTTGACATCTTTTTTATTTATACTAATTCGCTGATTCTGACTCACACAATAGCAAAATCCTTCATTCCGATCTAGCAACATCAAAAGGTAACACATATTCTTGTTGTTACTCTGAAAAGCACCCAACTGATCTTTTGAAACAAGTTTGACGAAAAAACTCGGATCGACTGAGATTGCATTTATTGGAAAAACACTATCGCTGTTTAAGCAAACCTTCTCTTCGCCAAATTCTCTGTAGCAAGGACAGCCTCTCACAAGATGAACATGTTCATCTGGGAGAATATTTGGGTCAGTGTTCAAACGAAAAGCCTCTGGACAATTCTTAAGACACAGCTAGGTACGTACTCCACCCCGAACGTGGTGGCGATTCATTATTGTCCCGACTCTAATTTCGCATTTGAATGAATCTAGGATGTTCGGAAAAAAGAATGGAGCTTGTGGGGCTCCATTATGAAATCAACCCCACAGCTCTCTTTTGAGTAGGTCGCGAATTGCAATTCGGATGGCTTCTGATCTATTTGGATAGAGATTATTCTCAACAAGCTTCTCCAATCCGTCCACATACGTTTCAGGAATGTGTAAGGTAACGAGCTTCATCTCGGTATTCACCTAAGTATGTTCTCTGTCATACCTGAATATGATTGTGAGTAATACTAGGTCGATAATCAACTTGGAATAATGTCTAATTGATGTTTTATCATTGTCAAAACCGATATCTTATAACCAACTAACTTTGACGACCGACTTAGACCAAACTCGGGTCGTGCAGAGAAGTGAATCGTCAGAAGGGAATTGATCACCTATTCAACCCGCGTTCAATTGCAGTAATTGGTGCATCTGAAACAAAGGGGAAACTAGGTAATGATGTTCTTCGAAATCTGATTGAGAGTGGATTCAATAGTCGAATCTATCCTGTGAATCCTCGTGGCGGCGAGATTCTGGGACTTAAAGCGTATCGTTCTGTTTCTGAGATCCCTAATCATGTTGATATGGGTATCATTGTTATCCCAGCAGTTCACGTAATTCCTGTGGTAGAAGAATGTGGAAAAAAAGGTGTGAAAGCACTTGTAATTATAACTGCGGGTTTCAAAGAGATCGGTCATGAAGGTCAAGAAGCTGAAAAGAAACTGGTCGAGCTTGCAGAAAAGTATGAGATGGTTATTCAAGGTCCGAATTGCCTTGGCATCATAAACACAAATGTTCCATATAATGCATCATTCTCAGCAGGAACTCCAAGAAAGGGTAAAATCGCGTTTGCATCTCAATCTGGTGCTCTAATGACCGGCATTCTTGACTGGAGCCTTATGGAAAAGATTGGATTCTCGAAATTTGTTAGTCTGGGTAATAAAGCACATTTGAACGAATCTGATTTTATAGAAGCATTCGGAAGAGACCCTGATTCTACATTCATTCTTCTCTATATTGAGTCTGTCGTTGATGGTCGCAAGTTCATGGAAGCATGTAGAAAAGTTATTCCAAAAAAACCAATCTTTGTGGTAAAATCAGGTGTTAGTATGGCAGGAGCTCGAGCGGCAACTTCGCATACTGGCTCATTGGCTGGAAGCGATACCGCTTATTCTGTTGCGTTCAAACAATGCGGTGTGAGACGTGCAAGCAATATGGCGGCTTTATTCGATGTTGCCTCGGTATTTGATGATATGCATCTGCCATCTGGTAATCGTGTAGCAATCGTGACAAATGCAGGAGGTCCTGGCATTCTTACAACTGATGCATGTGAAGTGAGTGGACTGGAGATCGCCCAACTGTCGTCGGAAACAATAGATTTTCTAAAAAAGAACTTACCACCAGCTGCTTCCGTTTACAATCCTATTGATGCTCTTGGAACTGCACAACCTGAAGACTATGCGTTATGTATAGATGCCTCGCTTCAAGATGAGAATGTGGATTCAGTACTTGTATTATTAACTCCTCAAGCGATGACAAAAGAAACTGAAACTGCACAAGTCATAGTAGAATCTCATAAGAAGTACCCTCACAAACCATTGATTGCTGTTTTTATGGGTGGTAACTCCATGGTATATCCAAGAATAGTACTCACTGAGGGCGGAATTCCTATTTTCGATTTTCCAGAACGTGCAGTTCATGCAATTGCAGAACTTTATCATTATACAGTCATTCGAGATAGCTTAAAGGAAGAATCAATACCTACCTTCAAAATCGACAAGAAAAAAGCTGCTGAAATAATAGAGAATGTGCGAAAAGACAACCGTCGTGTTCTCCTCGGAAACGAAGCTCATGCGATTGCCGAAGTTTATGGAATCCCTGTAGCAAAAATCAAACTCGCAACGAGCTCAAAAGAGGCAAAGCTCCTTGCGGCTGAACTTGGTTATCCAGTTGTCTTGAAGATTGCAAGTCCTGACATCGTGCATAAAAGTGACATTGGAGGAATTCGTATTGGACTTGAAACGCCTGAGGAGGTTGAAGAAGCTTTCTTACAAATCCTGGACAATGTTAAGGCTCATGTCCCAAATGCACTGATTTATGGTGTGGATGTGCAAGAGATGGCTAAGAAAGGTAAGGAATTGATAATTGGTTGTTCTAGGGATGTACAGTTCGGTCCTTTAGTAATGTTTGGGGCTGGTGGAGTCTTTGTCAATTATCTGAAAGACATATCTTTTCGTCTCGCCCCTATGACCCATAGAGACGCAAGTGAGTTAATACTTGAAACAAAGATAGGGACTCTTTTGAAAGGTGTTAGAGGTGAGGCACCTAGCGATCTTTTAGCTATCGAGGATACTATTCTTAAGATAAGTCAACTAGTCACGGATTTTGAAGAAATTGTTGAACTCGACATTAATCCTGCCTTTGCATATGAAAAAGGAAATGGAGTCACAGCAGTTGATGTTAAGATAACGATTGGAGGGTGATAATATGACTATTAACATTGTAATTAGTGGAGATACACTTACTGGAAAGACTATGGTTGCTATAGCTCTAGCAGCTAAGCTAAAGGACAGAAACAACTCCGTTGGTTACTTCAAACCTGTTGGGACAAAAAGCTATGAATACAGTACAAGCACCGAAGATGTTGATGAGGATGCAGCTATAATGAAAGAACTTCTTGGACTGAAACATCCTCTTTCATCTATTAGTCCTATCGTTCGAACTAAGTCAAGTTTTGATGAGTTGCTGCATATTGGCCACGAAAATTTGTTGAAGAAAATCAAAACCTGCTATACGGAGATCTCTACAAATTTAGACTATGTCCTTATCGAAGGCACGAAAGCATCTTGGCACCTTTTACATGTAGATCTATCAACACCACGGATAGCAAAAGAACTCAATGCATCTGTTATATGTCTAGTGAACTTCCCTGATATTGAAGCCATTGATGATGTCCTTCTTCAGATAGAACTATTTAGGCATCAGGGAATTGAAAAAGTAAGTATAATTCTCAATATGGTTCCTCCGATGTTGAAAAGAACTGTTTCAGAACAGATTGGTCCTTTTCTTGAAAAGCAAGGAGTTGGGCTTGTTGGAGTTCTATATCTTCACCGTGAACTGTTTAGTCCTACTATTCGAGAAATTCAAAAAGCGCTTGAAGGGGAGATGATAACAGGAGCTGAAAAAATGGATATTCTTATTGAGAAATTCATGGTTGGTAGTATGGCTCCAGAGAATGCATTGAAATGGTTCAGAAGAACTTCCGATAAAGCTGTTATTACAAGCGGTGATAGATCTGATATTTGTCTTGCCGCACTCGAAACAGACACGAACCTCCTTATCCTAACTGGCGGAATGGGTCCTGAAATTGGAACCATAGCTCGTGCTCGTGAATTAGGTGTACCAATTATGATGACTGCTCATGATACCTATACCACAGGTCAAATTGTTGACAATCTAATTGGAACAGTAACGGCTGAAAATAAAGAGAAGCTGGCAATTGTTGAGAAAATAGTTGGAGAATCATTGGATATGGATAAAATCCTCAGCTAGGTAGAGAGAAGGCAGGGAGCATTCTAGCTCCCTTTTCATAAAGAAACAAACGCACAACGCCGGGAGGAGCAATGTGCGCTTTGGATACTTGATGAGTATAACCATATGTTAGCTTGTATGTTGCTGCCAATACTAGGTTCATGCTCAGAGTATGATAGAGAACTGCTCAGAATATAATTCAGGTTTTTATTCTCTGTTAATTCAAAAGATGGTTTGAAGAAGCCTTTTGTGAACGATTTTTTGGCTTCTCGGAATACATTTATGCTAGCTGATGCTAAGCGAGGCCGTTCAACAATAGGAATTGTTGAGGTTGTGTATAAATGGCTTCAGATGCAGAGAGTAAAGCAGCTGGTGAAGCTGAAGAAGGAGTGAAAACCACACAAGAGCTTGAGTCCTTAAAGTGGATTCGAGAGAGACGCTCCATCCGAGAATTCACCGGCGAAAAAATACCTGATGAACACATTGAGTTGATACTGGAAGCAGCGCGACATGCGCCGAGTCCTGAGAATATGCTTATGATGCGTTTTGTAGTGATACGAGATGATCAAGAAACTAAGGTCTTTCTTGCTGATATAGCGCAAGAGATGGCTCAGACAGCTTTTGGAGGAGCTCCATTTGAACTAACAAGTGGAAGAAACTGGTTTATTACTGATCCTTACAGGGCGGCTGTCTACGCTAGACTAAGAGATGGAGAGTTGTTTAGATATCCCGAAAAAAGCGATACTTGTATTATTGTCTGTGCAAGTGAGGCATGGCATGACGCAGGTTATCTCTATCCAAATTCCCTATTCGGTTCTGTTGTCTGTGGAATGGCTATAATGAACATGTGGCTAGTAGCTACTGAACTTGGATATGGTTGTGGATACGAGGCTCTTGTCTGTTCAGATCCTCGACATGCTGAACTCATCAGAGACAGACTTGGAATACCCCCAATCTGGGAACCACTGACAGCATTTTGTATTGGAAAACGTGTATCTCCAAGAGCATTAGGTCCTAGCAGAGCGCCTTTGGAGGGGCTCATGTATGACGAGCGTTGGGGTAATCCATACAAAAGGCTAGCATTCAGAAAGGAGGACAAATAAGATGGATGTCAATTTCGAAGGTGAAACACTTGAGAACATGAGGAAAATGGCTGAAGAATCTGGTCTTACTCTTGAAGGTTTCATCGAAGTAGTCATGGAGCAGTTTTGTAATAATACTGGTGGAAGAGTCTATACGGGTCGATGGACGGGTGGAGAGGTGGATGGTGAGAAAGGCTTTCGCTATGTCCCTCAATGGCCTTTCCGACCTGGTTTCAAGGAAGCTACAGGCGACAAAGTGAAGAAATGGAAGTCTGGTGGAAAATCCTATAGAACACATCCAACAGGTGCATGGCCATTCTATCCGCGACTCAAGGATGGTGACATCCAACATGAGTATTGGAACACCAAGAAGATGATTCACCAATCATTCATTAATGATAGAAAGGGTCGTGTTGTTGTCTTAATGGATGGTGACAAGTATGACGCATTTCTAGACAAGGTAAAAACCAGAAAGGGCAACTTCTGGGCAACCACTGTGGATGCTGTGATGCATGAAGCTGTAGATGATTGGATGGCGAAGGAGGAATAAATAGATGTCACAACTACAAGAATTTTTCAAGTTCTTGATGACCCAATGCAACACAAAAGATGATCTAAAGAAACAACTCGAAGCTTGGGTTGGTCCTTATCATGGCAAAATCCTCCAGGTTTATACTGAGGAAGGTCCAAGTTACATGGTGGTGACAAAGGACAAGATTGAGATCTTCGATGGTGTCTACCCAAGTCCTGATGTCATCTATAAGGCCAACTCAGAAATATTACTAGGTATATTCACTGGAGAGGTTCCATTCAGAGACACAATGAAGGATGGGCGTCTGGAAGTGATTGGAAATGCTCATGAGAGCGATCCTTTGGCAAATCTGATTCTTGCAGTCATGATGGGGGCTATGTAGGAGGTTATGATAATGGTAAACAAGATTGCAGTAATAGGTGCTGGACTCATGGGTGCAGGAATTGCCTATGTTTCGGCATGGAATGGATTCAATGTGAGTATCGTTGACACCAAGGAAGAGTTCATTGAGAAGGGTATGGAACGTATTCGTACTGATGTTATGACTGGCATAGACAAGGGAAAAATCTCCATGAGTGATGCTGAGGGTCTAATGAGTAGGCTGAGTCCGACAATTAATCTTGAGGAAGCTGTCAAGGAGGCTGACCTGGTCATAGAGGCTATCTTTGAGAATATGGATGTTAAAAAGGAAATCTTCGCTAAGATAGATGCCGCTGCTCCAGCTCATGCGATTCTCGCAACAAACACATCGTCATTGAGCATTGATGAATTGGCAACAGCTACAAAGAGACCTGACAAATTCATTGGCATGCACTACTTCTCACCTGTCCCAGCCATGAAGCTCTTGGAGCTTGTAATAGGAGAAAAGACGAGTGATGAAACAATTGCTGCCGTTGAATCAGTGGGTAAAACTCAGGGCAAGAAAACCGTTAGAGCTAAGAACAGTCCTGGGTTTATTGTTAATCGTATTCTTAATCCCGCACTGCGTGAAGGAATTCTCATGTTGGAACGTGGTGAAGCGACGAAAGAAGAGATTGATACCGCAATGGTCAGTATAGGTAAGGCTCCTGCAGGTCCCTTTTCACTGGGTGATTTTGTTGGGCTTGATATTGCATACAATGCCATGTCGACGCTTTATAGAGAAATTGGAGATTGCTTTAAACCTCCAGAAACTCTGAAGAACCTTGTTGAATCAGGAAACTTCGGTATGAAAACCAAGAAGGGCTTTTACTCGTATGGTAAAGAGGAAGAAGAACCTGAACCACCGAAAGGTGCTGACCCTCAATGGATTGTAGAGCGTATCAACATACCTGCTATACGAGAAGCGATGATTCTTGTTGATGATGACATTGCGAACAAAGAAGACATCGACATGGCAATGAAGCTAGGAGCAAGCTGGCCTATGGGACCATTTGAAATGCTCGACCATTTTGGTATTGACAAGGTTCGTGATTTCATCAAGAAACTCCATGAAGAGTTCGGTGACTGTTACTCAATACCAAAGTATCTAGGATAAAAAAAAAGAGGCAGGGGCTCAAGCCCTGCCTATTTCTTGTTTTGAATATTAAATTTCGATGAGTTTCAATCGATGATAAATGAGATTTATAAGTCAGTCACTCACACGAATCTTGCATAGTCTCCAACAAGGTGGATACAAATGCCAGAATATGAAACAATACTTTACTCAAAAGAAGGTTCGTTTCTTTCTCCTGCAAAGAATGTTGCCGTAATTAAGATGAATCGCATTGATGCAATGAATGCCTTCAACGCAACTATCCTCAATGATCTTGTCGCTGCTCTACAGGAAGCGGAAAAGGACCCAGAGGTTAGATCTGTTGTGATTGCATCAACCCATGAAAAGGTGTTTGGCGTTGGTGCAGATCTTAAGGAGGCGCAAGCACTCCTGAGCACACCTGATGAAGTCCGACCGCTTTTGGAGCAAGGAATCGAAGCTATCGATACTGTTGCAAAGCTCTCTAAACCAGTAATCGCGGCCATTAATGGACTCTGTCTTGGTGGTGGTTTCGAACTTGCTCTCGCTTGCGATGTTCGAATCTGTGATACTGAAGCGAAAATAGGATCACCTGAGGTCAACCTAGGATTAATTCCCGCATGGGGAGGATGCTGTAGACTCCCCAGAATTGTTGGACTTGGAAAGGCGATGGAGATGATTCTAACTGGCGGACAGGTCACAGCGCAAGAGGCTCTGAATATGGGACTTGTGAGCAAAGTCGTTAGCAAGGATGAGTTGTTGAGCCAAGCCATGTGGTTCGGAGCAAAGTTTGGTGGAAATGCACCAGTAGCTTTGAAGCTTGCAAAACAGGCAACTCATATGGCTTTCGAGAGTGACTATAAGCAAAATTTCGAGTTTCAAGCCGACGCCGGTGTTCAATGTTTCCACACAAAGGATCTTGGTGAGGGAATCGCCTCAGTCTTTGAGAAAAGACGTGGGAAATTCACAGGAGAATAGTATATTTTTGATTTGACCCCGGTCCTCCGGGGTCTTTCTTCTCTTTTTTATGGCCAATCGTCAACCTTAAGACCACGTATTTGATGAAAGGTTACACACTGTAAACAATATGAGCCAGACTCTGGATTCACAGGTCTGACTCTTCCCATGGAGGATATGAAATGGCAAGGAAGGTTGCTGTTGTCGCTGGTGGCCACAGCAAGTTTGGTAAAAGATATGATGCAACTATGAGAGAGCTCTGTGCAGAAGCATACAAACCAATCTATGATGACGGAATTACGCAAGACAAGATTGATGCAACAGTTCTCTCTTATGCGGCATCGCAATTCACAGGTCAAGGAGCTGGTTCTGCTCTAATCGCAGACTATCTAGGACTTCAAGACAAACCTCACCTAAGAGTTGAATCAGCTTGTACTACAGGCACTGCAAGTCTAAGAGCAGCGTGGGGAATGGTGGCTTCAGGGCTTTATGATGTTATGTTGGTACTTGGAGTAGAGCAAATGAACAGAGTTTCGTCAGCAACTGCAACTGAATATATGTCGCAAGCTGGAGACATGCGATGGGAATATCCCTATGGAATCAGCTTCCCAGCATTCTATGCTCTCATGGCATCAAGGTACATGCATGAGTATAATCTCCCCCATGAGGTTCTTTCAATGATCTCTGTAAAATCTCATCATTATGGTGCACAAAATCCTAAATCGCATCTTCCAAAAGAGGTTACTCTCGAAGAAGCACATAACTCTGTACCAATATGTAGGCCGCTAAATCTCTATGATTGTAGTCTTATCACAGATGGCGCAGCAGGTGTTGTGATTGCAGCTGAAGATCGTGTAAAAGAATTCACAGATAGACCAATGTGGATCAAAGGTATTGGTGCAGGAGCCTCAGCAATGATGATTCAAGATAGAAACTCACTTACTTCAATACCTGGTGCAAAACGTGCTGCAAAAGCTGCTTATACTATGGCTGGGCTCAAACCTGATGATATAAACATGGCTGAAGTACACGACTGTTTCAGTATAGCTGAAATGATTGCATATGAAGACTTAGGTTTTGCAGAACCAGGAAAAGGTCGAGAACTCGTAGAGAATAAAGAAATTTATCATGATGGTCGAATTCCTGTGAACTGCGATGGTGGTCTTAAGAGTAAAGGTCATCCTCTTGGTGCAACTGGTCTTTCAATGGCTTATGAGATCCTGACACAGATGAGAGGAGAAGCTGAGAATCAGTCTCGACAAATTAAGGATGTCAAATATGGTCTTGCACATAATGTTGGGCAGTCAGGCCAATTCGTCAATGTGTTCATCTTTGAGAGAGGTTGGTAAAGAATGGCGGAACACAAAGAGATCTATCTGGGTTACTCTTCAGACAAGGCTGTAACTCCCTTTCTCCAGAAATTTCTTGAAGCACTAGATGAAGGGAAACTCATGAAGAGTAAGTGTACAAAGTGTGGAGCTGAGTACCTTCCTCCAAGACAACAATGCCAGAAGGACATGAATGAGTGCGAACTGACTGAGTTTACTGAGAGAGAAGCAAAGCTCTACTCATTTGTCATTGTGGATTTTGCTCCAGCGAGCCTTTCCTCGAAGCAACCATATATTGTAGCAATAGGCGAGTTTCCATCTGGACTGAGGTTGACTGCGCATATTACCAATCCAATGGGCCCACCCACTGTGGGTATGCCCCTCAAGCTGGCTTTTGAACATCATGAAAAAATGGTCACCTATAAGTGGCTAGTTTAGGTAAGGTCGAGCCTTCGGGCTCTCCTTTCTATTTATTTCTCTAATCTCTTATTAATACAGTTTCTAAATGTGATACATCCATTCGGACACTCTTCAATGCAATTTCCGCATTCCTTACAATATTGGACATGGGCAACTTGTGGTTTCTCATCTAGTTTCTCATATACCCCATATCTACAGACCTTTAAGCAGGTTCCACATCCATCACAGCAGGTGTCATCTATTATTGTTGGGATGTTAAATCACCGGATTATTTTGATACTATTTGAACAATATAGTAATATGAATGATAGTTTAATGACATGGATTCTCAACCAAAGTTGTGATAATACTTTGAAAGATCTTCCAGTATTGATGCCCAACGGGTCTGCATTGTGATGGCCTTCAGAGTTTGTAGATATATGGAAGATGCTTCCTTCGAGTCACAGCAATCAATCTCCTCTATGGCACTATCAATCATGCTTTTTATGTCATTCATTCTTCTTTTGCCATCATTCCGCCTGTAGCCTGAGAATACGACATAATTTTTGCTAATGTCTCTAAGCCCTTGAATAAGTTGCTCTTCTTCTTGAACAATAGTCTTGAACTCGTACGACTTCTCAAGAGATGCTTTCATAGCACCGAGACTCTCTCTCCATACATCTCTTTTGTCAGAGCTAACCATCATATTCACTCCGGGGGCTTCTATTAATTTAGGGGAAAACAAGTAATTAAACATTAAGTGATGCCAGCGTCATACGCGCGAAGGCTTATTACTCACCATTGAGCCTGAGCGAATGCTATCTAGGAGGAAATGCTATGTCTGAACAGGAAGTTCTCTACGAAGTGGTTGATGGAATTGCAACCATCACAATCAATCGACCTACGAAATACAATGCATTGAACATGGCGGTGAGAGATGCTTTAAGTGATTTCTTCAAGAAAGCTGAAGAGGATGATTCTGTAAGGGTTGTCATTCTTACTGGTGCAGGTGAGAAAGCTTTTGCTGCAGGAGCTGACATCACAGGGTTTCCAGGAAGGGACTCGACTGAAATACGCCCAGCTGCCAAGGCTGGACAAGACCTCAGTGTATTCATAGAATCAATGAGCAAACCAGTAATTGCTGCAGTAAACGGTTTTGCACTGGGAGGTGGCTGTGAGCTTGCAATGGCTTGCGACATCCGATATGCATCTGCAAATGCAAGATTTGGGCAACCAGAGATTCTTCTGGGTATAATCCCAGGATATGGTGGTACAGTTAGACTTCCACGACTTGTAGGTCTAGGTATTGCAAAAGAGTTAGTATTCACTGGAGATCAGATTAAGGCTGATGAAGCATTACGCGTTGGTCTTGTAAACAAAGTGTTTGAATCCATTGAAGCTCTCCATGAAGGTGTTAAAGAACTTGCAGTTAAGTTGGTTGAGAAACCTGGAGTGGCAATCAAGTTGGCAAAACAATCACTGAACAATGCTTGGCAACAATCTCTACGTGATAGTCTTGCATTTGAGCTTGATGTATTTTGTCAAACATTCGATACTGAAGATAAGGAAGAAGGTGTAGCAGCTTTCCTTGAGAAACGAAAACCTGAATTCAAACACAAGTAGCATGTTCGCAGTTGTGATTGAATTAAGCTCTTAGAACCTGAAATTGCCCATCATGTAGAATAACAAGATCATTCTTAGACAAGAGTTCAAGGTGCTTCTCGAGCATCAATTCTTCAAAAATGAAATAGGCTGGGTGAGGAATTCGAGGATATATTATTGGTATTTGAGCAAGCTTGGATATTGTGTTTATACCTGCTGTGATATAATGGAGGATTTCTTCATCACGTTTCTGAAAGAATTCCAGATACCATTTTAATTTCTCTGCAAGATTTTCTGTCACAGGATCTAAAAGGTGACTGCTGATACCCATTTTTGGTTGTAAATCAATAATATATTCGATTGACTTCTTGAAATCCATGATGTCGCTTACAGTATTCCCGTACCAGGGTCCGAATTCTGTTAGGTCTATATCGACAAGAAGTACCTTTTCAAGTCCATTGATACCAAAACATGTATGGTCATGAGTGTGACCTGGGGAATGAAGAGGGATGAGTTGGATCTCACCACAATCTATTGGCTTGTCATCAAGGAAGGTACTATCTACAATGTAATCCTCCTGAACATGAGGTAATCTAGCTTGCAGCAAGTTCAACCAATGCTCTTTTGTTTCTAGGTTGTTGATTCCTATGAATTTCATCATTGCCTGAAAGCTTTCGACTCCTTCTTTGGCTAAGGGATGGCACAACACTTCACATTCGGATATACTTCGCAAATATGCTGCGTATCCTTTGTGATCTGCATGATAATGCGTCAATATGATACGTTCGAGGTCTTCTGGTTGATGTCCAAGGTCTCTAAGAGTTGAAAAGACTTGGTCAGGATGGGAACCAGCATCCACAAGTGTGAGAATCTCATCATCGATTAGTAGTGTATTTGCCTCTGGGAATCGAGCATCGTTTGCACCTCTGATCATATGGATATGTGGTTCAATCTGTATATGAGTTGGATAGTCTGCCATCACAATTAGGATGTTTTAATGTTAATAAAACTCTCATGGTAGGACAACCTATATGTTGTCTTGTACTAGCATTGAGTATTGGTGATACTAATGAGTGACCGTCTCTTTGCAATCTTTGATATAGGTACAACAGGAACGCGTTCTGTCATTGTGGATGAAGAAGGTCGTGAGGTGAGTAAGGCCTATGAGGAATATCCACCTAAACCACAGAATATCAAGATACATGAGCAGGTTGCAGACACATTCTGGCGGACATCAGCCAACACAATGCAAAGAGCTCTTGCAGGCTGTAAACATGGACCCGCAGCAATTGTAGGAGTGGTAGTTTCAACGACCAGAGACTCGATTACTCCGATTGACAAAGAAGGCAATGCTTTAGCTCCTACAGTGACTTGGGTTGATAATAGATCAACTAAGAAAAGCAAGGAGATGGCTGAGGAAATTGGTCCCCGAAGCTCTGTCAGAAAATTAATGTGGTTCCTGGAGAATCGTCCTGATTTATTCAAGAAGTCACATAAATGGCTTCAGCTCGATGCATTCCTCAACAACCGACTTTGTGGTGCTCCAATCACTTCTCCAGCTGATGCAAGATATGGTCCAATCGACCATGAAACCATTAGATGGTCTGGTGAGCTATGTGAAGCTACAGGAATACCCATGGACAAACTAGCTGAAATCAGGAATTCTGGTTCAACAATTGGTGAAATAAGTTCTGCTGCATCGAAAGCAACATCTCTACTAAAAGGAACCCCTGTTATTCTGGGGAGCGGGGACCAACAATGTTCTGCATTAGGTATGGGCGTCATCGAACCTGGCCTGGTGAAAGCAACAACGGGAACTGGAACTTTTGTGATAACTCATCTTGACGATTACTTGGAAGAGTCATTCGTGCTATTCTGTAATCCCTCCGCGATACCAGGAAAATGGATTCTTGAAGGTGTGACTCCTGGAACTGGACTTACATACAAGTGGTATCGTGACCAGTATTGTGAACCCGAAATGGCTTTGGCTTCACAAACAGAACAAGATGCTTATCAAATAATCGAGGCTTCTGCAGCATCCATTCCAGCTGGTAGCGATGGTCTAATAATGTTCCCCTTCATGGCTTATAACTTGGGAATATTTTACCATCTTGGATTTGGTCATACAAAAGCGCATGTTGCACGAGCAATATTGGAGGCGAATGGATATGTTCTCTCATTCTACTTAGAAATGATGGAGGGAATGCTTGATATTGAGTTCAAAGAACTTCGGATTGGGGGCGGCGGAGCGAATTCTCCATTGTGGCGTCAGATACAAGCTGACTGCATCAACAAACCTGTTGTTCTACCCAAAGTAAGAGATTCCACTGTTATTGGTGCTGCAGTTTTAGGTACAGTTGGAACTGGGATTTATGGCGGGTATAGAGAAGCAATTGACAATATGTTTCACATTGAGGAACGAAGAGA
>LRSL01000106.1 GCA_001563335.1 Candidatus Thorarchaeota archaeon SMTZ1-45 | reverse complement strand
ATCTAGTGTGAGTCTATTTATTGACCAACGAGTTTCAAAGTCGTCATGTTGACCCCAGAATCTTCCATGAGGTGCTGCACCATCCCATTTTATCCAAAGAGAGATTGTTCCTTGAGAAGAACCAAAATCAGCTGATCCTCCAGTACCAACTACGAAATAGCCTCCACTACAATCTGCTGAGCGATAGTTGCCTTGAGGACCAACCGGACAGAACACCTCTGAACTTGGAGTGGGGTCTGTATCAGTACGTCCGACAGAAGAAGGTTGGACTCCTGATGCAGCGCCAAAGTGCTGTATTAAAACTGGATTTAAAATCCCGGTTTTTGCATCCAATGTGTGGGATAGACTTACTGGCTTTGCCTTAGAATGAGTAGTTTGAATGAGGAATTGAGTTGATGGATTCTCTGAAATTGGAGCAGATATTGGCACCCAGACTAGCATGATACATAGAAACGGAATCATGACTATCCAGGTCTTTTTCAATAGCTGGCCTCCGAAGAGAAGTGTTTTTTCTTATACAAAGACAATTCAGGACACTGTTTTGTTCTCTGCATCCCAACTTCTCAACGATGATACCCTATTTCTAGTTGTACTAGCTATTTCAGGAAATGGTGTTTGGACTAGCTTGAAAACATGCGAACACCTTTACCAGCTTTTAACCAATGGCTTATATCAGACCCACTTTTTCATTGAATTGGGTTATCAAATCATCAATTCGAGGAGTCGTCTTTTGAATATGTTCCCAATACGCGGGATAATCATACCATTGAGCATCGAGCTCGTCTAAGTCGAAGCCTTGTTGTTCTATCCAAGTAAACATCTTGAGATTATGAACGCGTCTTCTATCGTAATGATTTAGTTCAATCATTGCATCAAGCTTCTGCCCCATTAGATATCTATGATAATCTTTCACTCCAGTTTTCTCAGAGTATTCGCCTTGTGTAGTGCGATTCTCACGAATGCGCGACTGATACATATCCATTGAGTCTGTGAAGACTGTAAGTACAACATCATTCTTTGTTAATTCATAATACTTTGAGAATTTGATGCTCATTAACAGATTCGCAATACTCGAGATTCCAAGCAAATCGAGTTTTGTAACAATTTCCTCTGGAGCGCCAATGTTATTGATGAGGTACTTTCTACCTTCCGGTTCATTGAAGAGCCTCATTAGATTGATTGTGTCAGCATCATCAATAGCAATAATCATGTCTGTATTGCGGACATTGTGAATCCAGGGAACGTGTTTATCACCAATGCCCTCGATTCTATGAGCTCCATAACCATTGAGCCAAAGTGTAGGGCATTGCACAGCCTCACCTGCAGCAATCTTAGAGGTAGGATATACCTGCTTCATGAAGTCGCCACATCCAAGTGTTCCTGCAGATCCTGTTGTCAAGCAGACACCTCTGAAAGTATCATTACCTAGCTCCTTGTCAAGAACTTCTTTCATTGCATGACCCGTGACTTCGTAGTGCCATAGATAGTTACCAAACTCGCTAAATTGATTGAAGACAAAAACATCGTTTCTTGAAGCTTTAATTCGTGCTACCTCATCATAGATTTCCTTGACATTTGATTCGCTACCTGGAGTCTTAATTATCTCGCCTGCAACTGTACTAAGCCAATCAAACCGTTCTTGAGACATTTCTTCTGGGAGAATTGCTATTGACTCGCAAGCAAGTAAGGTTGCATCGTATGCTCCACCTCGACAGTAGTTACCTGTAGATGGCCAAACAGCATGATGAAAGGTTGGATCGAACTGACCCGTTACCAATGGAGGAACCAGACATCCAAATGTTGCTCCGACCTTATGGGCACCCGTAGGAAACCATTTGCCAACAAGAGCGATTATTCGTGCATCCACGCCTGTGAGTTCTGGTGGAATTTCCATATAGTTCGCAATAGGTCTAAAGAGACCTCCCTTATCGACTGGTTCATTCTTCCAGGTAATTCTGAAGAGGTTTTGCGGGACGACATCCCAGAGCGCGATATCTTTCAATTCATCCTTTATTCTTTCAGGAGTCTTACTAGGATCCTTCATCTGTTCTAAAGTCGGAATAACTATGTTACGTTCTCGACACCTTTCAACTGTTCTCTCAAGTTGGGTTTCATTCATCATCAAGTCAATCATATTACAATCCTCGCATAAAGTCACACAGCACCGAGTTAATCTACGAAAAAGGGTTTCGGATTGACAGATTGATGCTGTATGCGCCACAATAGGCAGTTTAATATGAACTACAATGAACATCGACACAGTTTAGAGGATTGAACTCCCCTAATTGATGATTAGCATTAATGCTATTATAAACCTGGCTTCTGAACTTCAGCCAGAACCTCACCTTGAATCATATTATGCTGGTGGGTAGTGATAAGATGAGTAAGGAAAAACACGTGTATATATTTGGCTCAGGTGAAGCCGACGGTGATGGTACAATGAAGAACCTCCTTGGTGGAAAAGGAGCGTCTCTTGCTGGAGCAACTCTACTTGGCCTCCCTGTTCCACCAGGTTTTACAATCTCTACAAATGTCTGCAATATGTACTTAGCTTCTGGAGGTCTCAGTGAGGAAGTCAAATCAGAAGTTAAGAATGCGATGGCACAGATTGAAGAATATATGGGCATGAAATTCGGAGATCCTAAAAATCCGCTCCTCGTTTCCTGCAGATCAGGTGCAAGACAGTCCATGCCAGGTATGATGGAAACTGTTCTCAATGTTGGTCTCACCACATCTACTATTCCTGGTCTCATTGAAACTACACAAAATGAGCGGTTTGTCTATGATTCATACCGACGACTTATCATGATGTTCTCTGATGTGGTCATGGAGAAAGCGGCAGGGATAGAACCGGAGGAAGGACATGGGATTCGCCAACAGCTCGAGAGGATTCTCGCGAGAAAGAAGAAAGATGTTGGCTGTTTGACAGACACATGTCTTAATGTTGAACATCTTAAGGATCTCGTTGAAGAGTTCAAGGATGCAATCAAAAAGACATTAGGTGTGGACTTCCCAGATGATCCCTATGAGCAACTATGGGCTGCAATAGGTGCAGTCTTCAAGAGCTGGGGCGGAAATCGTGCTGTTGCTTATCGCCGGATTGAGAACATTCCCGATGATTGGGGTACTGCTTGTACAGTCCAAAGCATGGTATTTGGCAACATGGGTGAAAGTTCAGCAACAGGTGTTGCTTTCTCAAGGAATCCAGCAACTGGTGAGAATAAGTTCTATGGGGAATTTCTCATTAATGCGCAGGGTGAGGATGTCGTTGCAGGAACTCGAACTCCCAACGCAATGAACGAGGAGAGTAAGAACGAGCAGAGTAAAGATCTACCAACCCTTGAAGAAACAATGCTAGATATTTACAAACAGCTTGTAGAAATAAAAAACACACTGGAAGAAGATACCAAAGATATGGTGGATATCGAATTTACAATTCAAGAGGGCAAGCTATTCCTTGTGCAGCATCGTGTCGGTAAGCGAACTGCTACAGCAGCTCTAAACATAGCAATGGATATGCTGCGAACCAATTTCATCGATGAACCAACTGCCATCCTTAGAGTAGACCCTGAGCAACTTGGTCAGCTTCTATATCCGATACTAGACCCAGAAGCAGAGAAAAACTCGACTGCAATTACTCGAGGACTTCCTGCAGGTCCAGGTGGCGCCATGGGTCAAATTGTTTTCACTTCTGAAGCAGCTGTTGAATGGAGCAAGAAAGGAAGAAAAGTTGTCCTTGTTCGAGAGGAAACCAGTCCGGAGGATATTGAAGGAATGCGAGCTGCAAATGCAATCCTTACAGCACGTGGTGGTATGACGAGTCACGCAGCTCTTGTGACAAGAGGATGGGGTAAGTGCTGCATTGTAGGTGCAGCTGGGCTCGATATCAACACCTTCGAGAAGACACTCACAATAAATGGGAAGATCTACAAGGAAGGCGATATACTCACACTCAATGGCACTCAAGGTCTCGTCTATGAAGGTGAACTTCCAATGATTGAGGCTACTGAAAATCCTAAACTAAAGGAGTTCATGGGGCTTATCGATAAATATCGAAAGCTTGGAGTTCGTGCTAATGCTGATACTCCAGAGGACGCAAAGATAGCTCTTGATTTCGGAGCAGAGGGAATTGGTCTTCTTAGGACAGAGCACATGTTCTATGGAGAGGGAAGTGATGAACCACTTTTCCTTCTGAGAAAGATGATTCTTAGTAAGACTCGAACCGAGAGACTTCACGCTCTTGCTGAGCTAAAACCATTTGTGAAAGAGGACATCAAAGCAACACTCGAAGTGATGAATGGCCTCCCAGTAACAATCAGACTTTTAGATCCGCCACTACATGAGTTTGTACCGCAGTCTAGAATTGGACTAGAACGACTTGCTCATGCTCTAGGGATTGATGTAGAGGAAGTCAGGAAGAGAGGAGAACAAATCCACGAGAGCAACCCTATGATGGGGCACCGTGGAGTCCGGTTAGGAATCACATATCCTGAGATATATGAGATGCAGGTCAGAGCGATTCTCGAAGCTGGTGCAGAACTCATCAAAGAAGGAAAGAAGGTCCAATTGGAAATCATGATTCCAGTCACTATTGGTTCAGCAGAGCTCAAGACCATGCAATTGATAGTTGAGAAGGTCTATGATGAGGTTAGGAGTGAGGTTGGTTTTGATATTCCGTACCTCTATGGCACGATGATCGAGATTCCTCGAGCATGTATGCGAGCAGGAGACATGGCACAGAGTGCGCAGTTCTTCAGTTTTGGAACCAATGACCTTTCGCAGATGGGCTTCGGTTTCAGCAGGGATGATATTGATTCATTCCTGCCTGAGTATCTCGACCGACATATCTTACGGAATGACCCATTCGTAAGCATCGATAAGAGAGGTATTGGTCAGCTCATTGAGATTGCAATCGAACGGGGAAGAAAGACTCGTTCAGACATCAAACTTGGTGTCTGTGGTGAACATGGTGGAGACCCCAGGTCAGTTGGATTCTTCCACGAGATTGGCCTTGACTATGTTTCATGTTCACCTTATAGACTTCCGATTGCTCGATTGGCTGCAGCTCAGGCCGCTATTCAATCAGTTGATTGGTTACTGCTTAAAGGTAGGTCTAAATAATCAGCAGAGGAGTTTCGATCTTCATCATTTCTCATAAAGGGAATGAGATTCAAAGCAATAAGGGGACCGAATGGAATAGGAGTAATGTAGTTATTCAATGAGCTCATCCCAACCAATAGCGAGTTGAAAGTCCAACATAGAAGTACGATTATAAGAAGTAGTGTAGCTTGTACGGAATCTAATTGCCTTTTAGTAACTAGAACCATTGTATAACCAGTTAGAACTGATAAAATCAAGAGTAATGTTGCAGCTAGCAACATCGGTAATTGAACAAATAATAGGAATATGAAAAACATCGCCATCATTGGTGTAAACATCAAGTTCAACATAATTGATACAGGAGGAGGATAGAGTCCAGGATAGTGGATTGGGAACGGTTCCAGCAAAATACCAGAATAGAAGAAACTGAGAAAGAAAACAATAATCGCAACACGATACTTTCGGATCTTCGCAAAAACGAATAGGAAAACAATCGCTAGGATGAGAACAGGAGGGAAGAACACTGTAATGCCAAAAACATATACCGATAAAGCCCAAAAAGGACCAAAGCCTCGACGTAGCCAGAGAATAATA
Source organism: Candidatus Thorarchaeota archaeon SMTZ1-45 (assembly GCA_001563335.1). GTDB lineage: Archaea > Asgardarchaeota > Thorarchaeia > Thorarchaeales > Thorarchaeaceae > SMTZ1-45. The sequence goes on along the minus strand of LRSL01000106.1, from coordinate 26,159 downwards.
TAGAGAACTGCAAATAATGGACCAATCCAAAGTAATTCATGAGGCATATGCGTTTTCAAGTTACTACCCGCTCCTCAGACGCTTTAGTATAGCTCAGTTTACATTTCATATTTATGATAGCAGAAAATAATCAGGATTCAAACAATGAGGTCAACACTTAATACGGGGACATCTTGGCCAAAGCATCAAGTCACATCATCTCTTGAGGATTGATAGAATGAAACGGATATTGGTGACTGGTAGTTATGGTCAAATTGGAACTGAGCTTATTGGTGCTTTAAGAGAAAGGTATGGTGGTGAAAATGTTGTTGCCACTGGAAGGAAAAAGCCTCCTGAGATTCTCAAGAGAGATGGACCTTATTTGCAACTTGATGTGCTTGATGAGAATCAGCTACATGCAATGCTCGTTGATAATGATATTGACATTGTGATTCACAATGCATCAATTCTTTCTGGAACAGGTGAGAAAGATCCACAACTTGCCTATAGAACCAATATCGAAGGTTCATACAATGTCCTTGAAGCAGTAAGGATTCTTCACCTCGACCAAGTCATGATTCCTAGTTCTATTGCCGCATTTGGACCAAACACTCCTAAAGAAAATACACCCAATGATGTCATCATGCGACCAATAACAGCATATGGCATTTCAAAGATCTTCATCGAACTTTGGGGAGAGTACTACTTTAGGCGATATGGGGTTGATTTCCGTTCATTACGATACCCGGGGATTATCAGCTCGGAAACACTCCCTGGTGGGGGCACAACTGACTATGCAGTTGAAATCTTCTATGAAGCCCTCAAGAATAAGAGATACACATCCTTCCTCGATAAAGGAACCTATCTTCCTATGATGTACATGCCTGACTGTCTAAAGTGCACCATAGACCTGATTGAAGCTGATGCAAGTATATTGAAGCATAGGAGTTTCAACATCACAGCCATGAGCTTTGCACCAGAGGAGATTGCTGCTGAAATAATGAAGCATATACCTGAGTTTGAAATAACTTACGAACCTGATTTCAGACAACAAATTGCTGAAACATGGCCAGCATCTCTTGATGACAGTGCGGCTCGAGAAGAATGGGGCTGGAAGCCTGATTATGATTTGGCTGCGATGACTAAGGATATGTTGGAGAAACTCTCAAAGAAGCTTGGAGTCAAGTACTAGACTTCACAGCCATCGTCACCTTTATGACAAAGAGAGCTGGTTTTGATTCCATTGAAACGGTGAACTTCATGGAAAGACCGCCGCTCTACTTCACCATCCTTATCTTATCCATCCTGATTGCGTCTTCCTTCTACGTGTCATGGGCTGTAGATAGGGGGTTGGGAGAGGTTTCTGTAGAGCAGATGTCGATAGAAAGCTCTCCAGGACGGACAGTTGAATTTCTTGTTTTTTCACCAAGGACAGCTAACCATTACGAGCCTATGCCAGCAATACTCACTATTCATGGACTAACAGGTTCTAAGGAGGGATTATACGCATTCAATGTTGAACTTGCGCGACGTAACTTCACTGTTGTATCCATCGATCTACCAGGTCATGGAGACTCAAATCTAGCGTTTGATATTACCGATTTTACTACAATGGCACAGGACGCCTATGCAGCAGTTCGGTATATTCAAACCACTTATACGAGCGTTGATAATGAAAGCTATGGAGTGCTTACTCATTCTCTTGGATTTCGAGTGGCAATCGAACTGAAAGACTTCGTAATTCCACCAGAAGCATATGCGGCAATTGGAGATGTTGGTAAGCTAAATCAAGACGAGTTTGTTGAGTTTCCCCAAAATCTTCTCTTTGCAGTTGGTTCTTTCGATGAAATAGTTAGTAATCAAGATGCCATTAATGCAATCCGTGTGGCTACAGGTAATGATTCAGCCATCGCCGGAGTCACCTATGGATCGCTAGATAATGGAACTGCCTACAGGCTTGTGTTTGGTCCATCAAATCATGTCTTTGAGGTTGTTGATAGCTTTTTAGTAAATGAAACTGTTTCGTGGCTGGTCAAAGGAGTTCAAGGTGAAGAGCAAATATTGTATACTCGAAACCCTACTGAACAAGTATATTTTGGCAAAAACATCGCAATGATTTCCGGTTCAATCTTCATCCTGGTCTCAGTCATACCAGTGATGTGGTTAGTGAACATTCTCCTACCAGAGAAACTTAAACCTCGTCGAATTCCTATGGATATTCAGTCCTACAGTTTGCAAAGAACATTCGGAATCAGTTCATTATTAGGAGCTTTTACTGTCATCACCTTTGTTGGAGCTTCGTTAGTGGGACTCAACCTTGAGGATATTGGAATGTCTTGTTTGAATTTGATGTCTATAACAGGTTACATTCTATTTCTTGTCCTAGCACCATTTGTTCTCCTAATCATAATGCTTCTTACAATAGGGCAAAAAGAAACTAGAAAGTCAATCTCATCAGTAGGCATTGAGAGTTTCAGAAACAAGTATCACATTTATGATATTCTGAAGAGTCTGATTTCTTCTGGAGTTGGGATTGCGTGGTTACTTATCTGGTTGAGTTTAGCCGAAAACGCAGGATTCATCCAACCTGGAATTATACTTGTCTTAATTAAGTGGCCAAACGGGATTCGATTTGTCAATACAATCATTCTCATGATACTAACAGTACCTTTTCTTCTTGTTGAGGCTAGTTGGATTCGAGGTCTATTATTGACTAGAAGAGAGTGGCCTAGCCGCTATCAAAAAACCTTCTCGATGTTATTTGCCATCTTCTCCAAATTTGCTATTGTGGCTTTATTGACTGTCATAATAATCTTCGGAACTACTGCGGTTGGTGTTTCATCTGGAAGGATAGTCCTCCTAGGTGTGATCTGGGTGCGTATTCTGATAGTTCAAATATTGACAGCTGTAATTACAACTTGGGCATCACTAGAGTTTGAGAGTACATGGTCAGCTATTATTATAGGTGCGTTCATACTCTCATTGGTTGTGGTGGCGACTGTACCTATCATTTAGTGAAGTGCATACTTGCTGATGGTCAATCTTCAACAACTCTGAAGGCTAGACCTTTTTCGCTAAGCATTTTCAACATTCGCTTCACAGCTTTGTCATCAGGGACTTCAAGGATCATCTCAAGCTCTGCTCTATTTGGTGGAATATCAGGATCAAATCGGTCTTGATTAATCTCAATCACACTTACACCAGATTGAGCAACGATACTAAGCACATTGTTCATACTCCCCACACGATCGAGAATTGAACCTCGAACCCTTACAGACCGACCTAATCTGAATAACTCTTTCTCTACGACACGTGAGAGGAAAGACATATCGATGTTACCCCCTGATAGGACTGCAACGGCTTTCTTGCCTTTGATATCGATTTTCCCATGTTGATATGCTGCAAGACCCACACACCCAGCTGGTTCTACAACTATCTTTGCCCGTTCTAATAGCATGAACAGAGTTCGAGTTACTTCTAATTCTTCCACTGCTACAACACCCGCGAGCAAATCCTTGGCAATCTTGAATGTAATTCTACCCGGTCTCTTTACAGCAATACCATCACATACTGTGTCCAAATTTTGAACATTAACGATTCTGCCTGCTTCAATTGATGCTTTCATTGATGCAGCAGAAGCCGCCTCTACTCCGTACACTTCAACCTCAGGCCGCTGCTCCTTGACTGCAATGCCTATACCTGACACAAGTCCTCCACCACCAACTGGTACTGCAATGACATCGACATCTGGACACTCATTAAGAATTTCGAGTCCTATCGTTCCTTGACCTGCAATAACATTCTCATCATTGAATGGGTGGAGAAATGTTGCACCTGTCTTTTCTGCCAATTCCCTTGCATGGACTAAAGCATCATCGAAGACAGCACCATGAAGAAGAACATTGGCACCATAACCTTCCGTGGCCTGTATCTTTGCCACTGGTGAAAAAACTGGCATGACAATGGTTGACTTTATTCCTAACCTTGTTGCTGCATATGCTGTTCCCTGAGCATGATTACCTGCTGAGGCTGCTATTACGCCTGCTTCTTTCTCTTTATCTGTAAGTTGAGACATAGCATAAGCAGCACCTCGAACTTTGAACGAACCAGTCTTCTGGAGATTTTCTAGTTTTAGATATACATCTCCACCAGTGATTCTGCTAAAAGTAGAAGTGTGATCAAGCCGTGTAACATGTTTTATCCCATGAAGAACATCTCGAGCATCAAGAATTTTTAAGAAAATCCTGTTGTACTTTCCCATGGCATCCACATTACGTGACTCCTCACTCAGCTAGATTAATGATTCCACTACAATAGTAATATCATAATCCCAAGGAAGCAGTTTGCCAATAGAGGAAACAGAAGCCAAGTGATGTAATTTCCAAGTGGTGCAGTAAAACGATTGAATCGTGTAGGGATGAAACCAAAATAGCCATTTTCCACCGGAGTCCACCGCCAGAGTTCCATCATCTGACTCATAAAAGGTTCTAACAAAAGGAAATCAAAAATGGATGCCAACCAACCGGACATTATACATGCATGAATAATATCCATCCCCAAACCTAATGAAATCAGAAGGCTTGCTTGGATTGAGAAAACCCAGAGGAATAGAATCCAAACTGGCACATTTCTAAGAAATGGACCATTTGTATCTTGCTTAGTATAGTGATAGTATCCTTGTGAAGAAACTAGATGCTCACCAATAAATGTGATAATAATAATCAATAATATTTGTGGAAGTATCCGCCAGCTAAAAGATTCCCACAATATATTCGAAGTAATGCTTGCGAGAATTACAAACATCACTAAGAGGAAGAAGTTTTTGATTCTCAATGACATCTCTAGCTATCACCGTCTGATCTTTCCTTTTGCAGTACCGATGAGATCTGATGTTTTCTTCTTTAGAGAGATGACCCAAGCCTTCCCTACTTTCTCCTTCTCTATCTTCTGAGTGACCAAGTTCTTCTGTACATTCAGAATTAAATCCACAGCCTTTCCAACAGTTCTACGATCGATTCCAGTAGCTTTGGATATCCCTGCAATTGACATTGATGGTTTATTCTTTAACACTTGAAGAACTGCAGTCATTGCTTGACCTAGATCAACACGAGAGGCAGTAAGTGGGAGCTTCATCTCTGTTCAAATATATTAAGATACAAAGAAGAATATATACATTATTATGTATACATTATTGTGACTATATTATTGATTTTGCTTCTTCCAGACAAATGTTGACATATCATTTACTCTCTTAAATCCTATTGATTTGTATAGATGTCTAGCAGGATTATCTAGAGTTACAGCAAGGTCAACCTTCTTTAGATTTGGTTCTACTACGAACAGATTATGAAGTGAATGAAGAAGTAGATTCTTGCCCAGACCTCTTTGTCTAAAATCTGGTAATATAGCTAGATGCATCAAATGTCCTGTATATTCTCCACTCGTGGTTATGAAACAAGCACCAATGCAATCATCACCTCTTTTCAGAATCCATGAAAATGATGGCTTGTGAATTCCAAAATCACCTGCAATGACTCGCTTATGGAATCTTAAAGTAGTGTCAAAAGAACCATAGACATAGGGGAAGAGGTCTTGATCTGTGGAACCATCAACACTTTGGAATACCATTTTAGTCACATCTTCAATTTCCAATTCTGAAAAGGGAGTGAAATGAAATCCTTCAGGCAGATCATGATAAACCATTGATTCAAGTCGTTCCAGTATCATGAAGCGTCGGTCATGTTTCTTGAATCCCAATGAAATAGCATACTCTGAAAATTCAGACGAAATCCAAGGTTTGGGATATCCTGAATCAAGAATGATGGTTGGTGATATTCCTGAGAATTCTCCAAACATCTTGTCGAATAGATCTTTCTCGACTAAGAAATCAGAATTGGCAAAAATGAGTGACGAGCGATTGAAGTTTGGGTTGTGTATTAGTAAACCAAGTGCCTTGTTATCTTGGTCATAAGCACCTAGAACATATCTAGAATCTTTTTCCATTGATTGCTTTAATTGTTGCTTGAGTTTCTCTACTGTGAGCTGTGGGTCTGCAATGTGATTGATGTATTGCTGTATCAAAAGGTCAAATTCATCAAGATCCTCTGCAATGAGCACTCGTGCCATGCTACTCCCAATGTCCGTCCCCTAAATCAATGATTCCTAAATTAGCTCTTTAAAGTATACATCGCATATTCTTCGACAGTTGAGAATCCAAGCGACTCGTATAGATATCGAGCAGTATTACTAAACGTGACATCAAGATCAGTCTTACATATGGTTGTATTAGATTCAATCTGTCGCTTCATTGAATGAATAAGGAGTGCTCTTCCTAATCCTTTGCCACGATGTTCAGGTTCTATTACAATATCAGGAATATATCCAGTGGCTCCATCCATGCAAGTCATAAAGCAAGCGCCAATAATAACACAATCAAACCTCAAAATCCAAGATGAACCATCTTTGTATTCACCATATCTATCTCCCTCAATATCTTCAACCATTTTCATGCAATTCTCTAGAGAGCCAAAGAAATCCGGAAATACATCTTGATCCACACTCCCATCGTTGCCCCTGAAAATTAACTCAGATATCTCATTACGGTTTGACCTAGAATAGACTTCAAAACTCATTCCAGCTGGAAGAATAGGTTCGTCCAATTCCTCAATTGCATTCTTATCTAGTGTCATATGAGCTCTGTCATATTTTACAAAACCAATTTCAATAAGATGTTGAGAAAGTGGAGCAGATATCCAAGGTATCCAAGCCCCACCAGTAGCAATGTGTGAATATTCCTTTTGGAATCGGTTGCAGAGTGCACCGAGTAGTTCCTTTTCAAGATCCATATTACCATCTGCAAAAACAAGTAAGATCCTAGCACTTGCTTTTCCAAAAAATCCAATTCCCTTCAAGATTTCGTTCTTGTCATATGTACCAAAAAGACTGGTTTTGTCATTCGAAACTGAGGTCTTAATTTGCTCTATAAAATTCTCAGCTAACGAGTTTTCACCATAACGTTCTCTATAAAGATCGAGAATTGGAGCTATATCATCTATTTTATCGAATTCAATTTCCTTGATCATACTTAGTACCAACAATAGTATATTGAATAGTGGTTTCCTTCTACGCAATTATTTCTCGCCAAAGGATTGCTGCATCAGCTGTATGACTTGATCACGGGGGATTATTTCACGAGCTATTGTAGCCAAAGTTGCTTGATCCATCTTTCCATTAGAAACCAACTGGCGACCAGCTTCTTTAACTGCGTCCAAAATATCGCCAATGTCAGCACCTTGTTTTTGAGCAGGATCGAATATCCAAGCATAAGGCCGAAGGACTGAACCTAGAAACTCTCGATTCATGTTTTTGCTGATTGCTTTAACGTGTGTTATGAGAGGGTCAAAATTATCCATCTCTGTGAATCCACAGACAGACACCAATGCAAATTTACCAGGCTTTACGTGCTCTCTTAGCGCGTGTCTACAATGGTCATCACGAAGCTCAAAAGCTCCATGAAGTAACGGTATTGTCCAGTCTAGGAGAGTCTTGAGAGAGCCAGTCATTCCATCCACATAAACGGGTGTGGCAATGACAACTATGTCTGCATTGTCGATTTTTTCAAGCACTGGAACCATTTCATCATCTTGGATACACTTCCCTGGCGTTGAGGTCCAACAATTGAAACATCCACGACAATCACCCAAATCTAGACCTTCGGAAAAAATAACGTCAATTTCAGCATGAGCCTCTTTCATGCCTTCCACAAAGTGTGAAAGAATTCCTCCTGTTGATCCACGGTTTTTTCGGGGACTTCCATTTATAACCAAGACTTTCATGAGTATAACCTCTCAATGCAGTTTGATGTGGTATTCATAAAGATTATAGTATTTGACTCTGAAACTGAGTTCCTCTAATTTTGAAGATTTTTTGACTTTGGGGAATATACATCTAGAATATCCTGTGTTTAATGTCGATACCTCTTGTCCGAAGCTCATCAATGAAAAGCTTTGGAGGAATGCATCTCTCTGGAGTGAGCACACCCCGTTTTGAGATTCGACCATCTGCCATCATCATAGCAGTTACTGAAGCTGGAAACGATGTGGTGCGCATCATTGATGTCAGTCCGGAGGCATCATCAAAATAGTCGATTAATTCATACTCGATGTTTCTTGATTCAGTACCTTTCCAACCTTCAATCATCACACGAACGAGGGTTACATCTTTTCCTGAAGGAGGCAAGTTCTTTTCAAGAAGGGACTCAAGGACTTTACGGGGAATAACCCTCTTTCCATCAATTTCGATTTCATTGCTATCCATTAGACCTAGTTTCATTATGCACCACATCTTATGACCATGACCAGGATAGCGAATGGTCTTGTAATCAAGGTTGTTCACCTTCCCTTTGTAAGTGTGGGGAAGTGTGGATGTACCTCCACTTGTATTGAATGCCTCTAATTTTCCGAAAGGTTCAGGAAATGTGATCTCTTCGAATCCAACTAGTGGCTCTTCAATAGTGATTTTCCCATTCCGAAGAGCAACACAGGGTTCAATGTACTCGTTGATGAGTCCTTCTACTGAGAAAATAAGTGAGTAATTGAGTGGAGGTCTTGGTTCTTGTTGCAGACCACCTACGCGTATCTTTACGCTTTCAACTCTATCGAGATATTCGATTCCTTCCCTCGCGAGAACACTGACCATCCCAGGTGCAAGTCCACAATCAGGTACAATGGTGACTCCAGCATCTTTTGCTTGATTATTCATCTCGAGTTGTTTCTGAACCACAGTCCACCCGCCACCCAAATCGCACATATGAGTGCCAGTTTCAATTGCAACTTCTGTGTGCAGTACATTGACTGTATAACTTACGGCACTGATGACTGAATCAACCTTTGAAAAAATCTTCACCAATTGACCTCGGTTCTTTGCATCGACTGTTTCAGCCACAGCTTTATCGCCTACTTCCTTGGCTAGTGACTCTGCACACTGGGTATCAATATCTGCAAGGATTATCTGCTCTATACTATCCTGTTTGACCAAGTCATATGCAGCACCTTTGCCCATTTGCCCGGAACCAAGAACTAGGACCTTCATCTCGGACTCTCCTATTGGTATGATTGCTAATCAGTGGGGAACGGCATGTAAAAACAGTTCCGTAGAACGCTGTTCTTTGTTTGAAATGCCCATCCAATATTGATACCTTATACTTCTCGCGAGAAGATTGGTTGTTTTGATATCAATTTTGGAAGAAGAAGCATTTGTTTTGGTGCAAATTTGGTCTTGTTGTTAATCTCCTTGGCTAGTTCCTGGACAGTCAATTTCACTTGGTCCTTCAATTCTCGCCTTCTGACCACCAATTCTCCGCTTTCTTTCTCATTTCCACCTACAACACATATGTAAGGTATCCAAAGTTTTTCAGCACTCCGAACCTTCTTCCCTACAGTCTGAGAACGGTCATCGATTTCATAACGAATTCCAGATTTATCAAGAGTCTTACCTAGTTTCAAGCAGTAATCCACGTAGCTATCATCCACAGGGGCAAAACGTACTTGAACAGGAGTCATCCAGAGAGGAAGATGAGGAACCTTCCCTGCTTTTTTCTGCTTATGAGCCTCTTCCAAGACTCCATAGAGTATTCTTTCAATTGATCCAGATGGAGATGTATGTAGAATTAATGGGAACTTTTCTTTCCCATCTTCGTCAACATATTTGATGTTAAACCGCTCACTATTCTCAACATCGATCTGTATAGTGCCAAGACAAGCTGCCTTCTCTTGATCATCTACGACATTCCACTCTCCCTTGAAGATGAAATACGCATATCTTTCGTCAAAGAGTTCAATCATTACAGGTTTTCCAATTCGTTTGACTACTTTTTCGATGAAGTCTTTGTTTTCGTCATAAAATGACCTGAGAATCCTGAATGAAACTTCATATGCAACTTCGAGTTCTCCTTGAAGTTTCTCAACGAATTCAAGTTGGCGCAGTACTGCTTCTTTAGCTCCTTCCTCATCAGCCACAATTTCATGAATATCAGGCATTGTGAAAGCTCGTGGACGACGCATGCCAGCGAGTTCTCCACTCTGTTCACGTCTATAGGATGGAGCAATCTCAAACAACTTCAAAGGTAGTTGTTTGTAGGTAACATGTGCCTGGGAAATCAGTAGGAACTGTCCAAAGCATGCGCTGAATCGAGCAAAGTAATCACGGTCCCCTGACCGAATCACATATTGACGGGATGGGAACCTCTGAAGATAGGATTTCAATGAAGGATGTTGATAATCATAGATTAATGGGGTTTGGAGAACATGAGCCCCATACGCCACCATCTCTGCAGTTACTCTTTCCTCAATCGCTCTCTTTAGCGTAAGACCACGGGGAGGCCATCTGAAGTTACCTGCATCAGAGCCTGGTTCATAGTCAACGAGCTCCAATTGTTTCATCAGATCTATATGTGGAGGAGGTTCTTGTGCAGTCCTATCTTTTGCAGTTTCATATTGCATGTAGAGTTTTAATTCCTTATACCTAGCATAGTTGAAATCTTTGACTGGAGTTAGTTTCCCACTAGGTTCCATAATAAAGAACTCAGAGGTAGATTTCTCCTCAGCTACAAGTGCCGTGAGATCCTCTATTTCGGTAACATCAACATCTGCTGCTTTGGCAATTTCCCGAGAAATATCGAGAACTTTGGAGCGCTCAGCGAGCGGATGACCCTTGCAGTTAATTTCAAACGCCTTATACCAGCCAAATGGAACACGCACTACATCGAATCCTCTCTCTTTGAGATCCTTTTCAACAGTTTTGAGTAGTTTCAGCCCAACACTTGGTTTTGACGGATTCTCAGTTAAGTGAACCCAAGGATAAACGATAATCTTCTTCTCTTTGATCTCATCTGCTGCAGCGGCTATCATATCAGATGTAGCCTTTGCAGCAGCAGTAATATTGTGAGCATCTGTAGTTTCCGCAGCGATGAAATTGACTAAGCAGGAGTCCTCAGTCCTGTAGACTTTCTCCCTGACTGCTTCTGCGTTCTTGAGCGCTTTCCTCTTTGCTTCATAAGCGAAGCCATCGCTGTGAATTTGTAACATTCTCACTTTTAAGACCTCAACTAATTATCTTGCTATTTGTTTCTCACTTAAGCTTGATGTACAAATGTTCTAGGGAACACATTCACAAAACTCTGTTTGGGTAGTTATAAGATAAACTAAATAGTAATCAAACTGGTGGGTTTCAAATGGACATTGAAGTTGTGTTGCAATTGTTCATCAGTTTCCAAAATAATGTTGAAACATCTCCTAAACCTAGTGCAATACTTGATTTTGACAAATCTTACTTTTTTGGGTTCTTTGTCCATCCTTTAGGCAGCTGAATTAATGTAAAAGTTTCCTGAATTAAATCATCTCGGTTTTTCGAAAAAAGTGCACATCTATCGCTTCCCTTTTGCAATAATGGCAATAAGCACCACGCCACCTAGAACAATCCCAATGCTAATGATCATTACCACATCATATAGAAAGGGGAATGTATTCGTTGGAATGGTTGATGGTAGCACATACAATAAGACAGTATCAGAAGTTGAGTAGCCTAAATCATCAGTCAGAACTATAGTAAGATTATAGAAACCAATCTGAAGAGATGCCAAAAAAACAACAATTGGCACGCCAGAGGACCAAGTTCCTGAATCAATTTCTGTTCCATTTAGATAGACAATATATGTGTCGGGATCAGAATCAAGCCCAATCCAAGTGACATTGTTTGTAGGCATTCCAGCAAATAGAAACAGATCAAATTGATGGCTTACATAAGGTGTACCATCTACAGTGGTTACTGTGACAAAAACTGTTGATGTTGTGCTTTGCAAAAAGATGTCATCCAGATACAATGTATAATTGTAAATGCCAATGCTCAACCCATCGACATTCCATGAAAGGCTAGTCGGGTGGTTTCCAATGGGATCAGTGAAAATAAGTGCCCCATCCAAATATAAATCAACAGCGGCTAGGTTTTCATCAAAGTATTCCCAATAGAGATTATGTCCTGTGGTCCCTTCTGCGTAAACTAAGTCTTCTGGTTCAGTTGTAATTTCTGGTGGTTGTGTATCCTGTAATACTAAACCATGATATCCTACTGCTTCTGTTTTATCTATCTGAGGTCCAAGTATTGATAGTATTAGCAAGATTCCAAGTATAATCAAAGCATACGAGTTCCTTCGCATCAAACTCCAATCTCCTAGTACTTCTACATACAAAGTCCAGCTTTTATTAGTAGCGATTTTATACGTTATATCTTTTAGAATCGATACAACCAGTACATTTTTATTAACTTATTAACCATTGTTAATAACATGAGGGAATATGATCTCATTGTCATTGGCTCAGGAGCAGGCATGAATGTTGCATCCTCAGTATATGAACAAGGACTGAGAGTAGCAGTAGTAGAGCATGGACCAATGGGTGGGACCTGCCTGAACAGAGGTTGTATACCAACAAAGATACTCACTTATGTGGCAGATGTAATTATAGAAGCCAAACATCTTGAAGAATTAGGTATCAATATTAACATTGAGAAGATTGATTATCCATGGATTATGAGGAGAATGAGGGAAGAGGTTGACAATGATAGTAGAATGCAAGGTGAAGCAGTGGAAGCCGCAGAAGGATTTGACTGGTATAAGGGAACAGGGGCTTTCGTAGATGATTACACTATTCAAATCCATGGTAAGAAAATCAGAGCTCCAAACATTATCATTGCAGCTGGTTCAAGACCTCTGATACCGGATATCAAGGGTCTCAACAATGTGAAGTACCTAACTAATGATGAAGCCCTTCATCTTATGAAACAACCAAAATCCATGATTATTATTGGTGGAGGATATATCGCTACAGAGTTTGCACACTTTTTCTCAGCAGTAGGGACAGAAGTCACAATCATTGGAAGGAACAAATACCTCGTTAAAAACGAAGACCCAGATGTATCAGAGATTCTCAAACAAGAGCTATCGAAGAGAATGAACGTATATACTAATTATGAAGTCATTGAAGTCAAAGAAGAAAATGGAGAAAAAGTTGTCATTGCCAAAGATATGGAAAACGAAACTGAGAAAGAATTCCGAGGAGAAGTGTTGTTGGTTGCTGCAGGTAGACGTTCCAACTCAGATCTCTTCAAACCTGAAAAGACAGGCGTTAGGGTTGATAGGAATGGATGGATCATTGTTGACAAGTACTTCAGAACGAGTAAGAAGGGTATATGGGCATTTGGCGATGCAATTGGCCGTTATCAGTTTAGACATGTCGCAAACGAGGAGTCCCAAATTGTATGGATTAACCTTGTTCGGATGATTAATGCAAAGTATGAGAAGTCAGAACCTGAACTACTAACCATGGACTACAATGCAGTCCCGCATGCTGTTTTCTCATATCCTCCGATTGCTACAGTTGGAATGACATTAAAAGAAGCAAAGATATCTGGACGAAATTTGTTGGTCGGTCAAGCAGACTATTCAATTGCAGCTAAAGGATTTGCGATGGGTAATCCAGCATCTTTGATTCGTGTGATTGTAAATGCAAACAATAAGAAAATCCTTGGAGCTACAATAATAGGGCCATATGCGCCAATCTTGATTCAAGAAATTATCAATCTCATGAATACACCTGAAGGGACATACCATCCAATGTTTCAAGCTATGCACATCCATCCTGCATTATCAGAAGTAGTACAACGAGCGTTCGGGAAACTAGCACCACTCGAAGAAGGGCATACACACAATCATCATCACTGAAATTGATTTCGTCCCTAAAGTGATGAGCTTAGAAATCTATCACTCCCAGACCTACCTCTCGGTAAACGAGATACAATTCATGCTGTAACATGGTGGGTAAAAAATCAATTTGTGTTAAATGAAACACTATGTGTTACTTGATGAAGACAAGTTCCCATGGGCGAAGAACTTTTCTGAGTGATTGTTTCAATCAGAAATATGGGTGCATTCACGATGGGAGAGAAGAAGCAAATAGGAGTCATTACTCGTTACTTCCACAAGATAGGTGTCGCAGCTATTATGCTTGATGATACACTTAGCGTTGGTAATAAAATCAGCATTGAAGGTGCAACAACTAGTTTCGAGATGACTGTCAGATCAATGCAAATGGATATGAAAGTCATTGAATCTGGTACAAAAGGGCAAGAGATTGCAATCAAGGTCCCTGACAGAGTTCGAGAGAAAGACATAGTCTATCTTATAGAGTAGACATTTTAAGTTACAGAGTCTCATAACCTAAACTCTCTTTTGAATATCAGGTCCATTCTTTGATATTAGAATATCACCATTCCCTCTAACAATATTCTCATACCTTGAAAAGACAAATAGTAGGTCAGAGAGTCTATTGAGGTATTTGAGAAGATTTGGATTAAGTGGAGATGATTTTGATAGAGTAAACACTCTTCTCTCAGCCCTTCGGCAGATAGTTCTACAAATATGTAAGAATGCCGCAGCATCAGTGCCTCCAGGAACGACAAAATTTTTCAGCAATGGTAGTTTTTCAGAGAGATCATCTGCCAGTTTCTCGAGGTTCTCTATATCAGTAGATTCAACTTTCCTGAGATGTTCATTTGAGCTAACTGAATTGGAGGATGAATCAGGAATATATGCCAATTCAGCATTGATGTAGAACAATAATTGCTGAACATCTTGAATGTGGCCGGCTATCCTTTCAGAAGAATATCTTTTTGCAATACCGAGAAACGAATTTAATTCATCCACGGTGCCATATGCCTCAACTCTGACATCATCTTTATCAATTCGTTCTCCCGATCGGAGTCCGGTCTGTCCCTTATCACCAGCCCCTGTGTAAATTCGTTTTGACAAGCTACCACCAAGTCATAACTCAGACAATTCCAAAAGATTAGGCTTTCCATTCATATTAGTATAACAAACTTATGAACTAGACCAAGCTGCAAGAGCTTCCATAGCAGAGGTTTCCTTTTGATAGAGTTCATCAAGAAGTACATCCACACCTGCTAGTAATTGATTGAAATTTTCTACCTCATTGCAAGCGTGTGAGATTAGTGAAGGTACATCAGCCAAACGTTCCTTTACCTGATCTAACGCTTTCACACCTTTTTGTTCCATATCATGATTGTTTTGGACATAAATCTCTCTCAACCTTCCAAGACTTGATAACTCATTAGGAGTGAGTTGGACAGCCAACCTAGACCAAACGTCACAGATGTCATCATAGAGAAGAGAGATTTTTTGTAACTCGGAGTCTTTCATCACTTTGCTTGCCTCTTTCAAGAAGTTGGAGTATACTCTCCGAAAGAAAGACCCACCGCTTCCACCAACTTCAATGTAGACAAAATGTTCAATCAAAGCTTGCACTATTGTACGATTGTCCTGGAGAATCTTGGGATACTTGGGAAATTCATCCTTCCACTTCAAAATACCTCTTGCACCCATATTGGAAATTGGTGGATTTAGCATAAAATCAGCGTTTTCTCGGATTGCCATTGGGATTATCTCTTGTAGTGAATTCAGTATCTCTGGCATAAACACCTGCATGAGTTTATTCTCTGCTGGGAAAGGATGATACTTCGAAGCACGGGCAATTTGAAGACGTGATAAAGGAATTGTAATTGGAGTGGCAAATCGGTCGGATATATGTGCTTCATCATTTGATTCATTTATCCCATAAACAAGGATAGTATGCATACCAAAGTGGTCATCTCCACCGAGTGAGAGGTAATCTAGAAAGCCAATGTCTGCGCAGATTAATGCAGGCTGATCCATCTCTAAGGTTTCAAGGAGATGCTGTTGAGCACGCTTCGTTGAGGATGACTTCAATACCTTCCATTCACCTCCTAGTCTATCAACAGCCAACCCCAATATTGTTGGAAATCGTCCTCCGTTCATTCCACCAACAAATGGAGTCGGCATTTGTTTCATTTTCCAATAGATGAATCCTAATCCAGAAGCAATTCCTACTAACATCTCTTCAGAGATGTCATGTCCCAGATGATGGAGAAGCTTCCACAGGCAACTAGTCATGCAGTTCTTGCCGCCTGGAAGATGTTCAAACTCAAGCATAATTTTTAAACCCATTTTCTTTTCACCTCCTACTGGTATCACTGAAAGTGAAACCTTCCCCGCGTTCTATTTGTTTGATAAAGGATCCAAGCCAAGCAATCTGACAACGAACGGAAATTGCTGGACGGTCAAATAAAGCTCGAACTGCACCAATGTTCTCAGTGTTTTCATACTCATCAACAGTGACCAAACCAACCATACTTTCTGGGGCTTCTCGTTTCAAACGCTCCAAGTTGTCCAAGTTCTGAACATTCAACTCCAAAAACTGTAGACCTCGTTCAAGGTTTGTCTTGTATGTCCGTAAAGCATCTAGTGCCTCTCTTCGAGTTATCAGGCTCATAGCTGAAACTCCCAAGTCAAACAGTGTTTTTGGTCGTGGAGGATTACTCAAACACATCTTAATTTGCTGCTGAAGGGTAGTTCGACCCTTACTTGTCAAACGATAAGTCTTCTTTGATGTCTTTTTTTCATAGTCTTCCTTTTTACCTACAATTAGACCACGCTTTTCAAGTTCTGATAATGCCTTATAGACTGAAGAGAATCTTAGCTCGACCCATTCTCTGAAACCATACTGTTCAATGATGTTGTTGACTTCGTAGCCATACTCAGCCCCTCCGCCAAGAATTGACAGGACTGCTAGATAGGTAGAGGGGAGGAACTCAGTTGATTGTCTGTCTGTTTTTGACATTCTTTTCACATCAAAATATTATACCAGTAGAATAAAAATATTATACTAGTAGAATACTAATAAATATTACGTTAAAAGAATCAGAAATGTTAATGTCAGATAATCACGATGAGTCTGCTAATGGCAAAAGAGAAGCAATATTCAGCCTGTGCGTTGAACTGTCCAGACATTTGTGCTTACATAGTACATATTGAGGATGGAAGGATAACAAGGATAGAGGGAGACCCAAACCATCCCTATACTTTAGGAAGATGTTGTCCAAAAGGATACGCACACGTTTTGAGAATGTATTATGATGATAGATTACTCTATCCACAAAGAAAACAACCTGATGGAACATTCATCAAAATCCCGTGGGAGGAGGCTTTTGATGAAATTGCCCAACACATGAGAGAAGCAAGAAAACAGTATGGACCACAAAGTGTTGGAATCTATTCAGGTTCAGGTAATGATGGAATGGCACCTCGCTATGCCGCCAGGTTTTCAAATGCGTTTGGATGCAGAATGATTCCTGGAATCACAGAGATATGTTTTGAAGGTGCATATGAGGGAGCTAGATTTAACGTAGGACCATTTCCTCCACATGAGCTCCAAGACTGGGCGAACTCAAAGTGTATTATCATCTGGGGAACTAACAAGTTTGAGTCAAGCATTCATTGCAAAAGAGTCATCCAAGAAGCTATTGACAATGGTGCCAAGTTGATTGTCATCGACCCAAGAAAAACACCCTATGCAAAGGCCGCGGATCTTTATACAACCATACGACCAGGAACTGATGGTGCTCTAGCTCTAGGAATATCAAATGAGATCATCAGGAGAGGTCTCTATGACCATGAGTTTGTGAAGAAACATGTTCACGGGTTTGCAGAGTATACTGCACGAGTATCTGAGTACGATACCAAGAGAGTAAGTGAAATCACCTGGGTTAAGGAGAGCACTATTAGAGAATTAGCTACTGTCATAGCAACCCATGGACCAGCTTTAATCACAACAGCTCCTGCAGGAATGAATCACTACACCAATGGAACTTGGGCAGCCAGAGCTGTTCATAGTCTATTAGCAATTTGCGGATACTTGGGAGTTTCTGGAGGGGGGTTTCAGTATCTTTCCTCAGATAATAGTCCATTCAACGGAGCAGCTGTAGCACTTCCTGAGCTTCTTGACCCTTCAATGAAGCCTGCTGTTCCTTCCGGAACATATGTGCCGGATTACATACTGCGTCACGATGAAAGTCCTTTCAAGGTCTTTGTAATTCAAGCAGCAAGCCCAATGACTCAGTGGCCAAATACAAAGAAGGTAAAAGAAGCATTGGAAAAGATACCTTTCAAAGTGTGCATCGATCTTGAGATGACTGATACAGCACGACTTTGTGACATCGTCCTTCCTGCCACCTTTATTTTCGAGCACCATAATCTTGTGCACTCAGAATTGCACAGAATTGTGCAGTATGCACCAAAACTTGTTGAACCTCTTGGCGAATCTAGAAGTGAGCTGGATATCTGGAAGGGTATTGCTGCAAGAGCAGGCATTAGTGAGTATTTCCAGCTTACAGAACTAGATGCGATTAGGCAGGCACTCCAAAGTGAGGACTGCAAAAACATTTTGTTGGAGGACTTGATAAAAAGACCAGAAGGTATGAGGACTAAAAGTCCAAGCATACCGTTTGCAGACAGAAAATTCAAGACAAGAACTGGAAAGGTTCAGCTCTACTGCTCAGAGCTTGAAAACCAAGGTTTGGACCCGCTTCCATTTCATGAAGAACCCCTTGAGAGTCCGCGTTCAACTCCCAAGGTGTTTGAAAACTATCCCCTGATTATGATAACTGGTCGATTGCGAGAGCGTTTGCATTCCCAGTATACCACAGTGGAAGTCGGAGGTACAGTCAAAAGCTATGCACATTGCACAACCTGCAAGAAATGTGTCGAAGAGTGTCCTGATGAGGCTATCGCCTTAACACAGCCTAGCACCAATATTATTCAACGCTATGCAAAAGATGCACCTCAAGACCAAGCAATACTCAGAAGGAAACTTGGAGAGCTTGTTGGAGGATTGGCGATTCATGTGACTGACGAAATGCTCGACATTCCTATAGAAATAACAGGGCTCCTTGTACCAATTTGGGATGTAACGAAATGTATTGGTTGTCGAGAGTGTGCTATAGATGTTTGTCCATATGATGTAGTTACCGAACCCATTAAGATGACAAATAGGCACGAAAAAGGTAAGCATAGAGCATTCTTACAAATGCACCCTCAGACAGCAGAGGAGTATGGGTTGAGGGAAGGGGATAGAGTTGATGTTGAATCCAAAAGAGGGATTGTGAAGAACATGAAACTCATCTTGACTTCAGATATTGACCCTAGAGTGGTTTGGTCATCAGACGGATGGTGGGAAGATGATGGTAACATCAATCTCTTAACGAAGGACCATCATACTGCGTTCGGTCATACACCTGGGTTCAATTCAGTTCTAGTTCGGGTGACACGCTCCTCAAATTAGAAGGTTTTATGATCTGGCGAGGGTGGCCAAAAACCCAAAGCTTGTCGTGTGGCTACAATCTCACCAATATGGTAAGCATTGTGTTGTCCAAGGACCATCAAAGCTCTGAAAACAGGGACCTTAGGCCAAGAGGGTAAATCCTCAAGGGATTCAATATTCTCTGTAGACTGATATGCCTCTTCAATGCCTAGTTTGAACCTTTGAACAAGCTCATCCCATTTCTTGTTGTCTTGGGGCAATTCATTTGGCCAACTTGGTTCATTGTTCTTGGGCCAACTCACATCCTCTTTTCCTCTCAGTGCTTCGAGCATGAGATCTTGCCAAAACACAATGTGATACAATATATGCCAGCAAGAATGCTCCCCATTCCCAGGTATCTCTGATGCCATTTCATAAGTTAGATTTTGCAGAGCTGCAATGGGATCAACATGAATATGTTGTCCATTGATCGAGTTCTTTAATGCAGCAGTCATTACTTCGAACATAGTCAAACCAATACAAAAGTACCAAAAGAATGTAATCTAATGCGTATTTCTCTCCTTCAACCACAATTACACGAACATTAATGCGACTAGAAAGGAATAGATTGTACTGATAATCAGATGAATAAATCCTATAGGTAGCGCCACTCTTGTAAATTCAAGGAAACTGATTGGACGACCTCCTTCTTTGGCTTGTGTAACTGCAATCATGTTTGGTGCATCTCCAAATGGTATCATATACCCACCAACATTGATTCCGATGAATAGGGTCAAAGGCACCACAGCATTTGTGGCACCAAGACTTTGTCCAAGTGGAGCTAGTAATGCAGCAATTGGTACATTATCAATAACTGACAGGAAAAAGCCAGGAATCCAAATAAGAAAACTCATTCCTAGGAAAATGTTATTTCCGATAAGTCCAGTAATACCACTAACGAACTCATCAATGACACCGGATCTTTCCAGTGCGGCGACTAGCCCAAAAAGCCCAACAAGGAAGAAAATCGTTCCCCATGACAATTGTCTAACTAGTTTTTCTGCGCGTTCATGAGAAAAAACCAGCATAGCAGAAGCAACCATCATGGCAATTAGTGATGCCTCAACTCTCAACGCACCAATTGTAAAACCCAGCACTAAGATGCTCATAGCTATTATCGAGAGGTAGAAATCATGTCTTGATTTTATCATAATACTAGGCTTGACCATATAGAGTAGATTCCAATCCGAACAGATCTCAGCGTCTAGTTCGGGTCCATACCATCTAATTAGAATAAAAAGTGTCACAATGAATAGAATGATTGACAAAGGGAATAACACGATTGCCAGGAGCGCGACATCAGTTTCTGCCCAAACAGCGATAACAAGATTCGGAATAGACCCGACAAACGAAGGTATTGAAGCAAAGTTAGCCACTATAACTTCTGATATTAGAATGGGTCTAAAATCAAGGTCGATTACTTTACATACTTCAACAGTGAACACGCCCATTACTAACATCGTCGGTAGTGGATCAAGGAATAGTGAGATTACAAAAACAAAACCCATGAAGGTAACAAAGATCTTCTTTGGTTCGCCTTGAGTCCCCTTCAACAAAACCAATGCGATGTATTGAAACATACCTGATGATGCAGCTATAGCTACCACAATTAGCATAGCAGTGACAAAGAGAATGGTATCCCATTCCATTAGAAGAACAAACTCGCGGAATGTAAATCCATAGGCAAACCATAAGATGGCTCCAGCAAGAGACATCGCAAATAGAACTGTAGCGGTTTCATTAATCCTCTCTGATAGGACAACCACTAAGGTGACTATCAAAATGATAACTATAAGGAAACCTGCTATGTCCATCGTGGTCATTACGAATTGCAGCCGGTATTAAAATACTCGCGATGAGGTGACATATCTTAAGGCGGCATTTTCAAGAAAAAACAAGTGGGATTATTGCAGGATCCGTATCCGTCATAGTGAAACCTATATCCAGATTGAGAAAGTTGCACATGGAGATGGGCAATGTCCTCAGGTAAACGGATTGCAAGCATGATCATAGGCATGATAGTCATGATAGGCGGTTTCTTTGGTGGCTTCATGCAGTTTTTCTGGATGGAAGATATGAATTTTGGCACAATACTGTTCTATGTAATGGTTGTTCCAATGATCAGTTTCCTTGTTGGGATCGGAATTATACTATATGGTATGAAGGATGGTATCTCCAAAGGTGGATTTGGGATGTTTGGAATGATGGGAGCACACACTGATAGCGAACAAAAAGAGAAGACATACATCCATGAACCACCTCGTTTCTGTTCAGACTGCGGAGCCACATTGAGTTCAGAGGGAATCGAATGGGTTGGACCATTAACTGTAAAATGCCCATATTGTGGTGCAACTCACGCGACAGAGAAGCGTGAAGTCTAATTAACCAATGAACCAGAATCAAGAGAATTTGGTGACATTCCAGATAGCAACAATACCCATGCCAGCTGTTGCAAGGAGATTCCCTTTATTGTTCCATTTAGCGGCAAATACAGGTCCGGGATGTCTAAAAACAGCTTGTTCTCCTTCCATGCTCCAGATTCTTACTGTTCCATCAAAGGATGCTGAGGCTAACATGTCACTAATTGGATTCCAACTTACCTGATAGACGCTACTCGTGTGATTTTCAAAGGTTGCAACTTTCTCACCCGAATCGTTCCAAACTATGATTTCTCCATCTTTGAAACCACTAGATGAAGCCAATAGTTTTCCATCTTTATTCCAGTCAAGTCCAAAAACACGGTCTCTGTGACCCTTCATCAAAGAGGTGGATTTTCCTGCTCTCCAGAGCTGGACAGTTTTGTCGTAAGAACCTGTGGCGAGGAGTTCATCTTCTATAGGATTCCAAATCAGAGAAGCTAGAGCTCCCTTATGTTCAAGTACTTGTTCTTGTCTGCCTTCTGTTGTCCATACTCTAACCGTTTTATCTGCAGAACCAGTAGCAACATGTGTTCCCGAGGAGTTCCAATCAATCACAGTTACAGCGCCTTTGTGACCAGATAGCTCAGTCATATTATCCTCCATAGCCCAGATGGAACCTGTTTTGTCACCTGATGAAGCGGCAAGAATATCAGACTTGGGATTCCAGGAAAGATCATAAACAATTTTCTTATGACCTTTCAAGACTGAAGTAATACGCTGATTCGTCCAAAGCACTATCGAACCAATTCGGTCAGCTGTGGCAAACATCTCACCATTATGATTCCACTGGACAGCAGAGATAGCTTTGTTATGTGGTTTTTCGAGCTTGAGCTCCCTTGCGGATTTGATTAAACTTACACTACCATCATTCATTCCGATAAGTAAAACCGGTTCTGATAGGGACCATGCAATCGAAGCGGTTTCTCCTTTCGGAAGTTTAAGAATCATATCAGAAGCATCTAAAGCATTATCATTCTCTCGCTGCAAAGAAACACCGGATTAAATAATAATCTTATCAATAGTTAAGTATCTATTCATACAACAAAAACATCTGAGCCAGATTTTGATAACTGAAGTTTTTCTGAGAGAACGAGGAAACATCACAAAAATCACTCAATCCGGAAGCTATATGATACGCGATACTTCGGAATGAACCGAGGAAATTCAACATGGATCCACGCATTGAAGAACATGCTCGAATTGTTGTTGAATGGAGCACTGAGGTGAAGAAAGGTGACTTAGTAGGAATACGAGCCACCCCAGATTCTCATGACTTTGTAGTTGCCCTCTATAAAAAAATCGCAGAAAAAGGGGCTGTGCCCATTACTCTGATGAGTACAGAGGAAATGGATAGAGCCTTCTTTGATGGCGCAGACGATGAAACAATAAGTATAGCGCCAAAACAATTTGAGGCTCTTCTTGAGAAAGTCGATGTTGTTATAGCAGTTAGATCGCCAAGCAATACGAAGGCAATGGCTAGTGTTGATCCAAAACGAGTGATTCAACGTAGTATTGCTATGAAGAGAGTGATGGAGCTCTATCTTTCGAAAAGATGGTGCTTAACAGTTCATCCTACAAATGCATTGGCGCAACAAGCTGACATGAGCATGGATGAGTATCAGAACTTCATGTATGATGCCACTCTTCTAGATTGGAAGGAGGAGAGTAAACTCTTATACAAAATGAAAGACCACCTTGAACGTCATAAGGATATTCGATTCACAGGTCCTGAAACGGATCTATATGCATCAACTGAAGGCAGAATATGGATAGCATCCGATGGTAAACATAACATGCCTAGTGGTGAAGTCTTCACAGCTCCAGTTGAGGATACTGTGGAAGGCAAAATCTACTTTGATATACCATTCTTGCAGCAGGGTAAGGTAATTGAGGGAGTTCGCTTGACATTCGAAAAGGGGGAAGTTGTGAATTTCTCTGCTGAAAAGGCTGAAGCAACACTGAAAGAAATTATTGAGGTTGATGAAGGGTCTCGACGACTTGGGGAGATGGCTATCGGCACTAACCGAGGTATCAGGCAATACACTCTAAACATGCTCTTCGATGAAAAAATAGGAGATACTGTTCATTGTGCATTGGGTCGCGCCTACAAGGATAATAATGGAACAAATGAGTCTGCAGTTCACGTTGACATGATCAAGACCATGCACGAGGGAGAGATAATCGCTGGTGATGAATTGATCTACAGCAAGGGCAGATACTTCTACGAGATGTAGACTAAAAAAAGGAGATTATTACATTGGACTCTAGAATTGTCGAACACGCAAAGATACTTGTTGATTATAGTACAGAGGTAAAAAGAGGGGACATGGTTGTCATTCAAGCCAACCCAGATGCACATGAACTTGCTGTCGCTGTCGCACGACAGGTTGCAAAAGCTGGCGGTAGCTCAGTTACAATGATGATAAGCGAGGAAATTGATCGAGCTAAATATGATGGAGCAGATGACGCAACTCTGGAGGTTTTTCCTGATCATCTTATGGCAATGGCGGAGAAAACAGATGTCTACATTGTCCTGAGATCCCCCGTTAACACCAAAGCCTTGGCAAATGTTGATCCTAAGAGGATAATGATAACTGCAAAAACTACCAAACCAATATTTGATCTTATTACAAAAAAGAGATGGGTTTTGACTGTTCATCCAAGTGCAACTCTTGCACAACAGGGTAATATGAGCTTGGAAGAGTATCGTGACTTCGTCTATGATGCATGTCTTCATGACTGGGAGAAAGAGAGCAAAAATCTGTACATGATGAAAGAACATCTCGAGAGTCACAAGGATATCCGGTTCTGTGGACCAGAAACCGATCTCTATGCATCAACTGAAAGTAGAATCTGGATAGCAGCAGATGGCAAGTTCAACATGCCAGATGGCGAGGTGTTCACAGCTCCCGTAGAGGATACAGTCGAAGGAAAAATCTACTTTGATGTTCCATTCCTTGAACAAGGTAAAGTAATCGAAGGAGTTCGCTTAAAATTCGAGAAAGGGGAGGTTGTTGACTTCTCCGCAGAAAAGGAGGAATCAACATTGAAACAGATTCTTGAGATTGATGATGGGGCTCGCCGCCTTGGTGAGATGGCTATAGGCACAAATCGTGGTATCAAACATTATACGATGAATATTCTATTCGATGAGAAACTTGGTGATACTGTCCACTGTGCCTTAGGCATGGCTTTTCCTGAATGCAATGGCGTCAATGACAGTGCAATACATGTTGACATGATTAAGAGAATGCATGATGGGGAAATCATTGCAGGTAATGAAATAATTTACTCTAAGGGTAAATACTTCTACGAAAAATAACCTTCATTTCATCAATGCTTGAAGCTTCATCAAATCATTCATAGGACCCTGAGCTTTGATCTTGCCAGCCATGAATGCACGTGTGGGACTAAGTGTTCCATCAATGATGGCCATAATGGTTTCAGTGGATGTTGTAATCAACAGCTCTGCATTTTCGCTAAGACCGTCAATTATACTAGCTGTTCCTTCATGAAACACAATATGACATTCAGCATCTTCATCATCAGTAAATTCAAACTGGAGAGTCTTGTTGTAGTTAGCAAATCGTTTCTTATTTTTTGGTAGCTCAATCTTCCCAACCATCTTCTTCAAAGATTCTTTCAATTCTTGGCTGGTTGGTAAGTCGTTCATCTCCTAGAATTTGCCCTGTCTGTTCCCTACGTGACTTAAATAATCTCTTGAGAGATATTGCGATAATCAAAGCGTTCGTAGAATGGACTATTTTCTTCTCTTAATGATAATTATTCTGTCACTCCGGGCTCAAAACAACTTGCTCAATTTCATCGGTAAGCTCTTCAAGAGTCATCTCTGCGTCAGAAGCGTTAGCATGTTTTTTAATTGCTTCAACTGACTCAGACTCTGGAGTTTTCCTTTCAATCACAGGTTTCTCAAGTGTGAGGGCGTACCTAATTATCAATACACCAACAAGTGACACACAGGCACATAACAAGAGAGTCATAGGGAATCCGATACGTGGTATCAACCATCCAAACATAGCAATCTGCGGAGTCGAAAGTAACAAGAGGATTGTAGGTTGGAGTGAGTAGAGAGAGTTTCTGTTTCGATCAGGAATTGCATCCAATAGTTCTCTTTGTGTTAAAATCTCAGCGAAACCTCCAAAGAACATTGTTACAGTGAATAGAGAGAAGAGAATGACAATAGGTAATATATGTTGCATTGGGAGCTCGATAATTACGATTGAGGTTAATGGTAGATACACAGTGACCATAATAGCCGCTTCACCTACTGGTGGAAAGAAGAACATCATAGCCGCCAAAATGATGTAGAACACAAAACCACATGCTTGTAGAAGTCTGAATCTAGGAATCCATTTCTTTGGTTCAAATTTCTGAGACCAAACTCCTGAACGCTCGTTAGCTGCAACTCCGGGAATGAATGCAATTGTACGATAGGAAGCAACTGCCACATCGGTAA
>LRSL01000105.1 GCA_001563335.1 Candidatus Thorarchaeota archaeon SMTZ1-45 | reverse complement strand
CGAAAGATATCCACTCTCCATTTTCCGTTGCAATGGTTTTAATCTCAATAGATCGTTTTTGATATTCGTAATTCACATTTTGTTCATTTTGTGTTTTAATCTCATTGTCATCCTCATGATATGATATAATCATTATTTTTGTTATCGATATTGATGAGATAACAATAATCAAGACAAGTCCAAATGCTAAGAATTTCAATGATAGCTCCTTTCCATTCAAATTCCCTTTCTTCAATCCTAACTCCTCCATGCATGTAGCAAATGTCAAATACATTGACCTTCATTAAAAACCAACTTATTGTGTGACAATGCCAATAATTACATGTTTCCTTCACTTTTTCATATTTACAAATGAACTACAGAAAAGAAAACCAATAAATTATTAACATGTTCACAGAAGTCAGCAAAATTCCCTATAGAAGAATTTTCGAAACCAAAATTAAACTTATTCAATATCTATACTCGGGCGTAATATAGTGGGTTGTCCACATTTCGACTGATTTTGCCGTTGCTTTCTCGACATGATTCACACTCAGACTATACTCTTATGATGGAGCTTTTCATGCCTTCTTCTTTTCTTGGCTTTCTTTCTTTGCGAACTATTGTATCCCAAAGTCTATACCTCCAATTGATCAAAGACATCTTCGAAAACCAAAAACAATCGTTCAATTCAGAGTGACCTGCTAATTTTGACTGCAGGTCTTGATCCATGATTTCAAAAGATGGTAATATACGGTTTTCGGAACAGCTAATCTTTTTGAGATTCAAACAGTACAAGCTTCAGAGACGTAGGGATTATTTGAAGAAGCATCACTCCAGTAACTTTGGACGCGATGCCTCCTCTATTTTTTCAGAAACTAGAGAGAATCTTCCAATTCACCTAACCATCGAATTTGCATAGCGGTTGTAGCGATATGTATTGACGTATCTTTCAGCGCATTCCCAACAACCCTTTGAACTTCTTTTTACATTACTGAACGCCATAATTATCACCCACTTTAGTCGGTTCAATTGTTACATTTTATTGACTATAATAGTGTAAAAATTACACTTTCTTATAAAGTTTTTGTCGTGATAGGTGTAATTAAAATATTTAAAAGAATGAAAAAGGCTTTAAAGTGTGAAGCACATAATTCAATGATAAAATTAGTGTAATCATCGAAAAATCTATGGTGTCTACATTGACTGCTGAAGCATTACCTGATTTCCCAGATGATAAAGTTCGAAGCTACCTCATGATTGTGAATCAAGAACTTGTAGAGTCTTTTCGTGATCCAATAAGACGCGCTATTCTTGTTGCATTGAGATATGGAACTGAAACAGTAAAGGAACATGTCACAAAAGAGGAAACAGTAAGACCTGATGGGACCAAGGTTCGCACAACAGTCGTTGAAGAGAAGAAGATCAAACGCTTCTGGATGACAGTTCCTGAAATTGTGACTAATGTCGAACAATATCTTCCAGAAGTTGAGGTTTCGAAATACAATTGCTACTATCATCTGCCAAAACTTGTGGAACAAGGGCTTGTACAGGAATTTTCCCCGAAAGACGATGACGACAGCAAGAGTCGTAGAGGAATCTACTATAGGCGTACAGCCAAGGTCTTTGTTATCATCGATTCAAAAATGAGTGGAGATGTTGTTGGTTCATACTTCAAGCTTTTCAAGGATGGACTGGATGTTGAGATGGAAGAGAAAGATTGGGGACATCTTGAAGACCTCATGTTAAGGCAGATTGAGATGGTAGATGAGACGATGGAATATCTCGCAACCCATCTGAAGGATGTCGATGTAGACTCAACTGCGCTTAGTGACCTACTCCAAGGATTAGCCTACATATTCCTATCTGACAATGAGGCGTTTCTTAAGATTCAACAGGAGATTAAGGAAACAATCCTTACTCCATGTTGTGGTAATGCAACTGATATGGAGCGGATATGTTCATTCTGTGGCGACCCTATCGAAATGAGTCAAATGATTCTGAGGAAGATTGAGGGTAAAACCCAGTCATTTTGCTCAGACACCTGTGCAGACAATTTCATCAAGTCCTCAAAATGAATTGCATGTAAATAACCAAACCATTGAATAATTAGAACCTGACATACGATACAAATGTGTCTGCTGGAAACATTTTATCGAGTCTTTTTGCTGTTTCTGCATTGCATTTTATCTCTTGTAATGACCTAAGAAGTGTTGGAGGAGTAATTCCTCCAATCATCTCAGATAGCTGGAATGCATTCAGAGAAATCTCTGGCTCTGAATTACTCCTTTCAGCTCTTAAATTTCCTCCATCAGGAATGAGTGTATATACTCCAGTATTCCAAGGACATTGATCATCATTTAACTCAATAGTGACCTTTTCAGAGGTTTCTTCTGGAATCTTGATACTATGGCAATAGTCCTCAAGGTCAACAACCCGCATCATCATTGAACCTAGCATGTGCGACTCAGGTTGATGGATGTCAGTGAAATAGTGTCTGACTGGGACATCAGCATCAGCCCACCATGTTATTTTACTGACATTAGCTGAATAGTTCCTGACTAACTCGACAATTGATGGAAAGACATCATCGCTTGTATATCTGGACATACTTACCGTTAATTCAGGGGGTGTGAATGGCGGCCCTCGGGTGAAGTTGAACCAGACACATCCCACAGGACCATTCTTATCTTCAAGTATGTGCATAATGCCATTCTTCATGACATAATCCAAAGGTCCGTCACTAGAGAAGAACCTTGAACCAAACCGTATCATCGATCTTTCGACTTGTTGGATCGTCTTCCTATCTTCAGGATCTTTCGCTTCTCTTATTATTATATCATCCCTTGTTTTACCTGCCCTGATTTGACCTCTGTTGAATATATGTCTAGTCCGTTTTTCAGATAAAGCAAATGAGAACTTCTCATAGAATGGTCTATGAAAAGGATCTAATATTGAGAGAGAAGCCTTCTCTTCACGCATCCTTGGAAAGGAGATATCAAAGAGCTTTTTGACAAGCCCTCTCCTTCTGTATGCAGCATCAGTTGTGACTCCCCAGACTCCCGCAAATCTTACTGATGCACCCCTAATGATTTGTTCATGTTCAGATGTTGTGAAGAAGGAAAGGCTTGAAACAACTTTGCCCTTGTCCACTGCGACATATGCATAGTTCTCTTTCTCAGGATTATTCCATCTCTCAATCCACTCTTGCTTTAGGTAGTCATCGTAGTTAGTTGTGGCTTCAAATGCTTTCCAAAGTAATCTGATCGCTGACTCACGGTCCTCTTCGCGGGCCTCTCTTATCTCAATCATGAAGCATTGGGAGATAGGAGGTCTTCAAGTGCTTTTCGTATTGTGCTAATCAACTAGATATCGACAAAGCTCTTCTTAGTGATGGTGCTGTCGAATTGGATTTTGAAGCTTAGATAATCATGAAAGTTTTTATCCAAATAAAACGAAATCAAACTGGGAATCTGAGAATGGAGATGAATGAAAAGAGAGGAATGGTCAAATGCTGGCATTGTGAGTCGATTGGATATCCAGTGATTGCTGCCGATGATACAATCAGATGCAAAGCTTGTGCGAAACCTATTGGAAGGGCAAGTGAAATGCTGGAATCAGCAGTGCCTATTGATGTCAGAAAAACTGGCTCTGATGATGTGATCGTTATTGCTCTGATTATCATCATATTTCTGTTCCTTCCCATTAGGTTGTGGATCTTCGTTATCCCCATTTTACTATGTTTATATTTTGCATTTGCCCGTGATCAAAAAACAATCGAATCTGAACCAGGTATCGTATGAGATCACTTGAAATGAACTGGTTCATGTTAAGATTCTGAAAACTAGGAGAATTCATTTCTAATCTGCTTCACTAATTCCTCGCTCTTGTGTGAATCTGTTATAAATTCGATTTCCTCGAATGATGAAATTCCAATTCCTAGCTCTACTGCTCGAGCTATTTGTTCCTGCTCAAAGATGGGTCCCTCTGAGACCTCTGGAGTGGTTCCAAGAATCCGAAGCAAAGCAACCCCGACAGCATCAATTGCTATCTTATCAGTCCCTGCCACAAAGACACTAGCCTCTCTTCGAGTACCTTCCATAGGTCCACCATCAACAAAAGCGAGCACTCCATCCATAATGATGATGTCCCAGTTGTAGGCGGCATTAATCTCTGCTATCATCTTCCTCTGATGGGGCGAACTATGAAGCTCATTCATGTATTTGTAGCCTACTCTTGGAACAAGTGCTGTTGCGTTCTTCAGAGATAATGTGAAGTGACCTCCATACTGGTGCGTCTTCAGACAACAAGTTTCAATGACACACTCAGCCTCATCATACACTTTCGCAAAAAGGAAACCATTCTTCCAGTGACTTCCATCAAGATTCTTCATCACCCATTGATCCTCCGAAACTGTTTCGAGATTTAAAATATCGAACCCAAATTCGTTGGCAAGTTCATAGAGACCTTTCTTCCTAAATGCCTCGTTTGTGTTTGCAGGTCCGCATCTCTCTGCAACGATGATTGACTTAGCTCCCATTTCCTGTATTTTAACTAGTATCTGCCTGAAGGTGTCCATGTGAGTTGAGGCTGGTGGTGGGTCTGCTGTGTTAAAGTTTGGCTTTAGAACTACCCGTTTGCCTTTGATTGGTTCGATGTCCAACAGCTCGAAGGACTTGTTCACTCCGTAGACTCGGTCATTGGTTGAAATGACAGCGATTTTTGTCATGATGCTCCACCAAGTGAGTAGGATAGTTCACCTTGGCTCATCAACTTTGCCATTTCCTCAACAGGCCTACTGACTAATGCCACTGATCTAGTGGTTGGGGAGTATGAGGTGGAAATCACAGCATCAGATCCATATGGACACTCAACTTCCATTCTTGTCCAAATAACGGTCAATCCAGCACCTATTGATGGTCTTCCGACAACAATGCTTCTGGTGATAGGCGTTGGCGCAGTGGTTGTCGTTATCGTATTTGTTGTAGTGATGTTGAAGAAGAAGTGAACTTTAATGAGATGAGAGGAGCTTTAACAGATCCTCCTTATCTTTCTCTATAGCGTGAGTGTCATCTTGTGGAGTCTATGGTGTAATCGATAATCTCTTGCTTCGCAGAGCTCTGCGAGTTCAGGTATGTCAGTGAAAGTCACTCGGCAATAATCATGCTCAGGAAGCTTGAACTCCTTTAGCCCCTCTATGAAATCATCAAAGCACTCGATATTAGTAATCTCGAATGGCATGCATCCTGGAAATGCAGGCGTGAATCGGCAAACACCTACATTGTACCCGTTCAAGTCTTTCAATATTAGTACAAGGTGCTCATCATAAGTCAAGAATCTCCTAATCTGTCCCCCAGGAAGTGAAGGGAACATACTTCCCACTGAATCGATTTCATCTTCCTGAATCTTTTGACATGTGTATGTGTTCTTAGGCTCAAGAGAGTCATATGGAACAAAATAATGCCAAGTTGTCCCAGCTCGTTTGAACCCATATTTCTTGTACAGGTTTTGAGCTGATTTATTGAAGTCCTGAGTGTAGAGATGCACTTTCCTAATTCCGCCTTCCTCACGAAACCAATCGATTGCATACTCCATGAGCATTGAACCATATCCCTTCCCCTGATGAAACTTAGAAACACCAATCCGTCCTAGATGGGCTTCATCCTCACCAAAGCGTGACATGATTAGATTGCCAATGATTCGACCATCTTGGATGAGTGCGAATGCGCCATCGCGCTCGATTCGTTTTTTAAACCATTCCTCCTCAACAGCATCGTCGGGAAAGAGATCCTTATCCATCACTTGGAATTCATCCCAGTCTTCGGCTTTCAACGGTCTAATATCTGGCATATTTCTTCACATCACAGAAAAGTCACTCATACCTGTATAAGAAAAGGTATGGTCAATTCTTTTTGTCCTCGAGGAATCCGAGTCTATTATAAACAGAAGATTACATCTTCTCTGCTATGGTTGACGAGTTCAGGATTGAAAACGCCAAGATATCCGATCATTCAGCAATTGTTGTCTTGCTAAGAAACACTAAGCTTCCTCCTGATGGTATCGAGGTTCACATGGAGAACTTTCTCATTATCCGACATCCAGAGGCTGCAGTTGGATCTGAGTTTCTCGTTGGCTCCGTTGGGCTTGAGATCTATGGTAAGTCAGCTCTTCTCCGCTCTCTCGCAGTACATCCTGACTTTCAGGGCAAGGGATTAGGTACTCGATTGGTCAACAGAATTACAGAGACTGCAAAGACGAAGGGCATAAGTAGGCTTTTCCTGCTTACTGATACGGCAGAGGATTACTTCAAGAAAAAAGGATTTGTTATTGTCCCACGTGACCAAGTCCCAGAGGACATGAAGAAGTCAATTGAGTTTACGACTCTTTGTACAAGTTCTCCATCTATGATGCGTGAAATTTAGATTTCATCTTGTACTTTGAATAAATGATACCTGTTTTTTTCTCTCCTCTTCCCACTTCTTGCGTTCTGCTCTAAGCTGGAAGAGGTCAACATCTTTGTAGATTATACTTTCTTCTCCTCTTGGCACATTTCTCTCAATGCGCTCTCTCTCAGGTGTGTAGATCAACGAACCACCAAATTCGGCTACATTTGCAAAAAAGCAGTACGCATAGATAGACCTTCTCGCGTCATAATGGGCGGCTTTGAAATCTTCAGTCACTGGAGTGAACGCAGGATTAATGAGAAGATCAACAGGGGGATCTGAGTTCTTCAACTCCACTCTCAGATCCATATCAAGAAAATCACGGCAAATTGCAATTGCTATTCTTCCATACTCTGTGTTACAAATGATAGCATTCCTAGAATCTTTAGCAGTTTCAATTCGCTCAATAAACCTCTTTCCTTCAATGTGAATAATAGCAGGAATATGTTTCTCTTGTTCCCAGAGGATACCCTCTGGACCAAAAACTCTACAGATATTGCGTTTGGATTGTTGGTCGTGGAATGATCCTGGAATGATATACATTCTATGATTCTTGGCTAGTTCTGTTAAATCTTCTACAAGTTGGACATAGCTTAGGTCGACTGTCATCTCAGGGAAGATAAGGATGTTAATTCCATCAGAATGAGCTTTCTCAACCATATTCTTAGTCTTTGCTCTAGTTAGTTCAACTGATTCCTCTCGAAGCCCAATGAGCCCATCCACTTTCTCTTCATATAGCTCATTTAGTATATCACCTTCTTCCGAGAGCCCCATTTGAGCTATCCCAACTCGGAACTTCGATTTCTCTGACTTTTCTGTGCCCTCGAGCATGTCCTTATGTATCAACTTGTATTTCGGTTTCCTGGATTCAATTGCTGATTCTGCACCAAGGCTTTCTACTGTTTTCTGAACCATTCGCTTTAACAGATCATCCAAATTAGTGAGGTTTACAAGCTCTTGCTTCGAAGGTTTCATTTCGAGTATTGATTCCCACTTTTGAAGCTCATTTTCTAGAGTTTGAATCTCACGATTCACAATTTGGCTAAGTCTATTCAATCCCTTCTCATCAGCTAGAGATTTTGCCTTTGCTAGTAATTGCTGTGCTGTGTCAACCTCGAAGTTAATCAAAGCCAATTTAGATTGAAGCAGATATGTTTCTACAGCTAGAGGATGGGATGCTTGTTCTAGGGCAACAGCCACAAGATGTTTTGTCAAATCATTCACTTTGTTGAGTGTTTCCTCAGCTCTGGTTGCCTTGAGCTCAATCAGTAGCAAGTCACAGAGATGAATCATAGCTGAAATTGTCACTGCATGATCGACGACATCTTCTTCTATTATTTGCTCAAGTATTTCTTCCGCCTTCACTCTATCACGAGTTCGTTGGCTATTCTTTAGGATAAGCGCATTTGATATTCGGAGTCTCTGATTTTGACCAATGTTCTCCGACATTGTGTCAACATTTTCAAGCTTCGTCATGTATTCTTTTGCAAGATCCAAATCATTATTGTCAAGAGCCAATTCTACGAGTTCACTCAAGATTACAGCAATCAATCGAGTGTTTCCCATGGATTCGGAGATTCCCAAACTTCGTTGGTAATATTCGAATGCATTTTCATGATTGCCTTTTCTTCTCTGAATATCTCCTATATTACTAAGAGAAAGTGCAATACCCTCCTGAGCTCCCATAGCATCATATATCAATAAACTACGCTGGTAAAACTCCAGTGCTGAGTCAAGCTCACCCTTTATGTTGTATATTTCACCTATATTGTGGAGAGCAAGAGCAAACTCTGGACCAATACTAAGATTCTCTTGAATGGCTAGGCTTTTGTTGTAGTATTCTTTTGCCTTGTCTAAATTTCCTTTGAACCTATGAATTACACCGATGTTAATGAGTGACGTTGCGATATCATGCTTAGAAGCTATTCTCTCCTTTATTGCGAGACTTTCCTGATGATATCTTAGTGCTTCGTCTAACTCTCCCCGTGATGAACTGATATTAGCAAGATTGTTGAGTACTCTGGATTTGCCACTCTCATCATTCAACTCTTCATATATGGCTAGACTTTTCCTATAGCACTCAGTCGCTTTATCGAGGTTTCCCTTTGTCCAATATACCAAACCAAGGTTATTGTAGGCAACTGAAATCCCTTCTTTGTCGCCAAGTAACTCTCTTATCCTCAGGCTCTCTTTATGAGATTCCATTGCTTTGTCGATGTTTCCCTTATACCACTGAAGAACACCTGCCTGTGAGAGGAGCCTTCCTTTTCGAGCTTGAAGTTCCTCTTTTTCTTTTTCCAGTTGTTTCATTCCATTAGATGACAACAAATCTTCAGCTTCTTCTACTGCTTCAAGTCCCTCGACTAATTTTCCCATTCGCCATGAAATCTCTGCTTTGAGAATTAAGATATCTAAAGTTATCCAGGGGTCTGTTAACTCCTCATTCGCAGCTAATGAATTTATGATTTCAAGTGACTGTTCATATTCTCCCTTCTTACACAGAGTTCTTGCACGAAACAGTTCTTCTTGAGGAGTATCAGTCAAGCTCTTGCATCCTAATTCGTTCTTAGAGGTGTATTATGCTCTTAGCTAACCACGCTCTGCACATAAATGCTTCAATCGTCTAAAAGGATTTCCAGCAGGATACTTGGAAGTAAATGCTTAAATCAAGTTTTTACAATGTGCTTGATTACAACAATGCGAGGAATAATGACATACCAGTATTGGTTCCACATTATTAGTGGCAACTAGTACAATGTCCTCTTCCTCGTGGTGCTTCATTTTGTCTGTGTTGTCCTCTCGGGGGAGAGGACTGGGTATCTGAATGTCTTATCCTCAAAGAGGTAAAACAAGATGTCAGGTAATTTATCACGAAAAAGGAAACACAAAGTAATGCGTCAACGAAGCAAGGATGAAATCAGATGGTATACGAAGTTCTTTGCAGATATTATCCAAGATCGTTATGAGCGAACCATGTTTCTGGATTCGGAGTATATTGCTCCGACATCGGAAGAAATTCAACAAATGATACAAAATCAAAACATCCGCAGAAAAGAAAATTTTGGACGATTTAATTCATAGAATATATCACAGGGAAAATTGCTCTCAACCCTCTTTTCTCGCCTCGGTTTTAGTGAGCTTATTCACAAAAATATTATGAAATAAATCATCTATTGCAAAAAAATGATAGAAAACTATCATCAAATTTTGATAAATCTTAAAAGAATAGATTTGGATTATTTTAATATCATCTATTATTTGGTCTATAGATATAGATAGAATTCTTTTTTTGATAAAAAGGATATGTTTGTTATTGAAATTTGATAGAAAAAGCGCACATTTTCTATTGAATTTTTCTAATTTCATATCTATTTTGTGCATAGTTTCGTTACAATACGTAACAATGCTGTTTTACCATTGTATGATTTCAGACATATTTCTTCAATTGATGTCATAATAGCTACATCTTTCGAAATTGGCAACTCTTGACATGATTCAATTTCTTTTTGTCTATTATTATACATTAGAAGAGCTATGATGTAAGAATATAATCAAAATAATTTAGATTCGTGAATCATCTGAAACAATGAAGGTTATAGACTTATTATGCAGACTAAAAGTATATTGACTAGGACGTTGGACCTGAGAGAATTGGGATCAATGGACCACAATAATCCAAAAAAACGTGAAATTGAGTATCATTCGACAGTTGCATCAACATCATGTACTCCTCTACTCAGGAACTAGACCTGACTCAATAGGAGAACAAGGATGGTTCGAACAAGACTCACCCCGTCTTCAACCTTCATTCAAGAACTGAGATCAATGCCTGGAGGAGAACTTCTAGAGAAATGCTTAGCATGCGGTGTATGCGATGCAAGCTGTTCGGTTGCTTCTGGTACCGATTACAACCCTCGTCAAATCATGCAGAAAATCTTGGTTGGTGCTCGTGAACCTGTGTTACAGAGTGAGCAACTATGGCTGTGTAAAATATGTAATCTCTGTGAGAATACATGCCAATATGGTGTGAAACTAGCTGATGTATTTAGGATTGTTAGACACCTCGCAATCCAGGAAAGAAAAATCCCTGCCGCCTTTCAAAAGGCTGCAAAGACAATTCTATCTGATGGGTGGTTGATGAAGGAGGCTTATTCTGATTTTGTATCTGATGAGCGGAAGGAGTTGGGTTTGAGTTCTCGGCTATCACAGAACAAACGTTACACCAACGATGTGAAATCAAAATACTTCGATAACGGAGGATAGACCCTTTGAGGGATTACGTACTATTCAGAGGTTGCATTACCCCAGTACGACTCCCTGCATATGAAGCCGCCACGATTCTTGTCCTAGAACGTCTTGGAATCAGTGTGACACCTCTGAATAATGTGAACTGCTGTGGCGCTCAGTTCATCGAATCCCTTAATGAACCAGCATACCTTGCCTTGAGTGGTCGGATACTTGCACTTGCTGAGAGGGAAGGAAAGGACATCATAGCAATTTGTGGTGCTTGTGCAGGTTCTCTGAAACATGCGAAGAAGTTACTTGATCGTAGGAAACGAGTGAGACTAGAAGTCAATTTACTATTAGCAAAAGAAGGTCTTGAGTACACGAAGAATGTGAACGTGAAGCATCTTCTAGACGTTTTCGAACATGACATAGGTGTCGAAACTATCCGATCTGAAATTACAAATCCATACACCGGTGTTAGGTTAGCTGCTCATTATGGTTGCCATGTGACTCGATCATTCGATGACTTGAATTCTATTAGTAAGGATAGTCCTAAAATCATTGATGAACTGATTCGAGTTGCTGGTGGACGACCAGTCGACT
>LRSL01000104.1 GCA_001563335.1 Candidatus Thorarchaeota archaeon SMTZ1-45 | reverse complement strand
AGACATCAAGACGTGGCCGTTACGTAAATCCCCGCATGTCAAGTGATGAAATGAAGCTTTAGTCCAATATATGGGCTTGGAAAATTCTTCTATCCAACATTGCTTTTTATCTTTAGAAGGTGATGGTAAAAGGATTAAACCTCTGAAAATAGTGCGTGATCTCAATGAAGTCCAAGTCCACCATCACTCTGCTAATCGTTTCGCTAATGGCAAGTTCTCTTTTAATGGTTACAACTCTGCCAATAACTAACACCCCTACCCCTCAAGGTATTGAAACACCTCGAGGCACCTACTCTACAAGTGCTGATCTAAGTCTATCTCCTCCTAACATTTTAGTCTACACCGAGTTCGTGGACAGTCGAGTAGGAGAGGAATATGAAAACACAATGACAGCAATCAACAACACCTATGGGACCGACTACCAGCACACCAACCTTACTGATTACACGAACCTTGACACTCAATTGTCAGGCAAGGACATCCTCCTGATTCCTGAGCAAGAGAATGCTAACATCACCATAATGAAAACAGTAGGACTAGCATGGGCATCCGCACTCCACACTTTTGTGGATGACGGAGGAGTCGTGATACTTCTTGACTTTGGAAATGCGTCTAACCCTGGACTTGGTCTGCACATCTATAACGAGTCTAGTCTAATGCAGTTCGGTCCAGTTCTAGACAAGTATCCCGGCGGGACAATAACACTATTGCATCGTTCGGTGTTTGGAGATGCACTTTGTCGACGCATCGACTATCAACCAGCCCCCCGCGGTAACATCTTTGCAGTTGCGACCACTGATGGAACAATAGCAATTGACGACTATTATACTGACGACCCAATAGGCGTTCACAAGACCATTGGACGCGGACATGTTGTGTTCCTTGGGTTTGACCTGTCGGACCCTGATTCGAACTACGAACAGATCGTGGGTAATGCCATCCGCCTTCCAAATCATGTGGTTATTGACGTGTCGCAAAACCAAGAGTTTGACTTCGAGTTCCCAGCACAGGACTATCAAGCTGCTGCATGGGTCGAGGATATGTTAGAAGCTGGGTTTGCCGTGTCA
Source organism: Candidatus Thorarchaeota archaeon SMTZ1-45 (assembly GCA_001563335.1). Lineage (GTDB taxonomy): Archaea > Asgardarchaeota > Thorarchaeia > Thorarchaeales > Thorarchaeaceae > SMTZ1-45. The sequence continues at coordinate 10,297 of LRSL01000104.1, read as the reverse complement.
CGAATGGACACGTTCAGTCCCGCTCTATTCAATGCAAGCGAGGTCCTAATTTGCTACATCCCATACTGGACTGATGATTACAGCACTTCAGAGATAACTGCCATCGATGCGTACGTTGCAGATGGCGGATCGATTCTCATCTTTTCTGACTGGGGAGACAATGGAGATGAAATTCGAGCACTTGCGAACAATTTTGGCTACGATTGGGCGAGGAATTGCTTGTGGGATACTGATGACGCAATGCGAACCTTCCAGCCAAGTCAGATTGCATACACAGGTGACAATCTACTCACTCACCCAATAACCTACAATGTTTCTCGGGTCGAGTTCTACGCAAGTGATGGGTTTACAACTCTTCCAGCGAACGCTGAGAAGATACTAGTATCAGACTGGGACGGGACATCTGCATGGCGAGACCCTGGCCAACCCGGACCTGCTGCAGAGGGAATCACCCTAATGGCGGTCTCACGATACGGGTCCGGTAGGGTTTGTGTAGCTCTTGACTCTAACTTTGTTGATGGGACAGCCGACACTGATAGTGCTGCTCCTGAGGACTACTATGACAGTGACAATGATATTATTCTCATGAACACAGTTCACTGGCTTACAGGTGTTGAGACTGCAAACGAAGCCCCCTTACTGTCTGGTTTGACACACACCCCTCCGAGCCCCCTCGAAGGAGAACCAGTCACAGTCTATGTCAATGCTGTTGATGCAGATGGACTAGACAACATCACTTGTAACTATCGCGGGAACGGGGGTGCGTGGCTGAGTGTCCCAATGTCACCTGAGGGCGGAGACCTGTACTCAGCAACCATTGGTAATTTTACCCATCATGCCGACGAGTACTATGTGCGAGCATTCGACAATTCAGTGGACAAGATTGAGTCTATGACTGCAATTGTGTACTTGCACACAATCAATGCTTTCCCATCAACACCCACGCTACACGACCCGGGAACATCCGATGATGATGGGGTATTTCTGCTCAATTGGACTGCTTCAGTAGACCCTGATGGATATATTGACCGATATGAGATTGAGATGAGCGACACGAGTTGGTTCACAGTGATCTTAGGCCGGTGGAACTCGTCAATTGATGAGAAAGTAATTACTGTGTACAATAATGACACTTACTATTTCAGAGTCCGCGCCGTCGATGATTATGGAACAAAAGGCTTCTGGAGTTTTCCACAATCAATCAATGTAGTTATCGTAGAAGACACTGTAGCTCCTTCAATATCGACTCCCACACATTCACCACTAGCACCTAAACAAGGCGAGTCAGTAACTGTGATGGCTAATATCACCGACCCACATGGAATCGAGAGTGTGATATGTTGGTATAGTGTCAATTCAGGATCTTGGATTTCAGTGGCTATGGTTAATACAATCGGGGACAGATACGAAGCAAACATAGGGAGTTTCTTGGTCGATGATATTGTCGAGTATGACATTCACGCTTATGATAACTCAACCAACCACAACGAAGGCGTTTCAAGCACAGAATCATTTCAAATCATAAATCAACCCCCAACAGCACCTAATCTCTTGGATCCTGGTACAACAATATCGGTTTCGCATGTCATTGTGAATTGGATGGCAGGCTCTGACCATGAAAATGCCATTGATCACTACCAACTTCAAGTCAGCCTATACTACAATTTTGCTACTACTCTGGGAGAATGGAATACAACCTCACTTAATTTCAACGTGACCGACCTGGTTTCTGGGACTTACTACTTCAGGGTTCGAGTCTTTGATGATCATGATGCAGCCAGTTTATGGAGCAACATTGAATCAATTGAGGTAATTCTTGATTCGACAACGTCAACACCGCCAACAACACCAACGACGCCTACTCCAACCACAGGTGGTACACCATTTGACCCGGATATCCTCAATTTCATCTTGCTAATTGTCACTGGTGGATTTGTAGTCATTATCATCATAATTGTGGCAAGTACTGTTAGGCAGCGGTCTAAAAGACAATATAACTTCTAAAAGACAAAATACAATGTACACATGAGATCTGAAGAATGAATGAGTTTAGATCCTACCCATCTACACCACGATTCGACCCCCTTGAAGAGGGGCTTTTGCCTGGGGAGAGTATTGCATGGTCTCGTAGGGCTGGGACTGGATTCTGGCTCATCTTCTTTGGGTTCATTGTTGTCTTAGGTGGACCAGTAGCACTTCTTATAGCCTATGAGGAGCTTGGCACATCATTTACCTCTATCCTTCTTTTTCCCGTTGCAGCTGGCATCATCGCCATCATAGCCGCATTCATTCAAACAAAAAGAACCAGATACTATTTGACAAGTGAGAGAATCATGGAAGTCAGAGGTGGCAGGGTGCTTAAAGAGATCCCACTGCATCACTTCGCTGGTAAACCCATTGGGCAATTTCTTGAGTCTCGATGCACCCATAGGGCTAACAACAGACCAATCTATACGATACGAATCTACGACCCAATGTCCGATGAGGTCTTTGAGATTAAAGGTCAGGATCAACATTCTACGATGGCTTTTGAGAGAATTGGAGATGTGCTTGAGTGTCCATACTGTCACTATGACAATACTGTGCTCAGCACGCAATGCAGGAACTGTGGAGCTGTATTTTAGTTCAAACACTAGGTTTGATGATATCGATTTCCATTTTCCTAGGAAGAAAAGCCATGTTCTTGAATGCTAGTCACTGACTGAATGAGCCTACCACAGCCAGTACAATATTGGGCTCTCTCATCAGTCACTTCTGATCCACAATATGGGCAGTAAGCAAATGGCTCTTTGGAAACTTGAGTTGATGGAACATTGTAACTTGTTGAAGGGCTCACAGGATGACCTCTGTTCCTCCCAGCACTAGCCAAAATAATGATTCCAAAGAAAATCATCCCTGTCATGACAAGTGCCGCCTGATCCGTCTGCATTGCAGGTTCGTTGCCACCGAACACCAATGCTATGATTGGTACTACAATCAAGATTATTCCGAAGATTTTGTTGCCTTTAGCATCTTGAGACATGATGATCACTACTCCATAGAGATTAGAACTGTTGGAAAAACAACTTGTTTGGTGATGAGTTATCCGCAACCATATTTGCTAATAAAGACGATTGTGTTGTATCTACTCATTATGAATGCTCTGAGAATCACTGGCTATCAACCAGGTGCAATTGGTAAGATAACTGAGCTACATGGAAGATACTACAGTAGAGTTTCGGGATTTGGGCTGCATTTCGAAGCCAAAGTGGCAACAGAGATGTCCGAGTTCTTGAATCGATTCGATGAAGCCCAAGATGGGTTCTGGTTGGCTTGTTTGGATGGTGAAATTGTTGGTTCAGTAGCAATCGATGGGATCGGGATAGACTCTGAAGGATTGCATCTCAGGTGGTTCATAGTTGACCCTGTCTATCAGGGTAAGGGTATAGGAAGTCGGTTGCTTGAAACAGCACTTGACTTCTGCCGGCAGACTTCAGCTAATAGGGTCTATCTCTGGACTATCTCCGGTCTGGATGCATCTCGCCATCTTTACGAGAAGTATGGCTTCACCTTGTGTCACGAACAAGAGGGAACTACTTGGGGTATAAAGAAAATAGAGCAGACGTTTGAGCTGAAACTTTGAGTCATACAATCATAACTGGATACATTCAGCTCTTCAAATTGTTTATAGCAGACCACATCAATCCCAATCAATTGAAAACAGAAATCATGGCTTTTCGAAAATGGTGGTGCTTTATGACAAACGTACTCGCAATCAATGGCAGTGCACGCATGGAGAAGGGATACACACACAAAGTTCTGACAGCTTTCCTTGAAGGAATGAAAGAGGCAAAAGCAACAGTTGAAACAGTCTTTGCTAAACGCCTTAAGATACGACCATGTCTGGGTGAATTCCAGTGCTGGTTTGAGAAGGTCGGAGAGTGCATCCAGCGCGACGACATGGGGTCTCTCTTACCCAAGCTACGAGAAGCAGACATCCTCATACTCGCTATACCAGTCTATCTTCCGCTTCCAGGCGAGATGCAGAACTTTCTCAACAGACTCATGCCTATTGTGGAGCCTGTACTTGAGTTCCATGAAGGGCGGACGCGTGCAAAGTTCCATGATGATGTGAAGATATCCAAGATAGTCCTAGTATCTGTAGGGGGTTGGTGGGAGAAAGATAACCTCGCAACTGTGGTCAGAATTGTGGAAGATGTTGCCAGAGATGCTAATGTTGAGTTCTCAGGAGCAGTCTTGAGACCTCATGCATTTCTAATGGACGAACATAAGGACAAGGCAGAGGAGGTCCTGAGTGCGGTCAAGAGTGCAGGATTCCAATTAGTAAAAGAGGGCAAGATCTCTCCAGAAACCTTTGAGATAATTAGTCAGCCTCTGATAGCTGAAGAAGAACTCAGAGCACGGTACAACAAGATGTATCTGAGAGCCAAGGAATCCAGCTCATAAGAAGGCGAACCAAACATGGCAGATGTGAAGATCCTTCCCACTGAGTTCAACTCAGATGGAGAAACAATCAGAGGTAACTTCGTGATTCCCTCTGTTGAGGGTCCATTTCCAGGAATCTGCAAGTTTCATGGGCTCCCGGGTGGACCTGACCAGGTTAGCGGGTTCGCGCTTGCACTCGCTGAAGTGGGTTTTGCAGTCCTGACATTCGATTTTCGTGGGTTTAGACAGAGCGATGGCTTGTTTACTCTTGCTGGTCAGATAAAGGATGCAAAGGCGGCTATCACCCATCTCCTAGAATCAGACCTGACTGTTGATTCTTGGTCTGGAATATACGCAGCAAGCTGGGGGGCTGCAGTCGCAATTTGTGCTCTTGCTGATGATACACGCTGCAACGCACTATGCCTGAGAGCTCCAATCTTCGATACACTCTGGTTTGCAGAATCTCCGATGATTCGCCCCACTGTTGACTCCATAGTAGCAACTAATCCTACTCAGATACGTGGTCTCGATGATCCGGAAACACAAGAGAATCTTCTGAGAAGAATGGTCGAGGATTCCAAGGTACACAATCCAATGAATGAGATATCAAAGATCTCTCCCAGACCACTGTTGATAGTCCACGGTACTGATGACGTTGGTGTTCCCTTAGCAGGTGTCAAGCGTCTGTATGAGCTGGCAGGTGAGCCAAAGGAATTGGTTGTCGTTGAAGGTGCTGACCATAACCTTTCTGATCCCTATGCATACGAGATAACACTGAAAACTGGAGTTGAGTGGTTCAAGAAACAATGGATGAACCATTGATACTGATAGGACTACTCTGAGATTATATTTGTTTCATCTAGAATGTAGCGTGTTACAATAACTCGTATTGCTGCGCTTCGATTCGCATAGATTCCTTTCTCTACTAGCTTGTCGATACCCTCAATGATCTTGTTGGGTATCCGAACAGGTATCACTTTCATCACTCAATCAAACCTCGGATGTATGCTAAGTAGAATACCAATGTATACACACTCTTAAGGATTACGATACATCATTCATCAAGTTTATTAAGAAGTATACAATCGTATACATTAAGGAATACAATAGTATATCAAATAAGATACGGATTGTGTACTGGCAGCACATTCGATCTATGACTGTTTGAATAATTATTCCGATTTATTGTAATGGAGAAAATATGAGATGAAAATGAAAGGTATGAAGATACCAATAGTAGCTGCGCTATTGATGACCTTACTGGTCTTATCACTTGGTACAGCAACAACCAACGCTCGTCCACCTGATACAAAAATGGTGGATACTGTTGTTGGATCTTTCAGTATTGATGGGACTACTGTCTATTATGTTTCACATATAACTGGAATCATGAGATGGATTGAAGAACCATCTGACTATGTCGAATGGAACAATGAAATGATTCCTGTTGATGGAAAGATTCGAGTTGTGAGTAGTAGCCTTCAACATGAAACGACTTTCCAAGACGATAACCGAGTATCGATGTCCACTGTTGGGAACAAGTATGTTGGAACCCTTGAAATCATTCCTGTTTCATCCGAGTTTCCAATTCCTCTTCCTCCATTCATGCCTGTCCCCAAGGATGGTCAGATGAATGTGCACTATATCATTAAGAACTTTGGTGAAAAAGGCGCATACAAGTATCACGCAGTCATCAAGTACGATGACTTTGTACCCAGGATTATAAAGGAGAAATATCTGCCACCTCCTAAACCACAACCACCACAACAAGCTACATATCTCACTGGAGTCGTTCAGGATTCAGGAATTGACACCGATGGTGATAGCAAATATGACTATCTTGAGGTTTCAGTAGGTGTTGCAGTTGCCACTGCTGGCACATACACTGTGACTGTAGATGGTCTGATGGACGAATCCCGCAACCGTATTGATGTTGGAGAAACATATAGCGGGTACTTGAATCGTGGGACTCAATATGTTGACATCCGTCTTTATGGTCCTACAATTTATGCGCACGGGTACAATCCATCTATGATTTCTGTAATCTTCCTGTTCGATGACAACTACAACTGGCTGGACATAAAAACCGATGTTCCTCTGACCGGTGTTTATTTCTATACTGATTTCGATACACCTCCAGCTGTTTTGACTGGCACAATCTATGATGAAGGAGTGGATGCTGATGACGTGGTTGGATTTGACTATCTCGAGATTGGAGTTGAGGTAGAAGTCTATGAAGCAGGTATCTATGGCGTCGAATTGTATGGACTCCTTGATGAATACGACAATCACATATACGATGCATGGGACAAGGAGTTTCAACATCTCGAGGAAGGAACACACGTAGTCTCTCTCCAGCTCAATGGGCCTAGCATCTACATATCAGGGATCAGCCCCTCAGCTGTCAATATGATTGGTGTGAGGAACGAACAGAACCTCCTCCTTGGTTTGATGGATAGAGTCGCATTGTCGAGAACATATGACTATACAGAGTTCGAGGCACCTGGAGCATACTTAGCTGGTCTTGTAACATGCGAAGGAGTCGATACTGATGATCCACCCAACGGGCTTTTTGACTATCTCGTCATAGGTGTTGCGGTGATGCAGACTCAGCAGGGTGTATACTTCGTGGAGATAAGTGGGCTTTTTGACGAAGAAGGCAACATAATCCCAGTCTGGAGCCAGGGCATTACTTGCTCTTTGCTTCCTGGTCTAGAGATAGTGCCTCTTTACATAGACGGTTCACTGATCTATATGTTTGGTCTTAATCCTAGGAGTGTCTCCCTAAGCCTGTACGACAGTGAACACAACTTCATAGGAGGAATCTATGACATTCCTCTGCCAACACTCTACGATTACACTCAGTTTGAACCAAGATTCTAGTTTCCTACATGTCAGGGTCATGAACTAACGACCCTGACCCTCTCTATTTTCCGTTGAATCTAAGTTTCACCATACTATATGCTACATACATCAAGTTTATAACAAACGTATACTATAGTATACTAATGAGGATACTATAGTATGTCTAATAAGACACAATTTAAGACTGGTACAAAACGGGCTATCAAAAAGCCCTCAATCAAAAATGCAAATCTCAGGATAGGAGCTCTTTGTCTGCTTTGTTTGTTGGTCCTTTCTATGACTGTCATGAGTCCACGTATCGTACATTCTGCTAATTCAACCGTAGTTTCTAACGATGGCAGTCTCTGGCAGAGAAAGGTTGTAATCCTTGAAGTAGGTCAAGGCACTTGGTCCATAAAAGGGACAATGGAGCTGGACTCACAGGGACTTCCCCATGTCGTGTTTGTTGATTTGTCAGACAATCTTGTCTATGCTGAAATCGAGATTGATATGTTCGGTGGATCTGATTGGACTATACCGCATACCGAAACGATAACCACTAGTTCATCAATAGGTGCAATTTCCTTCAAGCTAGACTCTGAAGACAGACCGCATATTGTGTTCGTAGACCAAAACCTCTATGTGAAGTATGCCTTTAAAGATGGCTCCAGCTGGGTCATCGAATCCGTTGACACACATGACGCTTACTGGACCTCTCTTGCAGTGGACTCAGAAGGTGTACCTCATATTGCTTACTTTGACGGTTATGCTAACAGGACTGGCGGGGTCTGGACCAATGAAATAATCACTTGGCCCTCAGGCGGTGGAAGATGTTCTCTTACCATTGACTCCACTGATGTTCCTCATATTACATATGGTGGTTGGTATGCGAACAAGACGACCGGGATCTGGACATTCAGTGGCATTGTCCCTGGGACTGGTTCTTGGGACGGATCACTTGATCTCGATGAGGAAGACAAACCGCATGTAAGCTACTATCAGGATGGGGACTTAAAGTATGGCTGGACTGTTGATGGAGTATGGACATCTGAGTCTGTCGATACTGAAGGTGATGTTGGTTCAATATCGTGTGTGACACTCCACGCTGGTGCTGATGTATACATCGTGTACTATGATGCTACCAATAATGATGTCAAGTTTGCATCAAAAGCCTATGGTACTTGGTATCTTGGCAAGGTGGATGACATGTCAAACGACTGGCTATCTCACGATCACCCATTCTGTCTTGCCAGAGCCGCTGATCGCTCTCCTCACTTTGTCTATCCTACAAATGCTCCTCATGGCATGGACACAGAGTTTCAGCTGACTTGGGTATTCATAGATAGTGAGTCACCTGTAGCAGACGCTGGTCCTGACAGAATACTCGATGTGAATGAGGTCTTCAACTTAGAACCTGGTGCCTCGAGTGACAACTATGCAATCGTGAGCTGGTTCTATGACTTTGGTGACGGGAACACAGTCACCCTTACCACATTCAGTGGGGCAACTGTATCGCATTTCTATCAAACTGATGGAACATATGTAATGCTACTGATAGTGACCGATGTATCTGGACAACAAGACATGGACAGCGCAATCATGACTGTTGGAACTGGTACCTCTCCCAATCCATTTGAAGGACTCCAGCCAATCCTAAATATGGTCAGTCTTGTGTCGGCTGTCGCCCTCATATTGATCATTGCGTATTTCATAAACAAACGCAGATAGCATTGGTTAAAGACAAAAATGCACAAATCAGGTCAGAATTGAACCGGTTGACCTATGCGTTGACCGGTTCCTTCTTTTCCAATATAATTTCTGAAACTAAAACTTCTTCCCAAGGCCCATTCTCAAGATTATTATAATTAAATTTCAATCATATGCCATTAATATCTTGGTGTGGTATTACATTGTCAATGAATCGTGAAGAGATGACAGATAAGGTTGTAGCAACCATAGAAGAGAAGACTGGAACCAAACTTGATGAGTGGGTCAAAAGAGTAAGGGCTGCGAAACTCACAAAACACAAGGAAATTCTAGACTTCTTCAAGGAAAAGCACGGTCTTTCATATGGGTATGCAAATACATTAGCTCATGCTGTTCGAGATGTGATTGAAGGTGTGAAGTCAGATAATGCTCTAGTCGAGGAGCAATATTCAGGTAAGGAGGCCTTAAAGCCTATCTATAAGGAGGTCCTCAAGGCTGTCAAGAAGTTCGGAAGGGATGTAGAGATTGCTCCGAAGAAGACTTACGTGAGCCTGAGAAGAAAGAAACAGTTCGCAATCGTGCAACCATCAACAAAGACACGGATGGATATTGGGTTGATACTCAAGGGGAAGGACACAACTGAGCGTCTTGAAGAGGGCAGCAGGTGGAATGCAATGTGTACTCATCGTGTGAGAATGGCAGATAAAAGTGAGGTCAATCCTGAGCTAATAGAGTGGCTCAAAGAAGCATATGAGAATGCAGCATAACTCACTTTCTTTGATTTTATCAAGATAATCGACGCTTTGCAACGATAACTCCTATAACAAAAAGGACCAAGGCGATTGCACCAATTGTCAAGGGGAGATAGTCCATCAGTGTGGCATCACCAGTTGGAGTTGTTGGAGTGACGGGTCCGGTATTTGACATAATTTCCAAAAACACATTCATCTCAGTTTCATCCATGGTGACCTGAAATTCCGCATCCTTCAGAACATTCATGGAACGCTCCAGATAGTTGTGGAATGACTCCTCTTGTTGTACAATGGGGTAATTGATATGCTGACAGATTGGCTCATAATCCGGGTTCAGAGATGAGTATGACGTGTGGTTCAGGTACTCTGCTGTCGGTACGAGCACATGTTTTGCTGACCAGTAATCCAATGCTACAGCATCCACACTGGCTCCTATGATGTCTGTTGCACTTGCTGATGAGTAGGTCGACCAAGGACCTCTATCGAAAGAACTCTCTAGTGGATTTGCATTTATCCAGATCATGTCCAGAATATTGAGGTCTGGAGCCCTGGTTTCAGCAATCATCGTT
>LRSL01000103.1 GCA_001563335.1 Candidatus Thorarchaeota archaeon SMTZ1-45 | reverse complement strand
TTCTCTTGTTGAAGCATGTTGTCAACTACAACGATACGTGGTTTGATTATGATACCCTCTTCATGAATTGAAGTCGAAACTCCTGGCATCGAACCCGGGCTCTCACCACCTATATCTGCATGATGTGCACGATTCGCAGTAAATGCAACTCTTTTATGATCATAGTATACAGGCGCAACTAGTGTTAGATCTGGGAGATGAGAACCTCCAGAGTATGGGTCATTCACTAAAGCCATTGTTCCCTCGATTAGTCTGTTGCCAAGTTCTTTGATGCAGGCTTTCACAGACATTGGCATTGCTCCAAGATGAACAGGTATGTCCTTTGATTGGGTGACGAGTTTTCCATCTCTGTCAAACAGTGCACAACTACAATCACGACGTTCCTTAATATTTGGACTAAAGGCTGTTCTCTGTAGTGCTTGACTCATCTCTCTAGCGCTAGATATGAGGGCATTCTTGATCACTTCAAAGGTGATTGGATCTTCAATCATTTCTTGTTTCTCCTCATCCAGATTACAGCATCGTTCTCCATCGTTGCAGACCAACCAAATCCCACGTAGCTCGTAGTATCGAGTTGCTCAATAATTGCTGGTCCATTAATGACCTGCCCAATCCCAAGTTCCCAGCGTCGAAAAACATCCGCCTTAACTCTGGAACCGTCTTCTACCAAAATTGAACGCTCACAAATAGGTTCAGCATCAGTTTTAACCAAGTGCCTTATTGGGTGGAACTCACCAGAATGAGCCTCTGCAACGACTCTTGCAGTAACCCACTCTATATCTCTCTTATTCATAATATACCCAAATGACTCATGATGATTATGTTCGAAAATATCAATGGAACTCTCTACAATTTTCTCATGTTTATTTGGAAGACTAACCATGAGCTCATGGGATTGACCAGCATATCTCATGTCAATTTTCCACGTGTATTGAATATCCTCTCTGGACGCTCCTTGACTAACAAGTCGTTGTTCCGCCTCATTGATTAGGCTCTCGAATGTTGTTAAAATGAACGCTTGATTTTCTCTTTGTGCTGAAACCAGGGTGGTCTTCATGAGATCTACTCGAAGATTAGTAGAAACAAGACCAAGTGCTGAAGTTATGCCTGGATATGGCGGTATTAATATTGCATTGATATCAAGTGCTTCAGCGATGTCTACAGCTTGGGTGGGGCCAGCTCCTCCAAATGGGACTAGGATGTAACTCCTCGGATCTGTTCCTCGTTCCACTGTGACTTCACGAATAGCTTGAACCATATTTGCTGTTGAAATTTTGATAATACCTAGCGCAGTATCTTCCAGTGATAAGTCAAGCATTGAGGATATTTTAGAAACAGAATCTTGTGCCTGATTCAAATCTAGACTCACATTTCCACCTAGGAAATAGTCGGGACTCAAACGACCAAGAATTAGGTTTGCATCAGTAACAGTCGCTTCTGTACCTCCTTTTCCATAAGCCGCTGGACCTGGTGAAGCACCAGCGCTTTGGGGACCAACATGAAGCACCCCTGCATTGTCAATCCATGCAATACTACCACCTCCCGCTCCAATTGTTTTAACATCAACAGATGGCACACGGATTGGTAATCCCCCCACTTCATTATCTGGTCTTACAATTATATTTCCTGAAATTGCGCTTATGTCACAGCTGGTTCCACCCATATCGATTGTTATAACTCTAGGAACTTTCCAGTGCTTAGATATCTCCCATCCCCCAATGGCTCCTCCTGCAAGACCTGATATAGCAAGACCAATCACCCTCCCTTCTGCTTGAGATGCTAGCATTGTGCCCCCATTTGACTGCATGACTGCCAATCTACTATTGGGACAGATTTTTGATACTGAAGTACTTAGACGTTGAAGATATCCCGCTACAAGAGGTCCTAAATATGCCTCCAGTACAGTTGTAGAAGTGCGTTCAAATTCTCTAAATTCTGGAAGGACATCTGATGATGCTGCAATATACAACTCTGAAAATGACCGAAGAGATTGAATTAGCTTCTTCTCATGTTTCTGATTTCGAAATGAAAAGAGTAAAGAGATTGCTATTGAATCAGGCTGCTTCTTGATTGCTTTAGAAACTACATTTTCAACCGTCGTGTCACTCAACTCTATGATAATGTTACCTTCTGAATCAAGACGCTCCTCTACTCCGATTCTATTCTTTCTACTCACTAACGGTTTCGCCCTAGTGGCTTGTAGGTTGTAGATATCTTCTCGATTCTGTCTACCAATCTCAAGTACATCTTCAAGCCCCTTTGTAGTAAGAAGAACAACTTTTGCACCTTTTCTCTCTAACATTGCATTTGTCGCAACAGTTGTGCCATGTATAATTAGATGCACATCATGAGGACTGATGCAATGTGTGTCAAGAATTTCAGTAATTCCCTGAGTGACTGCAATATCTTGGTTTTCTGGAGTTGATGGGACTTTGTGTATATACTGTTCACCAGTTTCTGTACAAACAAGTATCAGATCAGTGAAAGTGCCTCCTACATCGACTCCTATTATTTTCATCTTGAACATTGCATGGCATATCGAACCAGAATATGAACACTTGGTATCCTTGTCTACTCCTGAATCCTTATATCATAGGGAATCAGCACAGATTTGGTAACCGCACATGAGAGCTGCCCCCACTTCCTCAAAGTTTCTGATAATTCTACTAATTATATCATTCTTGTCAATTCCTTCAGCTCACATCACAAATATGAAACCAGTAGGGGAATTTACTCCTGCCTATAATGAACCACTAAGCATTATTCTGATGATTGGTGATGGAATGGGTTTTAATCACGTCGAGCTGGCACGACTTGTTGAAGTTGGAGGTCTTGGATCCCTTAATATGCAAGATTCAGAGTGGAATGCATCTGTCACTACTCACGCAGCAAACGCAGCTGTAACAGATTCAGCAGCGGCTGGTACTGCAATGGCTACCGGAACAAAGACGAATACAGGGTATCTTGGAATGGATCCATCGCAGATGCCGCTAGAAACAATATTGGAGTTTGCACAAACACAGAATAAGTCCACAGGAGTAGTTTCCACCTGTCGTATTATAGATGCCACTCCAGCAAGCTTCATGGTCCACACGAACAGTCGATACAACTATGATGATATTGCACAGCAGATTGTAGAGTCTGATGTCGATGTGCTACTAGGAGGAGGTTTAGACTACTTCGATAGTACCCAGATCTCTATAATGATATCAAAAGGCTATTCTGTCATATATAATCGAACTGAACTTGCAAGCATAACTTCAGGACAAGTTTTTGGGGTCTTTGCTGGTTATCATATGGATTACGAATATGACCGTGATTACTCAGTACAACCTTCAATTGCAGAGATGACCAATAAGTCAATTGAACTGCTCTCTCAGGACTCTGATGGTTTCTTCCTATTGGTTGAAGGAGGTAGAATTGATTTGGCTGCTCATGATGAAGATCAAGTCAGGACAGCTCTTGATACAATTGCATTTGACAAAGCTGTAGATGTTGCTATAGACTATGTCACAGACCACAACAACACTGTTCTGATTGTGACCGCTGATCATGAAACTGAAGGATTGGTTGTTATAAGCCATAATCTTAACTCAGAGCTACCTGGAGATCTCTTGTCTGAGGAAGATAGGAGAACCCTACGTGCAGAACGTGCAAATAATGTCACAGTGGATTGGACAGCTACATATCACACTAATTGGCCTGTCCCTCTCTATGCATTTGGTGAAGCTTTCTCTGATTTAGATGAAGACCTCTTGATCGACAACACCGATATCTTCTCTCTAATGAAGGACTTCTATCTAGGTAATCCATTGAACGAAACCGTTCTTTCTACAACAACTAGTACAACAACGACTGAAACACCAAGTACAACTACTACAACGGACATTACAGGAACCACAAGCGAAACCGCCACAACAAACAGCACAGAACCTACAACTAGCCCAACTGACAATCCAGGAATTCAGTTTGACTCTCCACTCCTACTAGCAATATCCCTAGGTTCAGCTATCGTCATCATAGTGGCTCTCGTACTCATCAAGAGACGATAGATGTGTACTATCATTCACACACACTTGACTAAATACATAAGTGTAGCAAACTGGACCTATCTGTCAGGTGGGTGTTTTGACAAAGGCTGAATATACATTGGTGATAATCCGTTTTGGAGAGATTGGCATAAAGTCCACCCAGACACGACGCCGAATGACAAACCTTCTAATTGGTCATATAGAATCCGCATTACGTCAAAATGAAATCCACTTTGATAAGGTCTATTCTGTCTATGGGAGAATCTACATCATAACACGAGATGCCATCAGAGCTGCTGAGGTTGCAGCAACGGTCTTTGGAGTAGTGTCAACATCACCCGTTGTCGAAACCGCAGCTGAGATGGACAAGATTCTTGCGACAGGTGAAAAACTAGCAAGAGCTGAGTTCAAGAAAGGGCTCTCATTTGCAGTTGATGCAAGAAGAATTGGTGAACATCCATTCTCTAGCCAAGATGTTAGGAAAAATCTTGGTGAAAGAATTCTTGAAGGAATTCCTGAATTGGAACTTACTGTTAACCTCACAGATCCTGAGCAATCTATCTATGTTGAAGTTCGTCAAGACAATGCACATATCTTCACTCAGACGATTAGGGGGGTTGGGGGTATGCCAACTGGTTCTCAGGGCAAGGTAGTCTGCACCATTTCTACAGGACTCGATTCACCAATCGCTGCCTACAAGGTCATGAAAAGAGGTTGCATTCCAGTCTTTTTGCATCTTGATAACACACCATATGCAGATGAGCAATGTTCAGAGATAGCTATGAAACAAGCACAGCTCTTGGCTGATTACATCCACGGTTTCGAGGTTAAGATGTATATTGTGCCTCATGCTCCGGATATTGAAGAAGCTCAGAAACACGCTCCTAAGAAGATGACCTGCTTGTTTTGCAAAAGAAACATGTTACGTATTGCTCGTGAGATTGCTATTCAAGAGAAAGCAGATGCAATTGTGACTGGTGAGATTATTGGAGAACAAGCCTCTCAAACAACTGCTAACTTGCGTGTGATTGAGCAAGCAGTTACTGATTTTCCAATACTGCGTCCAAATGCAGGAGATGACAAGGTCGAAATCGAGCGTGTAGCTAGACAGTTAGGAACATACAAGTTTGCCAACGAAGGTGCATCTTGTTGTACTCTAAATCCCAAATACCCGTCAGTCCAAGCCGATCCAGAAAAGGTTGCATCGTGCGAAGAACTTATGGATTTGGGAATTTTAAAGGAGGAACTCAAAAATGCACGAGTTCTAGTACTCCGAGAGGCTAAATAACATGTCATCCTATAATTGTCCTTCCTCCCTGAAAACCGATAAGAAATCCCGATATTCAACCTTTGAACATTCGAAGAATTCTTTCCGGTAATACAAAGTTCTTAAAGAAATTGGGTCTAGAAAACGGTATATAACGGCTGCAAATTGCAGTTAGAGGTGTAAAAAGGTCGTGCCGCGATCAAGAAAAGAACGCATCATCCCGGTAGCCCCAATCGACCGTCTCATCAGAAAAGCTGGAGCCGGACGAGTGAGTGATAAAGGTGCTGAAAAGCTTGCACAGATTCTAGAAGAGGTAGGAGAAACTCTTGCGCGAAGGGCGTTTGAAATAACCGAACATACTGGAAGGAAGACAATTACAGACAAAGACATTGATCTAGCTTACAAACAATGGAATCGGTAGTTCTGATTCGACGTATAAGTTTTCAAGGTGGCATACACATAATATTGTGTTCAATCCCAAACATCGGTGATTAGTATTGCCAAAGAGAGTTGAAACTGTAGAAGACATGACAGTACTTCTCTCAATTCATGATATATCACCCATTTACGAAGACGACATTGTCAAGACGTATGACCGACTTTCAGATCTAGACATAACAAAGCTGACATTGCTAGTCACACCATTCTATGGTCTAAAGAAAACCAACAAGATATCAGAAGATAGCATCTTCGTAAAGTTCCTCAAATCACTTGACCTCGAGATGGCAATGCATGGATTTTCTCACTTTTCAAAATCTGGCTCATTACAGGAATTCAATGGACTTGTCCACACAAAGGTGACATCTCGCCTCAAAGATGGAGTTTCAATACTAAAGAAAGGATTTGGGTTGAAACCGAGTGGTTTCATACCACCTTCCTGGGAATCGCCACCCAAGGTAGTTAAAGCCGTCAAAGAACTTGGCCTTGGTTTCTGTGTCAATGGGAACAGTATACATCGTTTTTCAGATGACACAATCTTCACCACAGCAGAGCGAATTGTCAGTGAGGGAAAAAGGACTCTAAATATCGAAACATCATTGATTGAGATTGAACTAGGGGGTTCTCTTCAAATCGGTATTCATCCACTTGACTATCGAACCAACAGACTCTTTGAAGTCTTGGAGGACCTCAAAGATCGTCTGGGATATAAATTCATGGGATACAATGCCTATCTTACTTAAGTCATCCATCATTCGAAAAAACGACAAAGTTACTCTCATACGGAATTTAATCCCCCCCGAACAACTTCTTATAGTTTGGAGTTCATCAGGACAACTGCTTGGAGTCTAAACATGAGAGAATGTAGACGTACATTTAGTTTGGACTTTTGGTCGACAGCATAAGAGGAGGATGTCCTTGTGAGGAAACTAAATCTCATAGGCATACTAGTTGTAGCACTATTTCTATTTCCAATGATAAATTTGTCATCAGATTATAGCCCTGCGGCTGCAGTCAATAATCTCTACCAACCATATATGAAAGATACCGCTCTACTTGCAGATAGTATCGATCGTACTACTGGTGTTGGACCTGCTCTTCCAGTGACGCTTGGCGGACAGGTTTCCAATGTAGGCCAAGGCACCCTCGTCTTTGATTCCTCCTCCTCTGGAATCACCTCTGTTTCTTTGACAGATGGATGGACTGGTTCAGACCTTCAAGCGCAAATTGACGCCCTAACATGGACTGTGGAAGATGTCCTTCAGAATGGTGACTTGAATGATTATCACAACGAGAAGTTCATTATTATCAGCGACGTTAGTTACCTTTCTGCAAATGCTGAAAACGTGCTGGTTCCAGACGGATGGACGCTTTTCAAAAATGTACAAGACGATGATACTACTAACGACCCGCATCCTAATCATGGAGCATACGAACTATTTAGTCAATCATCTGGCTATGGCTCAACGTGGGGAGTCCGATTCGATGCTGATTGGGGTACTAGTTTCCAGCATAATCCCAATGATGAAGTCTATTTTGGTCAAATGATTTCACTGCCTTGGAGACAAGTCTACTCAGCTGAGATCACCTTCAGATACTATGTTTATTCCTCCTCTAATTTGTTTGATCAGGTTCATCTATTTGTTAGACTCGCAGGTCATACGACCAAGTTTCATGTGTTCGAGTCCGGTGACACAACTGATACTTGGTTGACAGCCACCACTACCATTCAAGCTGCTTCAATGTCAGACCTTTCTACTCGAGTAGCTGAATTCGATATTGGTCTTGCATCAGACTTGTCTGGAACAGGGCCCGCATATTTTGCTAGAGTAAACGTCGATGACATACAAGTTGATTTCACTGTTCGGCCCTTCCCAGAACAGATTGACCTGAAAGCCAATGGCACTCTTGTCTGGGGATCAACATCACATAGTGTCTATCCCTATGTTCCTGACAGTGCTAATAGAGACGCTTACGATGACACTGCTTCAGGTGTGGACCTTGATGGATACAGTAGCGACGGGCACCTTGATGTGGGAATATGGTCCACTGACTGGAATCCTGCAGGACTTTTTGAATCTGGTATGCAATTCCCATTAGATGTCCCAAATGGTGCAATCATAACTTCCGCCTACTTAGAGGTAGAAGCTGCATCAAGTTCAGCTACACCTATCACAGGAATGCGTGTCCATGTCGCTGATGAGGATAATGTGTCCGCCTTTGTTGCGGACGGGTCACATTTTGAGGACCTTTTCACTCTTGTTGAAACTAGCATTGACTGGACTATCAATTCCTGGCTCACCATAGTTGACACTCGTTATAGGTCGCCAGAGATGGGTCCGTTAATACAAAAAGTCGTTAGTAGGTCGGGTTGGTCTGAAGGGAACTATATCTGCGTCATATTGAGCCTTATGAATACTGGTCACTTTCAGCGCTGGAATTCATTTAAAGGAACGAGTCATTTTGATGGTGTAGACAGAGCACGTCTATTTGTTGAGTATGTTATACCGGAACCTGAGGATACTGTACTCTTCTTTAATTATCAAAAGGACATCACAATCGATTACACAAAAGTTGCTGCAGACCTCACAAACTTTCCAGTTCTAATTGACATAACCGATACTGACTTGAGAGATCATGTTCTGTCTAATGGGAATGATATTGCGTTTACAATGGATGGCAATCCTGTATCACACGAGATTGAGCTCTATAACCAATCGACAGGTCGTTTAATCGCATGGGTGAAAATTCCCTTCCTTTCAAGTTCAACAGAAACTGTCCTCACAATGCACTATGGTTGTGAGAATGCACCTTCTCCTTCAGGTACATATGTATGGAGCGATTACGAAACTGTTCATCACCTCAATCAAGACCCAATAGGAACCACTTATGACAGCACAAACAACAATCATGATGGAACCTCTTATGGTGGACTTGGTACAAGTGACCTTGTGTCTGGACAAATTGGAACTGCGATAGACTTTGATGGAAATAATGATGTTATCTCTATTGGACAAATCGATACTGATGAATGGACTCAGTTCACAATGAGTGCATGGTTCTATCGAACCTTAGACAAGGATGCCAGAGTCTTTTCAAAATCGACAACAACAACTACCACTGAACATATTATGACACTAAGACTTGATCCAACTAATCATATTACGACCAGAGTCTGGGCAGATCCTCAAGCATCTGGTGCAAGTTATAGCAGCGGAGCAACAGCTTCGAACTTCACTTGGCACTACGTATCTTGGTCTTGGGACCCCTCACGAACAGGTCACGAAATATTAGCTTACCTTGATGGCGTTCTCATAATTGATAGGTCATATACAGGATCTTCAATCCACGATTCAGATGCCATGTTCGTTATAGGCAACAATGACCTTGTGAATCTTAGATATTGGGCTGGTATAATCGATGAAGCTCGTTTGACAACATTGGTTCGATCTGAGGCGTGGATTGACACAGAATACAGCAATCAGGTCAATCCTTCAAGTTTCTATTCAGTTGGGACTCAAAGAGCTATGCCCGATACTTGGATTGATGCTAGTGAAACTCAGATCATCTTTACTACCTCTGCATCTTCCGCCATCGCAATGGATGTCAACCTTGTCATGGATGTTAGTGGATTTGGCCAGACACTTGACGAGAACTATAACAACGGTGTTACCTATTATATTGAGAGTGGTGCTAACATTGTTAACTGGACTGCCAAAGTCATGGTATCGCCTCCTGCAGGAGCTACATCCTTTGGTTTCAGTGTTGAGTATCCACGGGCTGAATGGAAACCAACCAAGGTAATCAATCCTCTTGGACAGGTTAAAACTGATCCACAGTCTTGGTGGTATCAAGCTGGAACACTGACGCTCAACTCGTCGTCAATTGATTTCTGGGGTGTGTGGACTCTCAAGTTCATCAGTTGGAACTATCTACAAGATATTCAAATCAATGCTCCATCTTTCAACATTAATGATATTGCACACTTTACAATGACAACTCCTACTGTACTAGGAGCTCGAGTAGGATTAGACTTAGTAGATCCTGATGGAAATACATGGTACTCGTCTTATAATCAGACATCAATAGACCCTGCTCACAGGTTCCCCTCTTTCAGATATCGAAAAGTCATAACTATACCTGCTGGTGAGATTTATGGGTCAGTCACAGACTTTCCTGTTCTAGTTCAATTTGAAGATGATGATTTACACGACCCTATAAAAGTTCGCTCAGACGCGTCAGACATTCTCTTTGCATCAGGCGATATTATCCTAGACCACGAGATTGAGTATTTCGAACAAAACTATCCTGTGAACACAGCATTACTTGTGGCGTGGGTTAAGACCAATTTGACAATGTCAGTTGATAATTACATAACTATGTATTATGGGTCTCCAGTCGTTGATAATTTGGAGAATTCTGCAGGTGTTTGGTCTAATGACTTTGAGGCTGTTTGGCACCTAGGTGAATCTGTGAGTTCTGGGTCAACCCACTATGATTCATCAGGTAATCATTATGATGGGACTCGAAATGGGAATGAGCATATATTCGCCAGAGCTGGATATGGTCAGAACTTTGACGGGATTGGTGATTATATATCAATAGATGAAACACTGACACCTGAAAATGATGTTTTGATAACTGGATGGTTCAGAATTCCAACTGCTCACAATTTTAATTCACCCACCACTAGAGTGATTATGGAGAAGTTTATCGACATTGACCATGATATGGTCATAGCCTTAGTTGGTCATGATTATGCCCAAGGAGATGTACCTAACGGTACACTTGTTTTCAAAGTTGAAAGTTCACCAGACAATGCAATGTATAAGTGGACCCAAACCGTATCGTGGGCCGCGAATCAGTGGTATTTTGTTGCCTGTTATGCAGATGAAGACGATCCTGATAACAATAAGATTTGGGTTGGCACCAATTGGAACACAGATGCTGGACAGGTCGGTAGTACTACACTTGCTAACATGTCATATGTTGAAGAATGGCGTTTGGGTGGTGGGGATTACGATTCGGGTCATGTTGGTTCTGGTTACTTTTATGGGCAACTTGATGAGTTCCGAGTTTCGAATACATTGCGGTCAGATGGGTGGCTTAGAAATGAGGTCCGAAACCAATTTAATACAGGTACTTTCCTAAGTCCTGGCGTTGAACAAGAAAGAACTTCACCAGAGCACTCATTTACAAAGACAATTGACTCCTCTGCTCCTGCTGGGCTATGGACTGCAATTGCCTATTATAATGATACTGGTTCCACAGTGAATAACAAGACTGGACTCTTTGAAAAGACATTCATTGTTCGTCATGACACTTCACTTTCACTTAACAAACCAACAGATGCTGTAGGAGATAGACTTTCAGTCAAAACAGTAGGCGATGCTCTGTTCGTTGAATATGAGCTGACAGATGATGATGCGGCTGGGAATCCCGGTGTTGAAGGAGCATCAGTAACAATGAACTGGACAGCTCCGTCAGTAATCACTCTTGATGACTATGGATCTGGAGTTTATAGAACTGTACTAGACACAACCGATCTGGATGATAATAAACAATGGAGAATAGAAGTACGATCATATCATCAATACTACAACAATGCCACTGAATACTTCAATGTAGACCTCTACCATCCCACAATTCTTGACGCATCTGGTGTGACTGCAACTCCTGCTGATTTTGATTTCACAGCTACACTAACTTTCGAAGATGATTATGCAGGAGCTCCAATCACCGGGGCAACGATAACTTATGCAAATGGAAATCCTGTAACATTTGTC
>LRSL01000102.1 GCA_001563335.1 Candidatus Thorarchaeota archaeon SMTZ1-45 | reverse complement strand
TGAAGTAATCGATAGGCCTCTAGAAGATTACTGGGAGGATCGTGGATGGGATACATCCCCACCCATGGAAATTGACACCAAGATATTCTTCCCAGATTATCCTGCATCCGTTAATGCTAGTCAGAATCTCAAGGTTGGAGGTTGTGCTTTTGGAGGAACCCGCGTTAAATTTGTTGAATATACAACAGATGGTGGAGCGACGTGGGACAATGCAACCATAGTTCAACGAATCGATGCAGATAATGTATGGGTCTTTTGGGAAATCAATCTCAATTTTACAAGCACAGGTCAGTTTACACTACACATTAGAGCGACTGACATCCATAACAACCAACAGAAGAGTATTGATAATAATCCACTTGATGGAAACAGTGCATGGTCTCGGTTAGTTGTCAATGTGATATGAGAAAGAAAACAGAATATTAGACCTCAATGTCAATCACCTTTTTCATTCAGTGCTATAAGCTTCAACGAACTGTGATAAAGAGTGCCCAAGCAATTAATTAGAAGCAATGGGGCATCATTGTGAATAAACTGGTGGGTATTATCAAGAGAGAGGATAATCATGGATATTGTCAAAGGTTTTCCTGCTACATCCAACAGCAGCTCCCAATTGAATGTGCACAACATAATAAAACATGCAGCAAGGAATTTCGGTAGGCAGGAAATTGTTGACAGGAAACATGATGGTGTTCTGTTTCGTTACTCGTACCTTGATGCATACAAACGAGTGCAGCGTTTGGCTAATTCTTTAAACTCACTTGGAGTGATGGTTGGGGATAAGATTGGTGTCTTAGCATGGAATACTCATAGATATTTTGAGATTTACTTTAGCATTCCCGGAAGCGGTGCAGTGATGGTTCTAATGAACCCACGTTTTACATCGCAGGAGTTGAGTTATGTCGCAAATCATGCAGGATTGAAACTCATATTTGTAGATGAAGACATGTTACCAATTGTTGAAACATTTGCAGCAGAGTGTGAAACAATTCAGGGTTATGTAATCCTCACCGATAAGGAACTGGACGATTTGGAAACAGGATTAAAACCAGTTTATAGCTACGAAGAGTGCGTAAGAAAAGTAGAACCAGTTTATGAATGGCCAAATATTGATGAAACCAGTGCTTCTAGTGCATGTTATACAACCGGTACCACTGGCAGACCAAAAGGAGTCTATTATTCTCATCGCGATGTATACCTCCAGGCTATGATGTATGCTCTCAATGCAATGATGTCAGTAAAGGAATGTGTATTTCAGATAGTCCCTATGTTTCATGTTCTGGGATGGGGTACTCCCTATGCAGCTACTATGGCTGGTGCCAAACTTGTATTCACCGGGAGGTATAGTTTGGAAAATTTGGATGAGCTTGTCCAAGTACTAGTGCAAGAAAAGGTAACGATGTCTAATGGAGTACCATCAATTTTGAGAGCATTGCTCAATTCTCTTCTGAATATGGATCCACTTCCAGATTTGTCTGGAGTGCGCTTTCTCTGTGGAGGCTCAGAACCACCGTTGTCCATGATTAAAGAATACTGGGAAACAACCAGAGCAGAAATCATTCATACCTATGGGTCTACTGAAGCTCAAGCAATTGTCACATTGAACTTACCCAAACCTTGGTTGGATAGAGAGTTCTCTAGTGAAGAGATGTGGGAACAAAAAAAGAAGCAGGGATGCGTAGTGGTAGGACTCGATGCCAAGGTAGTAGATTCAAATGGAAAGAAACTCCCCCATGATGGAAAATCAGTTGGAGAGATATTACTTCGCGGCCCGTGGGTGTTAGGAAAATATCATGATGCTCCAGGATCCGAATCTCAATTCACAGAAGATGGGTACTTCAGAACTGGGGATGTAGGAGCCATTGATTCTGAAGGATATCTAAAGCTAACTGACCGATTGAGAGACTTGATCAAGAGTGGTGGAGAATGGATTTCGTCAGTGGACATGGAGAATGAGATAATCAATCATCCTGCGGTTCTTGAGGGTGCTGTTGTTGGCATAGCTCATCCTAAGTGGGAAGAGCGACCTCTTGCATTGGTCGTTTTGCGAAAAGAATTCAGGACTAAGGTGGATAAAGCTGACATCATAGAACATCTTGGAAAAAGATTTGCTAATTGGCAGCTTCCTGACGAGGTACTGTTTGTAGAAGCAATTCCCAAAACAAGCGTTGGGAAAATAGACAAGAAGGTCATTCGAGCGGATTATAGTGATATCTATACAAGGTGATTGTGTTTGAAGAGTATGAAGATCTATGTTGCAGGCCCCTATTCAGGGTCTACATTAGAGGAGATTCAAGAAAATGTCAGAAGAGCTATGGAGGCAGGTCTCAAGATTTGGAAGAAAGGACATTTCCCGTATATCCCTCATCTTACACACTGGCCAGACATGCTTGCCAGAGAACTTGAGATTGAAATGGACTGGGAGGACTACATGAACTGGCATGCGCCTTGGGTCGATCATTGTGATGCTTTATTCTTGCTAGCTGAGTCGAAAGGCGCACTACTTGAATATAATCGAGTAAAGAAGGATGGGAAACTCGTTTTCCACACGCTGGAAGAAATACCAAGTGTCGAGAGAGCTTTGACTTGGGCTCAGGATTGTATTAGTGATGACATTTGAGAATTCAGTGATCTTACATAATTTGTATCAGTGTATCAATTCATAGGATTATCCTATGAAATTAGGAAGTTTCAATCTAGCGATTATTTCAATGACAAATTTCTATTCTGTTGGAGTTTAAGTGATGCTAGTCCTCTTGGACTTAGTGAAATATTAATCACTACAGTTACGTTACCAATTCTTTGTTTGGTGGTTTCTCTTGTTCGGGCCTTCTATCTTAAAGAGTCATTAGACCAGACTCGGACACCTAGAATTTTAGTTGGCGGAACATTGGGATATATTACATCTGTGAGTAGATTACTTCTTCTTGGATAATAGTTCACTCATCCTTTGTGAAAACGAGAACATGTCGAAGTGGATTGCCCATCTGACTTTTAAGTTGGAATCCCGCTTCTTTCGCCCATCCCACTACAGTCCGTCTTAGAGGAAAGTCTGGATCAAGTAAGAACTCAGCATTCACGTAGATTCCGTCATCCTTCAAGAGTCGTTTCACTTGGAGTAATGCCTTTGGTGGATTTGGAATCTCGGGTAAAACAGTGACTGAAAACACAGCATCTGCAATCCCATCATCAAGTGGTATTTCTCCCTCTGCGTCAGCTAGTACAGGGATGATGTTGTCAACACCCTCATCTTCCATCCTAGCTTTCAATTTATCGAGCATTCCTTGTTGAATATCAACTGCGAAAACAACACCTGCTGGTTGAATCGCTTTTGCAACAGCAACGGTGTAGTATCCTGAACCACATCCGAGTTCAATGATATCCATTCCAGGTCTGATGTCTAGCGCTTCAATAATCATTGATGGTGGTTGGACTTTTGACCGATATGGACCAGCAGCAATTGCATTCCCCATTCTAGCAGGCATTGGGAATTTCCAGAAGTATCGAATGGACCTGACGCACACACACACCCACAGAATAAGAAACAAAAAGACAAGTATGACTATCTCGAGCAACCAGTGCACACTAGGCAGCCAGAAATCCTCAGACACAAAGCTCTGCTGCATCAACATTATCACCAAAGGAATTATATAACTGACATTTGTTAGTTAACTAACGGTTGTTAGCTGATTTATAGGTTGCGACGCCATGAATAACGAAGACTCTACAAAGAAACAGATTCTCGAATCAGCATATTCCTTGTTTGTCGAAAAGGGATATCGAGGAAGTTCCATGCGAGATATCGCGGAACATGCAGGAATAAAGGCTGCGTCAATCTACAATCATTTTGAGAATAAGGAACAGATCTTTGAGGTGGTCTTCATTGAGAAACACCCGATGTTTAGAATTCTTGAGATTCTTGATAGCATCCGAGGGGCAACTGCTGAGGAACTGCTGACAAATGCTGTGAACCGTCTTAATAAGGAACTTCGGAGTGAGCCAGCGTTACTCAACTTATTTTTCGTTGAACTTGTTGAAATGGATGGGAAACATGTTCCTAGGGCTATTAAAACTAACTTCCCTACTGATTCGAACTTCATAAAGCAAATCTATGAGAAGAAATCGGAGATACGCGATATCGCAATACCTGTGTTAATCCGGTTTCTCATAGGGACAATATTCGCACACATCATGTTCAACTGGTTCATTGGAGATAGCAGCTCAAGAAGATGGGGGACATCAGCAGAATTGAATGATGTTCTTCTTAGAGGGATACTCAGGTAGACGGGTGTTCTACATTCTTGAAAACTCGCTCAAATCGGGTGAGTGCATCATCGATTACATCATTATCATCAGCCATGCTTGTATACATACGTGACCCAGCAAGTGTTACAATGCCCTCCGCCATGTACGCGGCACCCATTTCCTCCATAGCATGCTTCCTTTCGTTTATCTCTCTCAATACTGCTTTGATTCTGAGATAGCTAATGTCGACAAACATGGCACCAACAGTTTCCAAGTGACAGATGGCTCCTTGATTATAAGCAACATAGGGAAGTTTTGCATCTTCGATTCTCTCGACTAGACCCTTGGTAAGGCGGTCTGCCGCTTTTCCTGCAATCTCACAAGCGTTAGTTCTTTCGATCTCCAGAATTGTATAATAGCCAGCTGCTGAGCTCAAAGGACTTGCAGCTAGAGTACCACCAACATATGCTCGTTTTTTAACTCCTTCAACACCTGATGCCAAGTTTTGAATGAGGTCTCTTCTTCCTCCAATACCCCCAGCACCAGGATATCCACCAGCAACAATCTTACCAAATATCGTAAGATCTGGTTTCACACCAAAGTAACCCTGTGCTCCTGCAAGTCCAATTCTTCCGAAAGTCACAACTTCATCCATAATCATGAGAGCATTATACTTGTCACATAGTTCACGTACTTGCTGATTGTAGTCTTTGTCTAAAGGTCTCGTTCCAGACTCAGGACCCATTGGCTCGATGATAACAGCGGCTGTGCCTCCCTTGAGTCTGTTTCGTGAGAGGTTCTTGCGAAGTGCTTCTATCTTGTTTGGGTAAATCTCTTGAGTATGCTTTCTCACATTCTTGGGAATCCCATGAGCCTCAAAACCCCCAGTACGTGGAATATGGAGACCGTAGACCATCTGACCACTCCATCCATGATATGCTCCACCCATCTTGATGATCTTCTTCTTCTTGGTCACCACTCGTGCTAGACGAATTGCCCCCATGACAGCCTCAGTCCCGCTCCCCAGCATCCTAAACATCTCACAGGAAGGAATGTGTTTATTGATCTCTTTTGCTAGCTTAAGTTCATATTCAGAAAACAGTCCAGTAACAGGACCCCGCTCCTTGATGACTTCCAGAATCCTATCCCTAACAGGAGCATAGTTATTTCCCAGAATTATTGCACCCCCAGATTGTAAGAAATCGATGTACCTGTTTCCATCTATGTCCCAGAGATATGGACCATCAGCTCTGTCGATCACAATTGGGAAGGGATGGTTGAAAGCCAAGTTATGCTGAACCCCGCCTGGTATGAAATTCTTGGCTTCAGTGATTATCTCTTTAGACTTCTTACATTTCTCCTCAAAATATTGAAGATACACATTCATAGCATCGCGGTTGATGCAATGAATTGGGAGGCTCATTAAATGATTAAGCCTTTCATAGATTTTAGCTGTGTCGTGATACTCGAAGATACTGAAACCAGACATGATGTATTCACACAGGTTTGTGAATGCTACATAGAATGAAAAGACTTACGGAATTGAAAACGAGCTTATGCTCTTTTTATGAGGTCATAAATTGGACATAACTTCAGACATCTATTCCCAAAGTCAGCATGATGAAAGATTTTGTGAAGAAGAAAACTGGAAGGAGATCTCAAATCTCCTTCCTTGCGTAAATATACTCTCTATTTTCTTCTCCGACAATTTCAACTAGATTCCATTTCATCAATGCGAGAAGATTCTCAAGTATGTAATCTTTTTCCATATTGGCTCCTTTTGCTATTTCTGTAATTGTAGCTGGACCATCGCGGATTTCTCTCATGATATGGTTCCGATCAATCTCTTCCCTTACTGTCTGTTCCATCAGCTGCTTCAATCGTTCTTGTGTGAGCTCCCCACGCTGGACAAGTATATCGCCTTTGCCAACAAGCCATCTCAATCGTTCATCTCCAAATGCAGCAGCTGCAGCTTCAAGTTTGTCTAGGTTAGCGGTTTCTTTCATCTAATCTCCACCTCCTTTTATTACAGAAGGCAATAGAAACGCCTCCACCATGCTCATGATTTGCTCATCAGTTGAGTGTCGCATTGTTATAGCATTACTTGGACATGCAGCAGCACAGGTTCCACAGCCTTTGCATTTTGCCTCTGTCACAAATGCGATAGGAGGATCTTTCGTAGTGACCATTTCTATTGCACCAAAGGGACAAGCTTGAACACAAGTGTGGCAAGAAGAACAAAGTGTTTCATCAACCCATGACACTGTTGATTCAATTTCGACGTTCTTGCGTGCCATCAAAGATGTTGCTTTTGCAGCAGCACCACTAGCTTGAGTTGCACTGTCTGTCGCATCCTTCGCTGATTGAGCTACTCCTGCAATCATAATACCTGCTGTGTGCGTTGTGAGCGGAGCGAGCTTGATGTGTTCTTCATTGAAGAAACCATCACCTGATCGAGTTAAGCTGAATAGTTTTGCAACTTCATCTGTCCCTGCAGGAGGCACCATTGCTGTAGTGAGTACTAGTAGGTCAGGCTCGAACTCGCAATAAGTGTCTGATAGGACATCCTTCCATTTAACAACAATCTTTTCTTCATCAAAGCAGACTTTTGGTTTCTTGTTATGAGCGAACTTCGAGAACATGACATGTTTGAACCTAGCTTCACGATGAATCTCCTCATGACCTCTACCAAAAGTTCTGAGGTCATCATAGAGGACCATCACTTCTTCAGTCTTATCTTTGATATCAGAAGCCGCTTTTGTCATTGCTGTGCAGCAATAACGTGAACAATGCTCGTGTCCCTTCTTGCCCTCTTCGCGAGACCCAACGCATCCAATGAACATGATATTCTTTGGAGGTCGCCCATCACTTATTTTGAGGACAGAGCCTGTGGACTTCATCCTCTCATAGTCTGCAAGCGTTATAATATTTGGATTGTTACCAAACTCGTAGTAGCCTTCAGGTACAAAAGGTTCGAATCCAGTAGCAATGATCACAGCTCCAATTGTCCGTTTTATAGTCTTTCCTGTCTTGAGGTTCTTTATCTGTGCCTCAAAATTGCCTATGTGACCATCAAAATCAATCACAACTGAGTCTGTCAATAACTCGATGTCGTTGATTGCTTTTGCTGCAATGAGCATCCGATCTATTACATCTACAGCTTTCTCATTGTTGGGATACATTGTAGAAAGAAGGCGTAGATGACCTCCAAGGTTAGACTCTTTCTCAACTAGTGTAACCTTAAAACCACGTGAGCCAATATCTACTGCAGCTCTCAATCCGGTGACTCCACCACCTACGACGAGCGCGTGAGGTTCAACTGAAACAGTCTTCACCTCAAGTGGTTCTAGAAGAGCAGCTCGAGCTACCGCCATTCGAACCAAGTCATCAGCCTTGAGGGTGGCTTTCTCTGGTTCACGAGCATGACACCAACTACAATGTTCTCGAAGGTTCACCTGCTCGAATAGATATCTATTGAGACCAGCCTCTTCTACCACTCTTCGGAAAGTTGGCTCGTGCATTCTAGGTGAGCAACTTGCGACAACAACACGATTCAGGTTATGTTCATCTATCTTCTCACGAATGTGTGATTGTCCAGCATCACTACATGTGAACATAAGATCAACCGAATAGACCACATTAGGATAGTGGTATGCATTCTTTGCTACGGATTCAACATCCACTGTACCAGCGATGTTGTGACCACAGTGGCAGACGAATACACCAATTCTTGTTTCATCCTTATCTCCCATCATGGCTCACCTCCTCGTGCAAGAGTTATACTTGCCCGCATTGCAGCTGCACTCCCTGCAGCTACAGAATCAGGGATGTCTTTAGCAGATTCAGCACAACCAGCGACATAGACACCTGACACTGCTGTATCAACTGGATTACTTGCAGGATATTGAATAGGGATGAATCCATCAACGCTTACTTCGAGACCTAGATTACCAGCTAATTCCTTCAACCCTTTTGGAGGAAGAATACCAGGACACAGGACAAGAAGTTCATGTTCATGCTTCAAGAAATCACCTGTTTCTGTGTTCTCAGCCCAGACTATGATATTCTTGGATTTGGGTACCTCCTCTACTTCTCCTACTCGACCGCGAATGAACTTGATTCCGAAACGTTCCTTAGCCATGTTATAGAACTCTTCGAAGCCCTTGCCATAGGCTCGGATGTCAGCATAGTATATTGTCACATTCTTGACATTGTCATGTTGTAGTTCTTTGGCCATGACTGCATTTTTGATTCCATACATACAACAGACTCTGCTACAATAGGGAACATCCTTTTTCACATCTCGAGCTCCAACGCATTGGACAAACCCAATGGATTTTGGTATCTTTCCATCGCTAAGCCTCATGAGATTACCCCCGGTAGGTCCAGCAGCATTGATGAGTCGTTCATACTCAAGTGCATTAATGACATTCTTAAATCGACCATAACCAAGCCTGTGGTATTGCGATACATCAAAGAGCTCGTAGCCAGTCGCAATTACAATTGCTCCAACAGGAATCTCTATCTCTTCATCTTCCATTGAAAGATCAATTGCTTCTCTCTCACAAGACTTAACACAAAGCTCACATTTGATGCAATTCTCATTATCTATAGTGTAGATAAGAGGAGTATTTTGTGGGAATCCAATGTAGATTGCTTTTCTGTATCCAAGGTTCTGGTCAAACTCATTCCGTACTTGGACGGGACAGTGAGGTACGCAAT
Source organism: Candidatus Thorarchaeota archaeon SMTZ1-45 (assembly GCA_001563335.1). Lineage (GTDB taxonomy): Archaea > Asgardarchaeota > Thorarchaeia > Thorarchaeales > Thorarchaeaceae > SMTZ1-45. The sequence goes on along the minus strand of LRSL01000102.1, from coordinate 2,747 downwards.
CCCCACAACCTGAGCATTTATCTTCTAGAACCTTACGAGCCTTCTTGAGGACATTCACTCTGAAGTCACCGGCCTCTCCTGAAATGCCTGTGACCTCACTGTAGGTCAAGAGCTTGATGTTTGGATGGCGAGAAACCTCACTCAATCTTGGTGTTAATATACACGCACTACAGTCGAGTGTTGGGAATGTCTTGTCTAGCATTGCCATGACACCCCCAATTGAAGGTGTCTTTTCAACAAGAATCACTTGGAATCCCTGATCTGCTATGTCAAGAGCTGCTTGCATTCCAGCCACTCCACCTCCAATTACAAGAGCGGTTTCTGATGGTTTCATCAAACTAAGGTTTACTTTCTCACCAGCTACAGTCACTATGCATCACCTCCACCCTTGATTGGATTTGGTCCGAGTTGTCGAATCGTCTCCGTCATCTCTGTTATCCCATCAGCCCACTGTTGTCCCTCTGAAGCACTGGCCCAGAGGAGTTTTAATCGGTCGGGGTGCAAACCCATTGTCTTCATTGCCATCTGAAGGGCGTCAAAACGAACCTGAGTGCGATGATTGCCCGTTGCATAATGGCAATCTCCAATATGACATCCTGTGACCATCACACCATCAGCACCACCTTTGAATGCTTCAATCACCATAATTGGATCTACACGACCTGAGCACATGAGCCGGATGACCTTTGCATTTGGTGGATGCTGAATTCTGGAGATGCCAGCAAGATCAGCACCTCCATATGAACACCAGTTGCAGGTGAATGCAACAATACTTGGTTCGAATCTTTTTCGTGTCAACTTACCAACCCTCCTTTTACAGAAGCTGCAGCTATTACCTGCGGTATAATCTGCTGTTTGCGATAATGTCGCATATCGATTGCATTCTTTGGACAAGCTGCGGCACATGTTCCACAGCCTTGACAAAGCTCGAACAATACACGACGATCTTCTCCTGTTCCAGATATTGCTGTGTATGGACATATCTCAGCACATAGGTCACAATCAAAGCAGAGATCTGTATCAATCTCAGCATAGATCGGTTCTACATAGAAAACACCAGGAGCCATCAAAGCTTGGGCACCTGCGGCTGCACCTTTACCGTATGCAACAGCTTTTGGTATATCCATAGGACCCAAGACTGCGCCAGCTAGGAATACACCATCTTGAAATGAATCAACAGGTCGTAGTTTTGGATGGGCTTCCATCATATAACCATATTCTCCTGTGGAAACCTTCAACTTACGAGCCAACTCAGCAGTGTCATCATTTGGTAGAAGTGCAGTTGCGAGAACCACAAGATCTGTTGTTGTTTCTAAACGCTCTCCAGTATAGAGGTCCTCTGCTAGTACAACAAGTGACTTTGTCTTGGGATCTTCCTCAATCTCAGAAGGTCGTCCCTTTACAACAACAACCCCCATTTCACGAGCTCTTCGGTATAGACCCTCATATCCTAATCCATGAGTCCTTATATCCATAGCATAGATAGTGACTTCTGTTTCAGGATACTTCTCCTTAATCTGGATAGCTTGCTTGAGAGAGTTCTCACATCCGATATAACAGCAGTAGTCTTGGTTAAATCGTCGGTCTCTGGACCCAATACATTGCACAAACGCAACTCGTTTTGGAATTGTATGGTCTGATGGGCGTTTCGGTTTTCCTTGTGTTGGACCAGCTGCATTGGTGAGTCGCTCTAATTGAGCATTGGTTATCACATTTTCAAATGTCCCATATCCAAACTCACGAGTTTCAAATGGGTCATGCACTTTGAAGCCCGTGGCAACGATGATTGCACCAACGTTAAGTTCAACTATCTCATCCTTTAACGAATGGTCAACAGCATTCAATTTACATGCTTCAACACACTTCTCGCACTCACAACATACACCACAACTTAAACAACGATCAGCTTCTGCAATAGCAGTCACTTCGTTGAAACCAAGCTCCACTTCTTCAAAGGTACTTTTTCTCTTTGCCATACTAAGTGTGCGCATTGCTGGAGCGTACCTGAATTTCATTGATGCTTCATCAACTTCAATGTTCTCTATTGGGATTAGTACCTCTTCTCGGTCCTCGTTCAGGTCTTTTCCTTGGAGATATCTATCGATTGACTTTGCAGCTTCCTTCCCTGTTGCTACAGCTTCAATAGCTGTGGCTCCTCCACTGACAACATCCCCTCCACCAAAAACGCCTTTGGTGTTGGTTTCCAATGTGATAGGATCGACTTCAAGAGTACCCCACATCGATGGCTCTAGACCAGATAATAGTGCGTCAGAAGTGACCTCCTGGCCTATCGCTATAATGACTGTGTCGATATTCATTTTGAACTCAGAACCAGCAATAGGGACAGGTCTTCTTCTACCTGAATCATCGGGTGCACCGAGGCGCATCCTTGTACATTTCATTCCTGAAACTTCTTTTCCAGATTCAAGAATCTCTATCGGAGCAGCAAGAAAATCAATCTTAACGCCCTCATTCTCCGCTTCATCGACTTCACTAGGAATAGCAGGCATTTCTTCTCGAGAACGCCTGTAAACAATTGTAACCTTGCTCGCACCCAATCGCTTTGCAGTACGAGCTGCATCAATGGCTGCATTTCCGCCCCCTATGACAGCCACATTCTTTCCGATACTGACTGCCTTTCTGCTATTGACTCTGTCAAGAAAATCGAGTGCGTGGTGAACACCTTTCGCAGTTTCACCTTTCACTTTCATAAGTCGACTAGCAGGAGCTCCGGTGGCTACAAAAAC
>LRSL01000101.1 GCA_001563335.1 Candidatus Thorarchaeota archaeon SMTZ1-45 | reverse complement strand
TAGCGAAACACATGAGCATTATCTTGTGGCGATGTGCGACAAGGGACTCTTGGGGAAGACTCTGAAACAAGGTGACTTGAGGTTCAAAATTAGTGAGGAGTTTTATGGCGGTGACCTAGTCGATCTCAAGGTCTGTTTACAGCACTTGGAAAAAGCAACCATTGCTAATATGGTTGGAAAGAGAACAGTGGAAGCTGCAATGAATGCAGGTCTTGTCCATGAGCAAGCTGTTTTGTACATTGAAGGTCACCCTCATGCACAGTGGGTTAAACTCTGAAGACTAATGGCATCCTCCGCCAGCACCGCCACAAAGACCATCACGGTCCATTATTTCTCCCAATCCTTTAAGGTAAGCTCGAACTGCATCACCCACTGTTGCGTTACCACTTCGGACAATAGTCAAACCAAGTTGTTGTGCTGTCATGAAAGGTTTCATTCCCATGCCCATGGTAATTAGAACGTCTACACCCAATTCCACAAGCTGATTTACTGGTTCTGCACAGCTACTATGACTGAGGTTAGGTATTGTTTCCACTTTTGCAATTTCACCATCCTCAATTGTAGTGACTATGAATGCCCTACAATGACCAAAGTGGCCGCTTATGGGACTATTAAGACCATTTTCTATATCTGCAGTTACTGCAATCTTCTGTGCGTTCAATCAATTTTCACCCATCTATTTGTTAAATCCAGACTGATGTAAACCGGTGTATCCTATTCATTATGCTTACTATTTGTACAAACAGTCCACATTTTAAGTGAATTAGTATGATAAGCTCAGGTTGGTCTAATTGAAACCCCCCTGTTATCAATGTGGGGAACCTGCAGTCGTGGATGGGCTTTGTGCTGATTGTTATGACAAGGAGCATCCATTGATTGAGGTCAAAACCCCACTGACACTACTCAGCTGCAGAAAATGCGGAGCAGTGAAAATACCTGGTGGTTGGAAAAAGTTGTCAGTTGAGGCGACTGACTCAGATGATCTCTGGCCACATCAGGTGGATGTTCTACTCGATCATGAGCTGAAGCCTCTTGTCAGTGGAGTCGAGATTACTATTGAGGAAGAAAAACGATTAGACCGGGTACTTTCCATCGTTCTGAAAGTCATTGGAAAATCTCATGATACGCTCCCGCCTCATGAGGAACAACACAACGTTGAAGTACGGTTTTCCTATGGCACGTGTGATACCTGTGGCATGATGAGTGGAGGGTACTATGAAGCAACACTTCAGATACGTGCTGATGGCCGAAAACTAACAGAAGAGGAAGAGGATGATATTGTCCGCATTGTGACAGAGATGACAGTTGCAGAGTACGGAACTAATGAAAAGGCGTTTGTGACAAAAATCAGCACTGACAAATATGGTATCGACTTTCAACTAGGTTCTGAGCATCTCTGTAGGTCCATTGCTGATGTTCTCGAGTATCAATATCTCGCTCAACGAAAGCAAAATTACAAGTTAGTTGGTCAGGATAAAGGGGGAAAGGACAAGTTTCGAATAACTATTCTAATCCGGCTGAACAGGTTTGGATTAGGCGATTTTGTAAGAGTGCTCGACAATCCTTGCCAAGTTATGGCAATGGGTAAGAGTGGTCTCACTTGTTTTGATTTAGTTCAGAAACAGAGATTTACAATTAATCCAAAGAGTTCAAAGTGGCGAACAATAGAATATCTCGCCTCTAAGGATGAAAGACGCAAGTATATGGTCACGACGCGAGTTTATGGTCAACCCGTTCAATTGATGGACTCAGAAACCTTTGAAATCACTGAACTCGATGAGTTTCTTCTTGATAATGACACTGATACTGGGGCCACAGTCTATGGACTTATAATTGACGAGGAGTTCTTCCTGCTTCCTAGAGAGTAGGACGAGGTTTCGGTACGCTTAAATGGCCTCTACAAGAACCCTGCAGTATAAACTACAGGACTCCATAGTCCACTGCATAAACGGAGGAATTTTTTGTCCCGAAAAAAAGGCGGTGGTAAACGACCGCAACAAAGTACTGGCCCTGACGAACCACTAAGAGTCAGGACCCCGCGACGCGATGATGGAGAGATGTTTGGAATCATCATCCAGATGCTGGGTTTTGACCGAGTTCGAGTCAGATGTGAAGATCAAAACATCCGTGTGGGCAGGATTCCAGGCAGAATGAAGAAGAGAGTCTGGATGCGGATTGGGGATACAGTCCTAATTATTCCATGGGATTTTCAGAGTGACGAGAAGTGTGATGTGATTCATCGTTACAAAGGTAACGAGATAGACTGGCTGCAAAAGAGAGGCATTCTGAAGATGTTTTGAAATGAAGTCAAGGCTTTTTTGAGTACAATTTCTTATTTCACATGTTTCCATAACAGTAGCATTTAGGATGGCAGTAACTAGTGAAGCGAGCTGATGAACAACACGAGAGAATCATCTCAGAACTCGACCGTCGCAAACGAAAACGGCGGAAGGACGATGATGAGTTCAAAGTAGTTGAGGGTGTAATTGATCCACCCACCCTAAAGACTCTATACAAGCTCCTGAACCGTGGAACTCTTAGTGCTCTGCATGGTGCGATAAGCACTGGAAAGGAAGCCAATGTATATCGTGGGGAGGACGCTGATGGAAAATCAGTTGCTGTCAAGATATACCGTGTTTCTACTGCTGAAACAGACTTCATGCTTGAATATATTATTGGAGATCCTAGGTTTAAGAATGTGAAACGCCGTAGCAGATCATTGATCCCGCAATGGGCAACAAAGGAGTACAAGAATCTCATCAGGTATCATGAGGCTGGAATTCGTGTTCCAAAACCGATAGATATTGAGCGGAATGTACTTGTTATGGAGTTTATCGGAGACACTAAGACCAATCTACCCGCGCCTATGCTCAAGAACATCGAGATACCTTCTCCTGTGAAGACATTCAATGAAATCATTCGAATGATTGAGAATGGCTATACAAAAGCTGGACTAGTCCACGCTGATCTCTCTGAGTACAACATTCTATGGCTACGAAAACCTGTTTTCATTGATGTGTCTCAGGCCGTTCTGACTACCCACGAATATGCGAAAAAATATCTCTTCCGTGACATTCAAAACATAACCAATTATTTCACAAAATTAGGTGTCGATACAGAGAACCCTGAAGTCATTACTAAACATATACTTACAGTTGGTGAGGAATGAATGCTTTATCATGAAACAATCAAAGTGCCAGAAGACCGAGTTGGCGTGATTGTAGGACGCAATGGTAAAGTTAAGCGACGTGTTGAAGAGCTCACAAATGTCAAGATTGAAGTGAATTCTGAAGGAACTGTAACTATTACAGCACCTGAAAATTCTGAGGATCCTGTCCTCGCATGGAAAGCTCGTGACATTATTCGAGCAATGGCTCGAGGCTTTAGTCCAAAGAATGCGTTCTCTCTCATCGATGATGATATGCTGCTAGTGGTAATCTCTCTACGAGAAGTTGTAGGGGCTTCGCAGAGCCAGATGAAACGAGTCGCAGGACGGATCATCGGAGAGAATGGTCGTACAAGAAGAGTCATTGAACAGACTACAGAAACCAAAATATCAGTCTATGGCAAGACAGTCTCCATAATTGGAATGAATCCTGGTTTGGACTATGCTAGAAGAGCCATTGATATGCTCATTGCTGGTGCACCACACAGTGCAGTCTATTCTCGTTTGGAGAAGATGCGGAGAGATATGAATCGCCAAAGAGCTGAACTTTGGGAAGACACGGACCTATGACACGTGTAATACCTCGTCTAATATGACTAGACGTTGTTTTATTCATGAGTAGCATGAGTCACCAAAAGTCCTTCAACGCCAGTTTTGAAAGCATCTCACCAGCTGAGTTTTTCTACAGGAATCGACAGATGGCTGGCTTTGGTAATCCTACACAGGCTGTATACTCCACAGTTAGAGAGCTAGTTGAGAACAGTTTAGACTCGTGTGAAGATGCCCAAACCTATCCAATTTTAGACATTGAAATCAAAAATGTAGGACCTGATACGATTACGGTCACAGTATCCGATAATGGCACTGGAGTTCCTCCAGAACAGGTTCCATTAGCATTTGGACGCGTACTCTATGGAAGTAAGTATTCACAACAACAGAAACGAGGAACCTTTGGCTTGGGTGTTACTATGGCTATACTGTATGGTCAGATAACTACAGATTCTCCCGTGATCATTCACTCAAAGACATACAAATCCAAAGGACATCTCTACAAGATATTCGTTGATGTTAAGAACAACCGTCCTCTTGTGGAGTATGAGGAAGAACATCATCGCGATGAAACTGGAACTACTGTAACCATCAAGCTGAAGGGTGACTTAAAACGGTCCCAGGAACGAATTATTGAATACCTACGTCTCTCTACAGTATCTACACCTCATGCAAAACTTACCCTTAGGATAGATGAGGAAATTCAGCTGGACCTGGGTGGATGGTCTGATACTCTCCCTTCACCAATCAGACCTTCAAAACCTCATCCACGATCTGTAGATATGGAGGTCCTTCGAAGACTTGTTCAGAATAATGAAAAAAGGAGTCTGGATGATTTTCTTTGCAGCTCTTTTCAGAAAATAGGTCCCAAGACTTCTACACGTTTTCTTCGATTCATGAATCTGAATCCGAATTGCATTGTATCCGAACTCAACAGAGATGAATTGTCCCAACTAGCGAATGCATTAAGGAAGTATGATGGTTTTGAACGTCCAGACAGCAAGTGCCTAAGCATCATCGGAAAAAATGAACTCTTGAATGCTATAAAATCAGTCTTCAATGTGAAGATAGCTGAGTATGCAAGTCATGGTGTTAGTGAATGGCAAGGCAATCCCTTCGTGATTGAAGCTGTAGTCGCCATGGGAGATGACTTTCCACGTTCCGATATCCCAACACTCTATAGATTTGCAAATAGAGTTCCCCTTCTCTATGACTCAACTGATGGTGTCTTAACAAGAACTCTGAAGAGAGTTAACTGGTCAAGGTATGGCATCAACAAGTCAGAACCAGTCGCAATATTCCTACATCTATGCTCCAGCAAAATCCCATTCAAGGCTGCAGGAAAACAGTCTCTTGCATCTGTTTCTGAGATTGAACAAGCTGCATACCAAATTATCAAAGAATTAGGTCGAAAGCTTGGAAAAATAAACTCTCGATATAGACGAAGTGCTCGTGAATCAAAGAAGATGCGAGAGTTCTCAAAATCATTCAGGCAGATTGCCCGATTCAGTGCAGCGCTGGCTGATATTGATGAAGTGCCCTCTGTTGATAATCTTGTAAAGAAGCTTTTCGAGGTGGAGCCAGATGAATAACGCAAAATCTGCTATAGAAACCCTGACTGCACTTGGGAAAAGGATAGTCCATGCTTTACTTGAGTACAGATACCCCGTGCTTGAGATACCTGACCGCAGCACTAAAAATATTGTCTTCGATGATGAATCCAACCGCTATGTCCTAGGACCCTCCAGAAACATACGCGATTCTAGCAATGTGAAACATGTGAAACGTTTTGCTCAGCTGACCTGGGTTGCATCCTTTGCAAAGGAACTACTCAGAGCATCCAGGACCAGTTCCCTAAGAGACCTATACTACTCCTCAGAAGCTTTTGGTGTTGGCTTTACTGACCAATCCGACTCCGATCGTATTGTGACTGATCTTGAAAGTATCACCAGTCTTCCTCGCGAGAGTTTTGGTATCTATCCTGAAGAACACTCATCAATCTATGGTGAGGTGGTGATGCGATATACAGTTACAGGCTATGAAGGCAAAGAAATCGATCTCACAATAAGTCCTGATGGATTACCTGTGGGGCCAGCTCTCATGACTGCGAAACCCCTCAAGTCCAATGCGAAAATCATCTTGGCCGTAGAGTCCGGAGGTATGTTCTCCAGATTGATTGAAACTAAGGCTTGGAAAAGGTTCAACGCAGTACTAATACAACTTGGTGGTCAACCGCCTAGGTCGACCCGACGACTTATGAGAAACTTAAACGCAACACTTGGATTACCTGTGTATATCTTCACTGATGGTGACCCTTGGGGAATGCATATTGCTAAAGTTATCACCAGCGGAAGTGCAAATTCCGCACACATCAAAGAACTGACAATACCAGAAGCAAAGTGGATTGGAGTCACTCCTGAAGATATTATCCAATACTCACTACCAACAGAACCGATGAGCGATGTGGACCTAAGGCGACTTGAAGAACTCTCTCGTGATGTTCGGTATGATGAACCAGAATGGCAAAATTACATTCAACAATTCAGACAAATTCGCATAAAAGCTGAGCAACAAGCATTCAGCAGGTTTGGAATGGACTACGTTGTGGACGCTTATCTCTCAAATAAAATCAACTAGATTATACCTACTCCAAGTGGATATGCAATGAGGAGAAAGACCACAGCTCCATATGCTATCAGCGCTTGCAGAAGTAATAGCATTTGCACATTCCGTTTTTCTGTTATGTTCTTAGAGAGATATGGCAGTATCCAATATATCGTAAATGGACCAATCACCTCCAGAGTCCCATCCTCCCTTGGAGATGCGAACTTTACATACTCGGTTCTTCTTCTTTTGACATACACACGATATATTATGTAAAGCAGAAAGTTCAACATGAATGGTATGTACATTATTATGGCTAGCCGGTCCATGTTGCCCAAGATTAACGCTGCCGCCATTGCAGCTCCAAGTGGAAGCCTACCAACATCTCCTGGCAATACTTTGGCTGGAAATCTGTTGAAGATTAGAAAAGCAATAGATGCACCAAATAGAGATGCAGCCACCATTCCAGCGTCAGTCTGAGCTGTCGTTATCGTATGTCCATTAACGTAGGGCGAAAGTAGGACATAGAGTATGACTGCTGAGGAATTGATCGTACTTAGACCTGCTTCAAGTCCATTCATACCCCCATACATGTTAGTAGAGTCTACAATAAAAGTCATCATCAAGGGGACAATAAGAAGGGCATAGAATGGACCAAAGTTGATAGTACCAATAAAGGGAATTGAAATGGTAGGGTTGCCCACACTCACTGCGACCATTGGAATAGAGGCAACCAATGGAAGGATGATTTTTGTCCGTGTCGTGAAATTAAAAGTATCATCTAGAAGACCAATGAAACCTGCCATGAGTATTGAAACCAATGCAGCAAGGAGCCCCTCATGGACCTCTGCTTGTTCCTGAAATGTCGTGATACCAATGACTACAAGCAGGCCGAAGACTATTGCGAAGAGTACTATGAGTCCACCACCTTTGGGCACCTCAGGCTTCTCTGGTTTATGCACATCGATTCCAAATCTCCCCGCCTCACGCAGCATCTTGATTACCTGAGGCATGAAAAGTATAACAACTGTAAATGCTGCAGATAAAGCAATGAGGATTGAAATCACATGGACCACTTCCGATGCCTGATGGCACTTTGATACCATTTTGACTCTTTCGGAGAGGATTCGATTGTTCGTGCATGCTTTCAACATCCGAAATCTATAATAACAAACCAGAAGCTCGAGCGACCAATCTCCCGTATAGTGGAATCTGAATCCACTCGACATAAACCCCGATGAAATCACGGTGATTCATATTGAGCCTGTTGAATAGAAAGATAGCAACCCTACTACTGCTCACATTATTCGTGACAAGCAGTTTCATGGCTTTAAGTCCAATCTCGGATACTTTGGAATCAGGATACTTGGCTCATAACAGGGACTTTGGGTCAACCTTGGCCGAGTCTGTAGTGAATCTATCTATCCCCTATGTTGATGATTACTATGGAATTACTGATGGAATAATAGACCCGACTGAATATACACTCACATACACGGATCCGGTGACCGGGGTTAGAGTCTATGCTGAGCATAATGGTACTGTGTTGTTTATTGGTCTAGAGGCTAGAACAGGAGGATGGATTGGCTTTGCATGGCAAAACTACACTGACACATTCACTGCAGCTGGTCTGAACAACAGTGATGTCATAGTTGGATATTCCCCTGGTACAAATCTTGACCCTTATTGGAGGGTCTTACCGACGGATGCTGTGACAGTACACTATGTCTTGACATTGAGGAATGGTACAGTAATTCAGGAGGCAGACTTTCCAGACATCACCTCAGTCCAACCTCTTGAGGATGTTAATGCTCTCCAAAAGTACAAGGATGCCATACTCGGAATGCGGGTTGGTGAGAAGCGTCATTTCACAATCCCCGCCCATCAAGCCTATACTCAGAAGGACCATGAGCTTTATGGAGAGGACTTGATATACGATATTGAACTAACGCGGATATACAGGAACACAATCTCAGAGCTCGATAATCCAGCTGATCAGAGTCAGATTGTATTCAGTGATGAGTATGGAACAAGCACTTTTCAACATCGTCCTGACACGGACCAATCAAGGATTCTGCAGGCTGATGGAACTGACAATGGCACATTTACTCAACTTGAATTCGCGATTCTGTTAAACAGTGCAGATATCAACGACATTCCCTTGTTCAACAGCACAGACATTCAATTTCCATTCATCTTTATGTTTGGTAATCAAGAGGTGCTAAATGGATTACCAGTACAGCATACCTCTTGGACCGAACCTGCAATGGTGAACATTGAACCAAATGCACCGCCACTTTTGATTGTTGAAAACCCCAAAGAAAATGACACTCTACAGTGGGTTGTCAATCTGCAACTCAATGCTACTGATGACTGGGTGAAAGACGCATCATATCGGTTCGATCAAGAGGATTGGAGCTCTCTGGAGTATGACTTCACTTCCAGACTCTGGGAAGTGAGTCTTGACATATCAGAATATTCTGAAGGATCTCACACTATTTCATTCAATGCAACTGACATATCAAATGCGACAGCCATAGAACTTGTGAATGTCACTATTGACAGGCCTTACTCTCCCTATCTGGGCATGAAGGTGGATGTTGAACGTGTCTTTGTTCCAACTGTGCACTTTGGGTCCCGAGTGGATGACAGTTATACCATAGTCAATAATGGTTCTGTCCCAATCAACCACTTTGACATATTCCTACCGGATGATTATGCATCAAACTTCATAGCAATGACTGCCATAGATGATGATGATAATGAGATTACTCTCACACGTCTTGCAGACTCCAATGGTATGCTACGCTGGAGGTTGCATTTCAGCGACCCTATTGGATATCAAGAACAGTACTCTTTCGAAACAACGATGTACATGACAAGACTGTTCTGGTTGACAGACCCCAGTGAGTGGGAATATCGACTTGAGTTCTTGAGATATCCCCTACTCTCATATGTCATTCGTGATGCTGAGTTTGCATTGGTCTTTGAACAGGGTGGATCGTTGATACCGAATGAGCCAATTCCAGACTCAACTGCTCGTAACCTGGCACCATTCACAAAAAACACCTTTGGCTCATACCTGCGACTCTTCAATACACATGTTGTTGCTGAACGCACAACACGGATCACTGTAGATGCATGGGGCTGGTTGTTCTACAGAGAAACAATCACACTGAACAACATAGGTGCTGGTGTCCTTAACAATTTAGAATTCGAAGTCCCTGCATACTCCACAAGATTCGCTATCTATGATGAGGTCGGTATTCTCGCGTCGTCGCAGAGACTCATAGCAAATGACGAATTCAATGATACCAGTGTTATCAGGATAAACTTTGTATCAGACAGATTCGGTGATGGTCTGGAGTCAGGATTTAGATACACCTTCACTGTAGACTATATTATTCAGACAAGTAATTATCAGAGTGCTGATTTGAATGCAAACAAGCTCCAAATACCGATGGCTGTTTTGTCTGATGTCTTCATTCTGAAACATGTTGTTGATGTTGTACTGACTCCAACAGTGTCATTCTCTGATGCAACTGAAGGCTATCGAATGATTTTTGGTGTTTTCGATATCACCCTCAGATACACAGCATATAACACGACAAGGCGAAATCCAATCTCAATAGAATTATTCTACACAACAACACTTGGGGCTGCAGCACGTCCTGCAGTTTTCTCACTTCTGATTGGAATCATCGGGCTCATATATGTGGCAATGAGGAAGGTCGAATTGCCTGAAGAAGTCCTAGGACCCCGAGACGATGAGGATGTCATAGAAACACAACCCAAGCAAGTCGGCGCTCCACCTGAACTCCTTAGAGAGTTTGCAAATCTATACTCAAGGAAAACCTCACTGAACATGGACTTGGAAAAGCTTGATGCAGCGCGAAGAAGAGGCAAGGTAAAGAAGAGAGAGTATATGATTCGTGAACGAGACCTGAAACAACAAATTGACGAGATTGACAACAAACTCCCAAGTCTGAGAGCGGAGCTGATAGACTATGGGACAAAGTATCGAGATCTTGTTGGGCAACTTGAGCTTCAAGATGAAAGAATTGAGGGTGCAAAGGCTGGCCTTCGTCAGCTACTACTACGGAAGAAGAAGCAACGAATTAGTCGCGTTGCTTTTGAAAAGTCAAGACAGGACTATCTGAAGACCATTCAGAAAGCCACAAGTGCAAGCGACCGCATCCTATTGTCATTACAAGAAGAAGCTGGAGATATCTAGGTAGATGTAGTCTACCTGAACACTTTGCCTTATTGGACCACAGATACATTCCTGTATTTGTGCTACAAAGTAACTCTTATCAAACAAAAAGTAAACAAAAACTGTCCCTATGTAGGTAGTTCATAATGAATACGAGTGAAGTCATTCAACGAGAGAATATTCGTGCACGTGAATTATTAAATGGCGAATCACTTGCCCTGGAGATGTATCAACACCTTACTGGTTCTCCGAAAGTACAGTCCTATCTTCGTACAGCAAATCGAATGGCTGTATCAAGACTGGGTTATACAGACCATGGTCCAGTCCATGCAGAAGTTGCGACATGGAATGCGCTGAAAGCCTTTGACATTCTCGAACAAACGTTCCAACCAAATGTGGTAGCAGAAGGGATTGGAGACTTGGATGATGCTCGTCTCATAGTTCTTGCATCAACATACCTCCATGATATTGGGATGGTTGTACACAGAAACGAACACCCTCAAGCATCAATAAATTTGGCAAGTCCCATTCTCGAGTCGAAGCTTATGGATATCTACGGTGACCCTGCGAAGGCTACTGATATTCTCTCTTTCATCCTTCACGGAATCTATGCTCATGATGATGACACACAGTGTTTGACCCTTGAGGCTGGAATCACAAAGCTTGGTGATGGATGCGACATGACCAAGGGCCGCACAATAGTACCATTTCAGAAGGGTAAGGTCGATATACACTCAGTCAGTGCCATGGCTATTGATAATGTCATTCTAGAGCGAGGTAAAGGAACGCCGCTACACATAACTGTCGCAATGGATAATCCTGCAGGCGTCTTTCAGGTTGAAGCAGTCCTTGAGAAGAAGATCTCCACTTCAGGCTTGCAGGACCATATCGAGATTGACGTTCTTGTCAATGGAGACCGGCTTGTTCTCTCACATGTGAAAAGACTATTTCGTGTCCAGATGACTGAACCTGGTGACGGTCTCACACCAACTGAAAAATAGTGGTAGCCCCAAGAGGATTTGAATTAGTTTATACTGTACAGTAATTTAGGATGACTAAAGGCACTTATCTCATTAATCTGACCTAGTGTTATGGAAATCAGAAACTATCGTCCAGAAGATGAAGACCAACTCATAACTCTAATTGGAGAGTATCGTGTATTCCTTTCAAGTCTGAAGTCAATCTCAAAGAGTCATGACTTTGATGCAGCAAGAAGAGAATTGGAAGACTATCTCATACTTGGTCTGTCGGATTGATCAAAATGTCGTCTGGGCTGAGTCTTTGTTTGTAAAACCATCCGCTCGTAGAAAAGGTATCGGGTCTGCACTATATTCCCAGGCAGAACGCCTCGTCAAGAACCCGGATGAAGAAACCGTCTATAATTGGATTCATCCGAATAATACTGTCATCATTCACTTCTTGAAAAAAAGAGGTTATAATGTTCTCAACCTTGTTGAGATTCGGAAACCTCGGTCTGAAGAGGGAAACCTCTCAGAAATTCAGGTTGGTGATCATTGGTTCAAGTATTAATTGAGATGGTAGCCCCGGGAGGATTTGAACCTCCGTCAGCGAGCTTCTCACGTTCTCATTCTTTTCTTCTCGCGTTGAATCTGCTTCATCCTTTCACTACCAAGGTACAATGTAACAAGCGAAGCCATAATACTACCAGTTTCACCGAATTCAGATAGTTTCTCTTTTAACTCGTCAAAATTTGAGATGCCCTTCTTTAATTCATCAAGCGTTGAGGACAACAATGCTAATTCATTTCTGATAGGTTCTATCATCTTACTTGGAAGAAAGCGTACTGCTGATAGTACCGTTACAATTCGTTTCACTGATTTAATTTGAGTCGCTGCTAACTCTTGAACTGCTTTCAATGTTTCAAGTTTGATACCAGCTGGATACCAAATTGGGTTTCTAAAAGGGTCCGCGTAAAGTCCATCATTTTTCATCTTATTCAGTTTCTTTGAAAATGCATACTCTGTGCTTGGAGTGATTTTAGACAGGACTGGAATTCCCAGTAGCTCTCTTGTATCCTCAGATAACCCGCCTGATTTTAACAGGTATTCAAGACCTGTACGGAACTCTTTCGCATGAAGTTGTTTCCATTCATGTTTCTTTAAATGCCCTCTCAAATCATCTCTATACTCTTGACTGATAATCCCATCAAATAGTGGAAGGAAAAAGGATGTGAGATAGGCTTTGTGTGCCTCTTCGAAACCCAGTACTGCCAAACTAGTAGCGTGTCCAATACTATCCTGTTTTTCAAGAACTCTAGAATTACGAAGAAGTTCTTGAGCATTCTCGAGTGTCACCTTTATGGCTCTCTCGACTTGATTTCTTTCGGTCATTAGAAACCCCCTTTTTTGGGACGATAGAATAAGATGATTTTAACTCTTGGAAAAGTGGTAGCCCCGCCAGGATTTGAACCTAGGTCTGAGAGGCCAAAACCCTCAATGCTGGACCACTACACCACGGGGCTTCAATTTGCAAACTGCTTTGAATACTACTTCAAGTTTATGGTACTATCCAGAATCTTCGAAGTCATTTTCATCTGTTGCAACAATGTCCTTCTCTTCCAAATATGTAGCAATTTCGCTATATCGAAATACATCTTCCGGGAAACTGACTTGCTTCAGGTTGGTTATAACAAATCTAAGAGGATGTCTCAGCCTGGTTGTCGTATCGATAAACTGCTTGCTTTCAAAGAACTGAGCTATCTCAATGATATTCACATCAATATTCTGAAGGCGAAGCATCTTCTCACTAGGTTTGGTCTGAAGAAACAGAATTCTCCAATACTTTGCGTAGGGGTACGCCATCTGTTCTAGATTCGAATCTGCAACCAATGTTATTGAATCTCCAAGCCTCGTTTGAAGTAAATCACTTGCAGTCTTAGGAAGGGTCACATTCCTCAAGAGCTTTGACCCTCTTCGAGAACGATAGGTGAATGGTTTAAGAAATGTCAAATCGATTGGACCGTACTCTGTGTCAACTTTCGTAAACTTGATGTCGGATTCAGGATTCCACCATAACTCGTTCTTGAAGGGTATCCCCTTCAACGTTGGATGTCTCAAGGTCTGAATCAACTCGGTTGTGTTTTCGATATCGAAAGTGCTAGTTGGATCTGTCTTCCTAGATTTTTTATCGAAGAATTGAATCTGATACACTTCACTATCAACATCAATTGTTACCCGACAACTCACCTTTCTAATATAATCACTCAATCCATCCATTTCTTCCAGAGTTATATTCACAATGTCTTCGAGATTGCTTGGAATATTGACTTCTGGTTGTATCAATCTAGATTTCAAAGTGTCAGGAATTCTACTTAGTCTGAACCACCTAATTGGGACTAATCTCCCCTCTGGAGGCATTCCACATTCAAACAATCCCTCTGCCCACCATTGAACAATCTCATCATCCTCCATTCTTGGAGTCCAGAGGATATCCTTTCCTTCACTTTGAGTAATGACAATCGGAACAGCAGAGTCCCAAGAACTATCACTCACTTCCTCAAGTTGAAACGGGTCTGTTATACAGTCATACCATTTCCAACGGAAGGGCCACTGAAAAGATTCAGAATATCCCGCATTCATTGACTGTTGTCCAGATCTAGTCTGAATCATCAACCAACTACTAACTTGATTAATGTTAACAAGAAGACCAAATCTATAGTCTTCGAAAACTCCAATAACTGGCCTAATACGCCCTAGCTGTTTTGCTCTCCATCTAAGATTAGTCCATATTGAGATTACATCATACTTCGATGTCACGTATGTATCCGGTTGTTCATACGGAATATATCCCATATTGGAAAACTGCCAGTCTGAAAATGAAGACCATAGGACATCAAATGCTGAAACATCAATCTCTAGCTCATCATCGTGAAATATCGCTAGAACAAGTAAGTAGAGGTCATTCCCAAAGAGTTCCCACAATGCACTTTTTGTAGACTCAACCTTCTGAGTTACATTGATAGACTCCTTTCTCACATCTATCAGCAATTTCCATATATCTCGTGATTCCTTTTTCTGTGCCAAGATTTTCTTTACGTCCTCCAGAACATCAACTGATTTCTTTCTTTCTTCCTTACATACTGTAACAACATCGTTGAGGAGCCTTCTCCAATCCTGTTGTATGTCAGGTGTTCTATTACAAAGAAACTCTGCTGTTCGAAGTATTCGCCACACTTCTCGTCTGTACTCTCTCTCTCCAATCCTGATATCTCTTGGAACCACAAATAGTGGAGGACGTCGTGTCCAGATTTTCTGTATATCTGATTTCTTTCTCTCTTTGTGCATACGGGCACGAGTGATTTCCTTTGCAGGATAGTACTGTTCTGAGTCATCATCGTCTTCATCCCTTTGTGGAGGTTCTCTATATGGAATCAGTTTCAATCTATCAAGAATTCCTTGAGATGATTCAACTTTGTTAATTTCTTTCACAGATACTTGGAGTACTTGTGAGGAGGACTTCTCAACAGATACTG
>LRSL01000100.1 GCA_001563335.1 Candidatus Thorarchaeota archaeon SMTZ1-45 | reverse complement strand
ATGTAGAGGTCTGGTTGAGAGTATTAAAAGAAGAGTGTGAAAATATGGTTTCTGAAACAATAGATTCAGAATCTGAGTTTGCCCAATCTATGAAACCTCGTTACTGAATGAATCTTTGATACTAGTAACATGGTTTTTCTAAAAAACAAAAAACATTGATATTTGCTACTAGATTTCTATCAGCTCTCACAAGAGAGTGTCCTTTTTTCAAGTAAAAGTCCAATTTTCTTCATTCTGTCGATAGCTTATATACTAAGAATTCAACTATCTCTCGGGACCGAAGGACCTTAACAGGGGGAAGATTGTAACGAAAAACACGCATGAGGCGGTGGGGGTCCCTGGGGTCTGGAGATTCTTCAGACCCCACCCATAATTAGCTGCAATCGACCCCCCACAAGCGGTGTTCTGATTGCACAGACTACCAAAACATGAAGTCAGTACATTCATCGGGGTTAATACGCCATGGCAAAACCAAAGATCCATATCGCTTTTTTTGGAAATACGAGAAATATCGAATACTTAGCAGTAAGAAGGTGCATCGATGAGCTAATCATAGTCCATACTTGGGAACAGGAGAACGATGTGAATCAGTTCATTGACAAATATTCAGATTTGGGACTCATCGTTATGCCTGTCAGAGTGGTACAGAATGATTTCATCAATATTCTTTCTTCATCTCTGAATGCATTGGATTCTCACAAACTTGACCAATATGACATCGAGGTTAGTGTTACTACCAATGATTGTATTATGAATCTAGCAGCATGCATCTGCGCCGCAATTGTAAAAGCTTCCATAATTTGTGTTCAAGGTAATGAATTGAGCAACATATCTGAAATCTGGCCATCTGAACTTGTCAACCTCTCTTTTCAGAAACGGGAAATACTCTGCTATCTTGACAGTTGTGAGAAACCCGTACATCAAAAGGAGGTGGCCGAAGAAACAGGAATTCAACAGTCGGGATTATCTCGACATCTCCGAAACTTAGAGCTAGCTGGTTATGTAACAAGATTACGAATTTCCCGCTGCAAGAATGTTAGCATAACTGAGCTTGGTCGAGCTGTACTTCATCATAAACAGATTAGAAAAAGACGTCTTTGGAGTTCCTATACACTGCCTGTGGCAGACAACATTCAGATAGGAGGATGAAAAGATGAGATCTTCGAACACATACCTCCTGGAACATGGAAATGACAGTATGTTCGAAGATTATGCTGCATTATACAACGCAATCGATTCATTTGATAATCCAGACCATATCGAACTTTCTGGAGAATATTTTCGCTCATCTTTCTCATCACCAAGCGTCGAAGTCGGTCGTGACATTGTATTAATACAAAACTCTGATGGGACTCTAGTGGCAGCTGGTACAATATTTTCTCAAAAGACATCACCACCCAGTTCGCGGATAATGGTCCAAGTGCATCCAGATTTTCGAAATAGAGGGATTGGGTCAATGGTTCTAGATCACCTTTTAGAAACTGGGAAGAAAAGGGGATCAACTGTTTTTGAATGTCGGATACCGAGTTTTCGCACGGATGCAATATCATTTGCTGAATTTCATAAATTCAAATATGAATACTCTTGGATAAAGATGAGATTGGATATTGATAAGCCAATAGAATCAGAAGTGCTTCCGCAAGAACTGAAATTTAGATTATTGAATCCAATGAGGGAACTAAAAACTTGGTTAGTTCTTCATAATGAGATTTACAAAGATGGTGCGGATTCTGGTATAACCACAATCAAGTCATTGAGAACTCAAATCAAACATGTCAACTTCGATCCGAGATTATTGGTTTTGTGTGAAATCAATGGGAAAGCTATTGGAATAGGATCAGGTTGGTCAGCCAGTCATGTAACCGACGACTGTAGGACCAGAATTCTCCAGATTCAGGGTGTAGGAATTCTGCCGAAATATAGACAGAGAGGATATGGGCAAGCATTACTTGTTGAGATTTTGAACCGAGCTTTCCATATTGGCTATAGAATAGCTGAGCTTGTTGTTCAGAATAACAATCAAGCTGCAATTGGTTTGTATACGAAGAATAGGTTTCACGAACGATATAGACATCTTTGGTATAAACTAGTTACATAACTCTGAGAACTGACAAAGCAGATAGCTAGATACTTGACAAGTAAAAGCTTGCAGTTTCCTATGAATAGGAAAAGGATTTATCCAAATATGCGTTTTAAATAACAGGAGTGATATTTTGGCTATAGAAAGTCTTAGATTCAAATCCGACAGAGAAATCAAGAAACATTTCGCGATTTGCTGTACTTTCGTTGCTGCTATGATTTTGGTGCCTTTAATCCTTGAAATAGGCATAGGATCTTGGTGGCAGCATTATATGATTGAAAGTGGTTTTGTAATAACAATATTCCTCTTAGCCATCTGGCCTGTATTTTAAATATCGATTTTTTATTTCATAAACAGACCTGAGAGAGATGCATTCATTGATAGCAATTTAAGAGGAGATGAACAGATCATCGTCATTGATGAATGATTGAGCAACCACTCATATTGGACTTTAAAGAGGGTTGTTCCCATGCATCTTTGGTGGACTATTTTGTCGCTTACTCTCCAACACGTCTAAACTCTTACACATCAATAATCTTGTTTCTCTTGGGAATATCACTTTATCCACATATCCCAATCTAGCCGCAACATATGGGTTGGCAAACTTATCACGATACTCCTTCAAATGCTGAGCCCACTTCTTCGCTTTGTCTTTAGCCTTGGCAATCTCCCTGCGGAAGACGAAAGAGAATTCGACCTATTGTGCAATTCAGATTAACTTTCAAAAGTTAGACCTAATAGCGTATAATGGGACAATGGTTCGACAGCTCATTCCAATTTTGTTTGGAGTTTCGCGTGCTCATTCACCCAACAGTGTGCTTTGGAGTGGAGAAGAAAGATGGATGAGACCTCACATGACTTCGACTTAGGAATTGAAAAGATAGCGTCGGAGCTTAAGGGTAAAACACTGAGAGCCTATTGGTATCTATTAAGAAACCCTGAAGAAACGAGTCTGCGCAATATTCAGAGGGGCGCAAATCTTTCGAGTCCGAGCCTCGCAACATATCACCTGAATAAGCTCGTAAATCTAGGTCTCGTCAGAACGGATAAGTATGGATCATATTACCTTGAGAGAGATGTAAAGGTTGGTGTGCTCAGGTTCTTTGTGGGTTCTGGAAGATTATTACTACCCCGCTACCTTTTCTACGCTGTATTCTACACCACACTGATTCCATGTAATTTGTTATTTCTACCACTGACAACAGGGCCAATTTCGCTACTCCTTCTTTCTGTTCTGGGGTTCGGAGCGATAACAAGTTGGTTTGAGAGTATCAGAATATGGCGAATGGAGATTTGAACAGTTGAATAAGTTAGAACAGCGCTACAAAAAATTAGACCTAATAAAAAATGATTCAATCTATTTCAGGAGGTTTCATTGATGCTCAGAATGAAAAAAAAACCAGCTAGGTATTCATTGGTCTCAGTGGTGGTCGCAGCAATTCTACTTGTTTCCAGCCTTGGGATTGGAACAACTGATTCATCTACCTTGGTCCTGCCAGGAATAGCTCTAAATGATTCGCCTTTCGTAGATATAAGTACTGACAACCTCACATCGATGGAGTCGATACTATATCCTTCCAATTATGAAGTGGTAAGCGAAAGGCCGTATATCATAAGAGTGGATTATCAAAGAGCTCATTTCATAACAGAATATGACGCTGAACAAGCAGCTACACAATTCATAAACAAGGTTTTTTCGAATCTATCTGTTCAACAACTCGAAATAGATAGAACATTAACTGATCTGTGGAGAGTTCTTCCTAGATGGAGAATCTGCTTTAGAAACAATACAATCTCAGATGGGATTCACATAGAGGCAAGGGTCATAGTGAATGCTATTACTGGAGGAATCATTGGATATTCTGGCAATCCCATAATGTGTCAAGGAGAAGTAGCCAATCAATCAACTGCTGAAATGTATGCGACAACTGCATTGAAGGAGTTAGGTTATTACATACCTGATAATTCACGTATAGTCTACATAGATAAGATGGACCATTTCAACGATAACTTTTCCACATACTACTTCCGATTTCAGGAGGTTGTCAATAATACTATGATTGACGGTGAGATTGGGACTATAAGAGTGGAATTGGATGGGAGATCTGGTGGTATCGAGCGTTTATTATGCCAATGGATTGAAGTTGATGAGATACCAACAAATGGCATCGTTTCCATGATCGCAATTGGGTATGGCGCAGTTCTCACTCTCTATAGAGTGCCTGAAGGCGACTACAATGAAATCAGACCCCAGGATTTCCGTCTGTGCTGGGTAAGGGATGATCCAAGGTCTGGGATGACAGTATTCGATGCATTCACTGGGGAAGTCCTGTATGTGATGGATACCTTTGGTGCTTTTCATTCCCAGGATGAAGTAAGAGCGATTTTCCTTGCACCTCTTCTTATCTCTGCCATTCCTGCAACACTGCTGTACCTTGGTACACGAAAGATTCTCCGTAGACAAATGCGATATTAGATGACTATCGGATTCAATTGAAAGGTACACTTCACAGAGGGATATTTCCATGTTTCTTTAGAGGTCTTCTCTGTCGCGTATTCTCCAGCATATCCAAGCCCTTGCAGATTAATGGTCGGGTTTCTCTCGGACATATGACCTTGTCCACATATCCTAATCCAGCTGCGACGTAGGGATTTGCAAACTTGTTATGATGTTCTTTCACTAGTTGTCCTCTCTTTTTCTCCTTCTCCTTTGGGCGTTCAATCTCGCGACGGAATATTATATTAACGACACCATCAGGTCCCATCACCGCAATCTCAGCTGTAAGCCATGCATAGACCAAGTCAGCACCGATATGACGTGAGGTCATAACATCGAATGCGCCTCTGTATCCCTTGCGGGTGATGATTGTGATCATGGGGACTGTGGCTTCAGCAAAGACATGGAGGATTTTTGCTCCATGGCGGATGATTCCACCGTACTCTTGAGCTGTTCTAGGGAGATACCCTGGCACATCCATGAAGGTGATGATGGGGACATTGAAGACTTCACAGAAGTGCACGAAACGAGCATAAAAATGACTAAGTTTTTTAATTTAAAACACATCATCTTTATGGTTGACTCTTGTGTTAGGCTTATCAAGCATATCGAAAAATGGACTAACACACTAATTAGAATCTGAAGGAGAAATTTTGATGAAAAAAGATAATCGTAAACACACAACGACTGATGCTGGAATCCCTGTATCCAGCGATGAGTTTTCGCTCACCGTGGGGCCTGATGGCCCAATCCTGCTGCAGGACTCATACCTCATTGAACAGATGGCAAATTTCAATCGGGAGCGAATTGCAGAACGGCAGCCCCACGCAAAGGGTTCAGGAGCTTTTGGTTACTTCGAAGTGACCAAAGATGTTAGTGCCTACACTAAGGCAGCAGTGTTTCAGCCGGGCACAAAAACTGATACGTTAGTCCGGTTCTCTACTGTTGCGGGCGAGCGTGGCAGCCCTGATACTTGGAGAGACGTGCGTGGTTTTGCCTTGAGGTTCTACACCAGTGAAGGTAATTACGATATGGTAGGTAACAATACTCCTGTGTTTTTCCTCCGCGATCCTATGAAATTCCAGCACTTCATCCGTTCCCAAAAGCGCCGAGCGGATAGTGGGCTGCGTGACAATGATATGCAATGGGACTTCTGGACCCTATCACCCGAGTCAGCACACCAAGTCACGATATTGTTTAGTGACCGCGGCATTCCCAAGACGTGGCGGAACATGAACGGTTATTCGAGCCACACCTACATGTGGGTCAATGCAAAAGGCGAGCGCTTCTGGGTGAAATATCATTTCAAGACAGACCAGGGCATTGACGTCCTCACTCAAGAGGAGGCTGACCAGATAGCTGGCAAAGATTCTGACTACCATCGACGTGACTTGTTCGAGGCAATCAAACGGGGTGATTATCCCAGCTGGACGCTGAAGGTGCAGATTATGCCATTTAAAGAAGCCGAAACTTATCGGTTCAACCCCTTCGACCTGACCAAGGTATGGCCTCACAGCGACTACCCACTTCATGAGGTCGGCCGGCTAACACTCAATCGTAACCCCACCGATTTCCATACTGAAATTGAGCAAGCGGCGTTCGAACCGAACAACCTCGTACCAGGTATCGGTCCCAGCCCAGACAAGATGCTGCTCGCTCGCCTCTTCTCATACGCTGACGCTCATCGCGCCCGCTTGGGTGTCAACTACAAGCAGATTCCAGTGAACCGACCGAAGTCCCCCGTGTATAGCTACAGCAAGGATGGAGCAATGCGGATCGACAATGTGTCCGATCCCGTGTATACACCAAACTCAAAGGGAGGCCCAAAGGCTGATGGCAAGCGCTATCCCGAGGTCGAGATATGGAAAGCTAGTGGAGAGTTTGTCCGTGCTGCTTACACTCTGCGAAAAGATGATGACGACTGGGGACAAGCTGGTACATTGGTACGCAAGGTCATGAACGATGAACAGCGTAGCCATCTGGTATCCAACGTCATCGGACATCTTAAGAATGGTGTGTCGAAGCCCGTACTGCAGCGCGTGCTCGAGTATTGGCGCAACATAGACAAAGAGATCGGCAATCGCATAGCCAAAGGCATGACCAGCGGCTAATCTCAGAGCGCACAGTACGCGATGCTTCAATGATTGAATTATAGAGTGCGGTGTTCGACACTGACCTTAATCGTAGAATAATTGTAGATTGGTTTCGGTGAAAGAAAACAATCTTCAATAACGTTCGCTATAGAACTAGTGTATCCCCTACCTACGCCAAATTAGACTGGGGAAAGCCCAAGTGCTTCGTAGATGATACAATGGAAAAGCTCAAAGGTGCTGAAAGCACGAACGAATAGCTTGCCTCTGTTATCAGGACTCGGTGTGTTTTTTGCTGATTTGAATCACAAAGGAATGTTCCCATGCTTCTTCGGAGGCCTGTTCTGGCGCTTACTCTCCAGCATATCAAGGCCCTTGCATATCAATGACCTTGTTTCCCTCGGGAATATCACCTTATCGACATACCCATGACCAGCCGCCACATAGGGATTGGCGAACTTGTCACGATACTCTTTCACAAGTTGAGCACGTTTCTTCTCCTTGTCCTTTGCTCTCGCAATCTCCTTACGGAAGATGATGTTGATTGCGCCATCTGGCCCCATCACAGCAATCTCAGCGGTAGGCCAAGCATATACGAGGTCAGCACCGATGTGACGTGAAGCCATAACATCGAAAGCACCGCCATATCCTTTCCTCGTGATGATAGTTATCATGGGCACTGTAGCTTCAGCAAAGGCATAGAGAATTTTTGCTCCATGACGGATGATGCCCCCATATTCCTGGGCAGTACCTGGAAGGTACCCAGGGACATCCATGAATGTGATGATTGGAATGTTAAAGGCATCACAGAATCGGACAAATCTGGCGCACTTATCGGATGCGTTGATATCGATTGTACCTGCGAGATGGGCAGGATTGTTACCTACAATTCCAACTGACCTGCCATCAAATCGTGCGAACCCAACTATCATGTTCTGTGCCCAGAGTCCATGGACCTCAAAGAACTCCCCATTGTCAGCTAATTTGCGAACAACTTCACGCATATCATATGGCTTGTTTGGATCATTAGGGACTAGTTCATCAATTGACTCGTCCACATCATCGGGACTATGACCTGTTTCTACGCGAGGAGGGTCTTCAAGGTTGTTCTGTGGGATGTAACTGAGAAGTGTCTTTATTTGATCAAAGCATTCATTCTCATCCTCACTTGCGAAATGTGAAACACCACTTATTGATGAGTGGGTCATTGCTCCTCCCAATTCTTCGAAAGTAACCTCCTCACCTGTCACGGTCTTGATAACATCAGGTCCTGTGATGAACATGTGTGCAATGTCTTTGACCATCAGAGTGAAGTCAGTGACTGCAGGACTGTAGACTGCGCCCCCAGCACAAGGACCCATGATGGCCGAGATCTGAGGTATGACTCCACTTGCAAGTGTGTTCAGTCTAAAAATCTTGCAATAACTGACGAGTGATTTTATACCCTCCTGTACTCGAGCTCCAGCACCTGCATTCAGACCAATCAAAGGAGCTCCAGCTTCCATTGCTAACTCCATTATCTTTACGATTTTCTCGCCATACATTTCAGCGAGAGAACCACCCCAAACAGTGAAGTCTTGACTGAATATGAACACCTTCCGACCATTGATGGTTCCAAAACCAGTTACAACGCCATCACCAAGTATCTTCTTCTCATCCATTCCAAAGCTTGTTTCCCGATGGACAACGAACTCATCTATCTCAACAAAAGATCCTAAATCAAGAAGCTTATCGAGTCGTTCTCGAGCAGTCAAGCGACCTTTCTCATGTTCGATTTTGATACGTTCCTCGCCACCACCCAGTTTTGCTTCTGCTCTGAGCTTTGTAAGTTCATCAAACTTGTCCTTTGTCATATTGTGTTCACCTTATCGATTGGTCTTACTGAGAGGTGTGTGACTGTTTTTTCAATCTTCTGATTCGAATTTTATTTGTCATTTTATAATAATTAGAGTGGATAGAGCGGATCAGACACACACCAAATTCCTGACAAGTGCAAAAATTGAATAACAACAAATACAATCGTATGGAGAGAAGTGAGAACAAGATGACATGGAAGGATCATACAAAGAAGATTTCTAAACTCCAGGAATCGAACACTAAAATTGACATGACTGTCAGAGAACGGCTTGAAGAGATGACTCAAAAGATGGTAGATAAGGACATTGCAGTAAGCCTTGAGTTCCTCAAGGACCACCTCCATCTTCATAGGGATAATGATGATGCAATCCAAGAACTCAAACTGTTGGTAGATCTGATGGAGAACGTTGAATACAGCGTAATCATTGACGACAACGACCAATCAGTATATGTGTTTTTCAAAAAGAGTGAGTAAGGCTCGTTCATTGTCAATTTTGATTCCAAGATCAAGAGTCTTTACATATAGAACTAAATGAGGTGATAGCCCTCATCGTGAATATTACTGATAAATGAAACCTCATCATAAAGTATGAATTGCTTTGTACAAGTTGTGGGTGATTCAAATCACTAGTAAAATGCATTCTCCATATTCATGATTCTAAAAACTGAAATCGATATGCTGCAAACAACGATTTCAAATAATCATCATTCGGAAGAATAGTATCAAGCGGAGGATTTGGAGTTGGTCTTTACCGAGGTTGTACTTGCATTGCTAATATCATTTTTAGGGATGCTGTTTGCAGTCTTAGTAGGTTCGTTAGGGAATAGAAGTCCTGGGAAAATAACACTCCTCTCGATTTTGATGTTTGGGGTAGTTCTTCCTGTCGTCTTATCGTTCCTCTTCATACAGCTTATGCAGTATGTGACAGTCTTGGACTGGCCAACTGGAGGAGGGAGATACATTGCAATTTCACCCCCTATAGCTATTTTTATGGCATCTTGGCTCGGAGGTTTCCTAGGACTATATGCAGGAAAGTTATGGGGCGAGGGAAATGACAAGAGTTGCTTGCAGTGTATATTGATGCCTCTTTCTCTAGTTCTTCTAGGCATTCTGATAGTTGCATTATTTTCCTGAAAAGACCATATCTATTGGATTTTTTTAACACTATTGAAGGTAACCTCAAAAATCGATATGATTCTAATTGACAACCATCAGGTGATCATACTTGATGTAGTGATTGTCCTATGGTCATAACTGATAAATCACGCCGCACTACAGAATGTGATGCAGTTCAATTAAGATGTGGGTGATTGAAGATTGACAAAGATGACAGGCGGCGAAGTTCTTACAAAGTGCCTAAGGCAAGAAAATGTTAGATATGTTTTTGGAATACCAGGCGACCAACTCTACCCTTTTCTTGACTCAATTAATTCCACTGATGGGATCGACTTTGTAACTTTCCGACATGAGCAAGCTGCTGCACACGCTGCGGATGCATGGGCACGGACAACCGGTAACCCGGGGGTATGCCTGGGTACTGTAGGTCCTGGAGCAGCTGATTTGGTTCCAGGCGTCTATGCAGCATTTGCTGACAGCATACCAATGATAGTACTCTGTGCTCAAAATCAATCATGGCGGATTAATCCAGACCATGGAAGCACTCAAGGACTTGATCAACTAAATTTATTCAAGCCTATCACTAAATGGGGAGCCACAGTCACGCATTGGCAGCGAATTCCTCATCTTGTTCACTGGGCTTTTAGAGAGGCTCTTTCAGGTAGACCTGGACCAGTCTTTTTGGACATCCCTGCAGATGTCCTTTACTTGAGATGTGAAGAGGAAACATTGGAAGATGGAATTGTTGCTTCTGATAGGTATCGGATGACTAAACCACCTGTCGGAAATCCTGATTTGATTGCAAAAGCTGCTGAGATGTTGTCGAAAGCTAAGTTCCCACTCATACATGCAGGAAATGGAGTTCTCATGTCTAACGCATCAAGGGAACTCATTGCTATAGCAGAACATCTTCAAGCGCCAGTAACAACATCTGTTGCGGCAAGGGGATCAATACCAGAAGACCACCCGCTCACACTTACGCCTGGTAGCTTTGGAGCTATAGGAGCTCAGTGTGAATCTGACTTGGTCTTGCTAGTGGGCGGGCGCCTTGGAGATTATGATTTTTGGGGAAGAGCACCTGGTTGGGGTGACTGTGCTGACCAGCGGCTAATTCAGATTGATATTGCACCAGAGATGATAGCGCATAATCGTGTCGTTGACTTAGCAATTGTTGGAGATGCAAAAAGCACTCTAACTGAGCTTCTGAAACAAATCAAGAGCAAACCAAAGGCAAAACCCCGACCCGCGATGACAGACTGTCGAAAGGCTCAGGAGAATTGGCTTGTAGATTTCATCGAGCAAGGCAAGTCAACCAAAGTTCCAATCCATCCCCTCAGAATGATTCAGGAGATCCGTAACTTCTTCCCTAGAGATGCAATTTCTATTCTGGACGGCGGGAACATAGTAGTCTGGGCGATATACCTGAACAAAATATACGAACCAAGAACTTTCCTCTGGCCTTGTGATTCGGGACATCTTGGAGTTGGTACAGGATATGCAATTGGTTCAAAACTTGCCCATCCTAACAAAGAAGTCTATGTGATTTCTGGTGATGGAGCCTTTATGTTCAATGTTCAAGAGCTTGAAACCGCTAAACGAATGGGCACTGCATTCACAATTGCAATTGCAAACGATAGAGCATATGGTATGATTAAAGCTGGACAGAAAGGTCTCTATGATGGGAGGTATGTCGGAGTAGACTTCGTTGATGTCCGGTATGACAAAATAGCAGAAGCAATGGGTTGTTTCGGTATTAGAGTTAAGAAGCCCGAAGACATTGCTCCAGCGCTTCAAAAAGCAAAAGACTCAGGGCTTCCTGCTGTACTTGACATAGTTATTGATCCCAACATCAACTTAGTCCCACCAGACTTTGAGTCAGTAGCTTCAGTATGGCTTGAGGGTTGCCAGCTTCCGGGTGAGGAATAAATGAAGGCTGCAGTTTATGAGGGCAGTCTTGAGATACAGGTGAAAGATGTACCAGAACCTATCATCGGACCAACTGAAGTTCTAGTAAGACCGAAGTTTGTGGGTATCTGTGGAACTGATCTCAGTGCTTGGGAGTATGGCATGTACGAGTCAGGTCTAATAATGGGACATGAATTCTCTGGGGAGATAGTAGAGGTCGGCAATGATGTCACATCTTGGGAGATAGGTGATAGGATTGTACCTAACTCGCTCCTACCCTGCCGAAAGTGTTCATTCTGCAAAGCTGAGAAGTTCTCGATCTGTGATGACATGAATATGGTGGGTAT
>LRSL01000099.1 GCA_001563335.1 Candidatus Thorarchaeota archaeon SMTZ1-45 | reverse complement strand
GTACTACAGGATGACAAGGTAGACATCGTTGATTTTGGTTTGAAGCAGTATGAGCTGGAAGAGATTTTCATGCGACTTGTAGAGGAGGATGATACGAATGTCCAGTAAGACTGCATTCAAAACAGTAACAGAAACTGGTTGGAGAATGGGGTTTAGTGCTCTATTTGGGAAAGAATTGAAGACTTGGTTTGGCACAAATGCATGGTGGCAACAAGCTCTTCTTTGGTCCTTGATATTAGTGCTGTTTGGATCAGTTGGCATTGGGGACCCTGAAGCGGGCGTCTTCATTTTCTATATGATGGCAATGATCTTTCCCGGAATTGCAGTCATCATCATATCACAAGAAAGAATACTCGAAGAGAAACGATCAGGATCAGCTGCGTGGGTTCTTTCAAAACCTGTATCACGGACTGCATTCATAATAGCGAAATTGGTGCCCTCAGCACTTGGGTTCTGTCTGTCGATGATATTCATTCCAGGGATCATCTTCTACGTAGTAGCTACTATGATGGGGGCTACTCTATTGTTTGTCACATTCATAATATCCCTATTCCCTTTGATGCTGTGGCAGCTCTTCCTATCATGGCTAACCATGTGTTTGGCTACATTCTTTAACAAAGAGGGGCCAGTAATGGCAGTACCATTTCCCTTTCTGTTCATTGGTCCAAGTCTTGCGCAACATCCCATTTATGGTCCACTGGGACCGTGGGGACTCATAATGTCATCAATCAGCATGACAACTGGTGATATGTATCCAGTTTACCCGATTATCATTACATTGGTGATTCTGCTTGTACTAGCAGTCGTCGCAGTCATACGATTTCGGATACATGAGTTCTAAAAGGAGAGATAAAGAGAAAGAAAATCTCCCAACACCGCTTTCCTTTTAAGGATAGGTAAGAGGGTCCCCGTAGAGAAAGAGAGGTGTCACATATTGCCACGACCCGGAGTGCTCACTAAGGGAAGGTCCAACCGTATGATTAGGACCCCAGGTAGAAGAAGAGTAATTCACAGAAAGAAATTCTACAAGGCTGGAGGAACGTGTGCCATAACTGGCTCACACTTGCAAGTGTCTCGTGGAGCAAAACACGACAATTTAAGAAGCGTAAGTCGTTCAGCCAAACGTCCAAATCGACCTTATGGTGGAGTTCTTTCCACTAGGGCTCTACGTCGTGGAATCGTTAAAGCATCTCGAGACTAACGCAATGAAGCACGTCATCACGGTGGGCGGTCTCCACGGTACAGGCAAGAGCTCGGTGGCGGATGCCATTGCGAAGAAATTCAATCTTCGTAGGATGTCAGCCGGAGTTATTTTTCGTCAGCTTGCAAAAGAAAGAAACCTTACTCTAGAGGAATTTAGCAGAGTTGCTGAGGGCAACGAGGATATTGACAGGTTGATTGATGACAATCTGCGAGAAGAAGCTGAGAGGGGGAATGCAGTAATTGATGGCCAATTAGCTGCATGGATGGCAGGGGACAATGCAGATCTGAAGATTCTACTAATTGCTTCTGTTGAGAATAGGATTCGAAGGATATCTGAGAGGGATGACATAGAGTTTGAGTATGCACGACGAGAAACTATCACTCGTGAAGGAAGTGAGAAGGCAAGATACCTTGAGTACTATGGAGTTGATGTGTCGGATCATTCAATCTATGACCTGATCATAAACACAGACAAGTACGATCTTGAGAATGTCATTAAGATTGTATTCACAGCTATCGAGGAGTTCTTTGGTAGATCTGCAAATTAAATCGGCAGTAGTACAAAGCGTAAGGCTCATATTGTCTTCTGGCGGTCAGCGTCACATTCTCCCAGTCTATAGGAATGATGCATCGAGGTGACTCAGATGCTGACCAAAGACAAGGTGAGGTGTATTGAAATGGGTTTCTACGAAACGGGAAGAGTATGTGTAAAGACTATGGGCCGCGAGGCTGGAAGTCTATGTGTGGTCGTTAGTATGAAGGATGACAGCTATGTTGTTATTACAGGTCCTAAACACCTGAGTGGCGTGAGAAGACGTAGTTGTAATACAAGGCACCTAGAGCCTCTCGAAACTATTCTCTCAATCACTTCAGATGCTGATGACAAAGCTGTTGAGAAAGCAATAGAAGAAGCAGGTCTGATTGAGAAATTCAGAACAAAAATCAGAATAGAAATGTAGGTTCAAAGGCTTCTTTTGGGAGTGTTAATTAGATGTCGGGCATGTTGCCTGCAGATCAACCTCGTGAACTGATATTGAAAGCATCTGATAGCACAAATCCTGACTATGGATTTCAATCACTTGAGAATCTCCCTATTGAATTTCTTCTCAAGAATGGAGTAATTGCACTGGATAAGCCCTCAGGACCAACAAGCCATGAAGTGGCCACTTGGGTAAGGAAGATACTCGAGGTTGAAAGGGTCGGACATGGAGGAACCTTAGATCCAGCTGTCACTGGTATTTTACCCACAGGAGTTGGAAATGCAACAAAAGCCATGCAGGCATTATTACCTGCTGGAAAGGAGTATGTCTGTGTTCTAGAACTCCATAAGGCAGCTCCTGAGGAGGACATCAGGAGGGTCATAGATGATTTTGTAGGGAAACTATACCAAAAACCACCCTTAAGGTCGTCTGTCAAGAGAGTTCTTCGAGTTCGTGAAATTTACTACAACAAGATTCTGGAGATTAAGGGGCGACTGGTGCTCTTCAGAGTTGGTTGTCAGGCCGGGACGTACATCCGAAAATTATGCTTTGATATTGGGGAAGCCCTCGGTGTTGGGGGGCACATGAGAGAACTGCGACGGACACGTGTGGGGACATTTAGAGAGGACGAACATATGTGCTCACTCTATGATTTGAAAGATGCTTTTGTGTTCTGGAAAGAAGATGGTGATGAAACAGAGCTTAGAAGATACCTACGTCCTATTGAATTCGGATTGGGCCATCTTCCTGTTATCAATATGCGCGATTCAGCAGTGGACGCCATCTGTCACGGAGCTGACCTTGCAGCGAGCGGAGTTGTGAGTCTTAGTAGCGGTATGAAGAAGGAAGATATGGTGGTTTTGAGAACACTCAAGGGAGAAGCAGTTGCTGTAGCCAAATGCAACGACACAAGCGACAGAATAGCCAAAGCAAAGAGTGGGATTGTCGCAAAGACTGACCGTGTACTAATGGAACGTGGTCGTTACCCTTCACTCTGGAAGAAGAAACCTAAAGATGGATCAGCTTAGATCTTATCTCGTCTCTTCAAAGATTCGTCAACCTCATCAAATTGCTGAGATAATCTCGAGCCCAGTTACTATTGCAAACACTGCAATACATGTCACAAGTGCAACTAGAACCACTAATCGCAAATAGACGAGTCGTGGGTTCATCGTTTCTTTCTCCTTGATATAGCGACTCACAAAGAAGAGAAATGCTGCAGCAGCCAGTAGAAGACTCTGATAAACTGGACCAAGGACAATCGTGTATGCGAATCCTGTGAGTGCAAAGAACAGCGGAGAAAGGAAGAGCTGTCGAGCACTTCGTGCTGTTACTGGGTACATAATAATCGAAGCTACAAAGACTCCCAAGTAGATTCCTGCAACTTGTTCAAATGGCGGTACTATAAGCAGGTATGAGCTAAAGTAGGTGATGCTGCCAGTCATAATGGCTAGGATACTCCACAACAATTCTCTATATCGTTTCGGAATCCAATTCACAGTTGTTGAAAGAAGGTAAAGCATGAATGTAGAACTGAATGATATTAACAGCGCCAGTAAGAATGAATCAGGTGCACTAGAAGCTGGTGGCATGTAGTAGAGTAAGGATAGGGATATGCTTGGTGGGATTGGTGACCATAACATGCTAATGCGCCTTGGGTCCAATTGAAGCTCTCCTTTAAGCATCAAACCGGTTCCACATATGGCAATGATTGCTGAGAATAGGGAGAGAACTTGGTGCCCATGATCAAATAGAAACGCAATGACTGTGACTCCCCCACCAAAAGCAGCGTACAGTCCACTAAAGAGACCAAAGCGTGTTCTGACACGACGTCGTACGATTGCAATGAAGAGCATTAACAGTCCAATGATAGCTGTTGGTACAGAGAAACCTGGAACCTCATACAGTAGACCATCTGTTGGCATATTGAGAAGCTCGCTGAACAGGGGTCTGCTAAGCACTGCAATCACCACGACGAACAACAATGTGAAGAAGGTCCACATGACATAGCCGAATCTTCTGAAGATCGTGAGCAAAAGACTACCAAGGTTCTTGATGGCTTTGATAATTATTGCACCGTAACGACCAAGGAGTGCAACGAAGGCCTTCACTTGCACCCAAAATACTGGGATTTCTACCAAAAGAAAGATGATGACCGCATATAGCAGAGCCTGTATTGGTAGGAAGCCAGCATTTGTGATAAGACCTCTATATGTCGTTATAAAGAGAGTAATCCCAAGAGTCCCGGCAATCCGTCTCATCCACACCTTCAATGAGAAAGAACTAGCCTGTGCAAGGAGTGCAATCAAGGCGAGAGATGCAGCAAATGATAGGATGAATATCAGCTCTAGTAGTTCATAGGATGCTGCTGTCAAAGACATGAGAAGAATGATGTTGTTCACACCGAATCCAAATAGGATCATGGAGGGGGATCGAAGCTCATTACCTATTTTCGGCTCTAATGCAACTGCTTCGAACCAATAGATCAGGCCCACCAAAGCTAGACCCAAAGTAATTGCAAAAGCTGGATTCTTGTAGGGCAAACCAAGAATAGTAGAGGCGTCCATGGGATCATACATCCACAAGAACACAAGACCACCAATCAGAATAGGTAGGAGTGTGGCAAATGTCGCCTTGTTTCTACTATAGATCTCTTTGGCTCGCTGTAATGCAGAAGCCAAGCCAGCACGTGCCCAAGATATGAAACGGGAGAAAGCGGTAGTTAGTTGATGCCATTTAGTGGCTAGCCATCCAAGAAAAGCCATTGTTGCTGCAAGAGTCAGGGGTAAACTCAGTATGTACCATACAAAGAGAAAGAGTGCAATCAACTCCGCAGTTCCTAAGTTAGGCTCAGCCCAAACCCATACTCCTACAGCGATAGCTGAGGCTAAAATGAGAATATTAGCCACGAAGAGTGTTCTTGGTCTTGAAGGAGTGAGAAAATAGAAGATGAGAAGAGCTAGTGCAAACCCAAGTCCTCCCATAGCATACATGAAACGTGTTTCGCCCAGCAGATATGTCCCGACTTGTAGACCTAACGCAGCCCATCCAGCAAGACTAGGACTCCAGCTATATCGAGCTGTGAGCCGTTCCTCGTCGATTCTAAGTCGACTCTCAATCCAAAGATATGCAGGAGTGGACAGGAATGAGAAAAGAGATAGTATAATGCCAAAAGTAAGATAGGGTTCTGTAGGCAAAATGAGGTCATATAGGTTCCACCCTGAGATGAGTGAGCCTAGTGAAACTGCAATCGTTGTACTAACAACTCCCCAAAGGATTCGAAATGCATCCCAGGATATAGCACTCCTCAAAGGCATTAGAAGTACAGGAGTCAGGAGGACGCCCACTCCTGCAAGAACGACATTCATTTCATAGAGGAACACTAAGAAACAGTGCCAGACCCAGATGGTTTCCAGCATGAGTATCAATGTGCCAATAGCAACATTTGTCTTTCCTGCAATGTCCTCATGTCCTTTCGGATCTGTCAATCTAAGTGAGCTCGTTAGAAAAATGGCTGTCGTGATGCATAACCACAACGATTCAATAGAACGATAATAGGTAAACCAGCTGCCTGAAATCATCGCTGTTATGACAATGCAAAACATCACCCAGCCAGCTCGTTTGAAAGTATCTCCAGTTGAGAGAACTCCTGCGAATACGAGAAGTGGGATTCCTGCAATATATGCAGAGTATAGGAAATCAACCCCAACAATTATCCACAGATAGAAGAATATCACGATACAGAAGTTGAGGACAGCTAGAGACTGAAGACCAATGAGCCTTTCTGAAGAAATGAATCGCCTCATTGAAAATGCCAGAATTGCTGTTGTAATCAGACTGGAGAGACCGAACTCCATCAGAGGGTGTCTAAGTGGACTCGACAATGGAATCCAAGATATAATCAGAAGGTATACTGTTGCGCCGACTAACAAAGCACGAGCGACACCCAATAGCATTCCGGTCTTCTCGCCAATCTTGAATCCTGGTGTGAAACGCAGGATTTCGAGTGCTACTAACGACGCAAGAACAAGGTTGATGGTCATGAAGGGACTCAGAACTAATGCTAGGGACAGTCCTGTTGACACCGCAAACACAGTCCATGTGACTTTGTTCCTTAGTTGCTCAGGCACTGAGAGAAGCATTGATTCAATTGCCACATATCCAACAGCAACAAGTCTTGCATCCAGTGTGTGCAAATCGAAATACCAGAACAGGAAGGCAAGCAAAGAACATGTGACTACAGGGTATGCAATGAGCACTCTGTTTGCCTTACTGAGAACTGGCGTTGCTATGAGTCCGATACCAAATATAGCTAGTAAGATTTTGGGAATAAGATCGAATGGTGCCAGGTAGAGACCTAGCAATAGAATCACGCTAATTGCGAATGCAGCAGACCGAGCTCTCTGCTCAATGAAGACCAAAACAGGCGTCACTATGGTAAATAGAACAGAGAAAAGCGTAACTGCAGTGAGGATTGTAAGAATCGGATCTGAAATCTGGAGTAAAACAACCAAGTCTAAACTGACCGCTGCGCATAGAATAATGAGAACTACTGAATGGAGGCGTAAATTCTCTGATCTTCGCAAGTAGAGAGCTGGAAGCCAGAGGCACATCCAGAGTAGTATGAAAGTAATTACAATTGGTGCAACTGGTAAAGAATGGAAGGAGAATAACGGTAACAAGTAATAGACTAGTAATGCAGCTGGGAGTAACGAGAAAAGCGCAACAGCTATAATCAGATATATCGCGATATATGCGAAGAATACTCGGAGGGCTATCAGTGCCGCATTACCAACTGCGCTGATTACTTTCCCGTATTGCTTGTAGGCAACAGGTATTGGAGCTAAAAACAATGCTGTCAAGGTAAGAAGATAGTCAGCAAATACCAGATATGTTAGCAATACAGCAGATGGAACTGCGAGTGCTGTGTAGAGAGTATTGACGACTCGAGGTGGTGCACCCATCAATTTCAAGGGTAATAATCCGAGCCCGAAAATGACCATTGCGAGCAGACCTGATTGTATCTCTCCCATATTCCCAGTGGCTGTTAGGAATATCCAGCTGCATACCAGCGACAAGGTCATGATCCAGGCTGTAGGGAAAAAGAAGACTTGGGCTTCTTCAGGGAATTTATTTTTCGCAATTGTTAGCACAAGCCAAGTGACTAACGCTGATGCAAGAACACGAAGTAAGGTATGTAGAAGTTGGGTATAGAAGAATACGAGAACTCCAAGTGCCAAAGCAATTCCCAGGATGCAGACCTGCATGAGATAGGAGGGTGATTCCTCTGCGCGTCCGATTGCTGGGATATATGCCAGAAAGAAGGCTAGTGTGATCCAACCCAGAATTGGCAAAAGATTCCAACTATAGTATGGTGCAAGCCACTGCCAGGCCACGAAGGTCAGAACAGCAACAACAATCAGCGCCCAGGAGATGAGGATGAATTTAAGCAGGACTCGGCCGAGGTATATGAGTGCGTTATACAGGGAGGTCCCAAGTCTACGAGCCCCATACAATAGAGCGCCTCCAGCTTTTCGGTATTCAATATGCAGGATAGGTCCGGGCAATGTAATAATGAGCAGCACTGTTAGAATGGGAAACTGGTATGTCGGTAGGGGTGCCTCAAGCATCCAAGTCAAGTATACTGCTGCGAGGAATCCAGGCAGATATGCGAGTCCGATTTTGAGTCGACTGATTCCAAACTTGAAGAGCGCAATTGAGCCTAGGAACCAAAGAAGAGAGTAGGCAATTGAATCGAGCACAGCAAACAGCATGATATCGTAGAACTGCCAGAACGTGACTAGGACCAACGAACTGAGAAGCAACATTACACCTATAGATAGAAAGCGGAGTCGTCTAGGATGTGCTCGAAAGAATGAGAGACCAAGAATGCCCACTCCAGAAAAGACCGCAGCTAATATGCCTAGGACCGAGAGAGGATATCCAGGTTGTACCTGAAGGATTGGATTGATGAAACCGTATAGTATGATGCAGAGTGTGAGATCACCAACAACTCCTGTGATGAGCATATTGCTCAGAACCCATGACTTGAGTTCTCTTAAACGGCCCACAATTGACAACCAAAACTGTCGCCATAGCTTTCGTACTTGCCTGAAGAGACCTGTAATTCCTGCGGCAAACAAGACAACAGAAATTGAGAATGAAATGAGAATTGGCCAGAGATAGAACTGTGTCCAGAAAAAGCCGCTAGCTGATGCGAGAAGCACAATAGCTACACCTATAGCTCTTACAGCTGCGTATTCTGAATCTCGCGTTAGTCGCTCGCCTAACCTGAAGAAGACTGGTGAAGGTGCTAGGATGAGCAATCCAATGATGAACGCAATGGGTCCCATAAGTTGTAGCTCTGTCCCCCATATTGTTGACTCAGAGAGCCAAAGAAAGATAGTTGGAACTCCTACCGCTACAAGAATAAGCGAAATCCCAGAGAGAGTATTGGCATCCTCAGGAACGATTATCCATTCATCAGGGATTAAGAGGGGCTCTTCTTCATCCTCAACTACTTCTCCCAGTCCAATCTCCTCAAAAAGAGAGTCTCGACCCTTTTTCTCTTGTGATTTACGGACCCATCTTGTTCCCACCCAGGATTGAAGGCGTTTGGCACATTGGGACGCTATAAAAAGTGTGGTGCCAAAAGCAATGAAGAATCCGGATATCAACAGAACAGGAGATAGAATAGCTGAGTTGATCAAGAAATCAACAGTCAACATAGTTGGAGCTATTGAAATTATGATAACATTTGGGACTCCCAGTCGAGAAGACTTCTGCATGTATTGAACACCAATTACGTAGACTGCAAGTGAAAAAGTGAAACCGGCCAGAATGAAGGAGTAAGCTGATGTGATTGCTAGGAGTCCGATAGCAATACCAAGAGGGCCAGTTATAATGATAATAGAACCCAGCACCCACCCCGATCTCTGATATGCTTCATTTGTGATTTTTTCTCTATTACGTAGACTATTCAGAATCGCAAGCGATGCGAGTAGAAATCCATGAAGACTGAGAACATACCCTTGAAACGACTGCCAGAATAACGCTAGTGAAAGAGCTATGATTCCCGCACTGATGAAGAAGAGAAATGCACCGGGAATCACTCGTTTCCTCCACACCAAAATGAGTCCTGCAAGTGCAAGGCTAACTGCTGTTGCAATCAACATCTGAACAAG
This sequence comes from Candidatus Thorarchaeota archaeon SMTZ1-45, assembly GCA_001563335.1. Taxonomy (GTDB): domain Archaea; phylum Asgardarchaeota; class Thorarchaeia; order Thorarchaeales; family Thorarchaeaceae; genus SMTZ1-45. The sequence continues at coordinate 2,627 of LRSL01000099.1, read as the reverse complement.
AGTGTCTTGAACAAAGGGCTGAATCAGAAAATAAGAAGCAAGCCAAACAGCTGTGGAAATAATCAGGAGGACAACGACCAAGGCAAATAGCTGAATCCTATCTGCCAATCGGCTTGCTCTTTCGAGTCCTTTTTCCTGCACATTCATCCCCTACAACCATCGCGAATCCACAGAAAAATTGGCGTCTTCTGATGCAGAAGAAGTCCTGTGGTGGCGTCTAATATTAGGAAATCTCCATTAATAACTTCGCACGCAAAATCCTTCGAGTATTAAAACACTTCAAGCAATCCTTTTATCGACAATTTCGATGGTACATATGAAAGGTTCCTTCACGAGGATCTCAATTGAGGGGTGAAGCATGCCAAAGAAAGTCGAATGTCGTTATTGCGGGGCAATATGTGACTTGGGTGAGTCAGAGTGTTCCAAGTGTGGAGCCAACTTATCCGATGGTATATCACACGCAACTTGTGACAGATGTGGAATCCCTCTCAAAGAGGGAACGGACCCAGTTGGAAATTGTGTTACATGCCAGACACATGTTTTCCTTTGTGAGAAGCATAAGAAGAGGGTGGAGAATGATGAGGTATATTGTAGAGAACATGAAACAGAATGCTTCATCGCTACAGCTGTTTTTGGTACTCCACTTCATCCGAAAATCGACCTCTTGAGGAATTTTCGAGATGAGTGGCTAAATGGTCACCCAATAGGCCGCATTGCGATTCGAACGTACTATGAGGTGTCACCCCCCATTGCTAGATACGCCAGAAGAAGTGAGCGTCTCCGTATGATTCTTCAGCAATTAATAGTCGAGCCGGGTCTCAAGCTTGCAAGAGCTGTTTTGCGAAGAAAATGACCTTCTTAATACTGATATAGGCGCACGAAATCGATTAATAGCGAAAACATTGCCTACTATTCGACGTGGTGAATGAGGACCAACTTACAATGAAGAAATTCCCCTCAGAAATCAATTTTCGTTACACTTGGAGGCCATACCAAGCACGCGTTCTAGGTGAGCTTGAGGAACACCTGGATGACAACAGACTACATGTCGTTGCGGCTCCAGGGTCTGGAAAGACACTCCTAGGACTAGAAGTGATGAGAAGGATAGACCAGCCTTCACTCATATTAGCTCCTACCCTAGCAATTCGTGATCAATGGGTCTCAAGGCTAGTAGGCTTCTTCTTACCTGAAGGGAGTGAAACACCAGACTGGATTTCCACCGACATCCATAATCCAAAATTCCTAACGGTTTCAACATATCAAGGCCTGTACAGTGCTTGTTCTGGGGTCTTGGAAGAAGACTACACATTGTACACAGAAGAACCTGACTCTGAAGATAATGATGATTTTGATGCTGATGATGAAGAAGAAGAGCTAAGCAACAATAACAGCAACAGCATCGACGTTCAGGAAAATGTTCAGAGTGAGCACAATGTAATCAAGCGACTACAGGATCTATCGGTGAAGACCATTGTGTTAGATGAAGCTCATCATCTACGATCGAATTGGTGGCGTTGCCTTACGAGAGTAGTTAGTGGATTGGAAGACAGTAAGGTTCTAGCCTTAACTGCGACACCACCATATGACGTTTCAATGTTTGAGTGGGAGCGATATATGGACCTTTGTGGTCCTGTTGATGCGGAAGTGTCTGTACCTGAACTTGTGAAGGAAGGAAATCTCTGTCCCCACCAAGATCTCGTTCTTTTCACATATCCAAGTCTTATCGAAGGTAGCAAACTGAAGGAGTTCAAGCAATCAGTAGAAAGGTTTGTCAAGGACATCGAAACAGACGATGAGTTCTTGGAAGAAGTCAAGAACCACCAGTGGTTAAAAGATCCTGAAGCATACGTTATTGAGATTCTCGAAGATCCATCATTCTTTTCCAGTATGCTTGTCTACCTGAAACATCGAAAAGTAGTGTTACCAGAACAAGCAATCAAGCTCATCGCTGGTGAGCAGTTCGGAATACCTTGGTTCAACAAGGAATGGTTGGAAACCTTGCTCGAAGGAATATTGTTTCCCCCGGATGTAGATCCTAAGGACTTGTCCCCACCACTGAAGCGAATTAGGGACAGGCTCTATCGAATTGATGCTCTAGAAAGAAGAGATGTGAATCTGATTAGCACAAGAAAACTTGACGCAGTACTGAAACGAAGCATCACAAAACTCTATGCAGTCCAAGCAATAGTTACAATGGAACTTAAGACACTTGGCGAGAATCTACGGATGGTCATTTTAACTGATTACATAAGAAAAGCCTATCTCCCCAAGAGTGAACAAGACCTTCCGGAACTGGATAAGATTGGTGTTGTGCCCATCTTTGAGGAGATTAGACGGTCGAATCTCAGTGGCATCAGGCTTGGTGTTCTGAGTGGTTCATTGATAATCATCCCTACAGATTCGACAGAACTCCTCCTGGAAAGTGCTGACAGTTGTGAGATACTCCGTGAATCAATTTCGGTCAAACCCATTGCTGACCCAAATTACTCTACTGTGACAGTCAGGGGGATGGATCGACAGAAGGCTGTGCAACTCATAACAGAACTGTTCTCAAAGGGTGGTGTGAATGTTCTAGTTGGTACGAAGTCACTCCTTGGAGAAGGGTGGGATGCACCGTCCATAAACTC
>LRSL01000098.1 GCA_001563335.1 Candidatus Thorarchaeota archaeon SMTZ1-45 | reverse complement strand
ATCCAGACCTTCAGGACCAGCTAATTGGGTTCAAGGACTTAATCAATGGCAATGATGACATGAATCCAGCAAATGGAATAAATGCATACGATGACAATGGTCACGGAACTGCTTGTGCATGGAATGCGGTAGGGGATGGAACTGCAAGCGGCGGACTTCTCAAGGGAATTGCACCTGGTGCAAATTTACTGGCAATCAAAGTACTAGAAGGATCAGGAGCTGGTGAAGATGATGTTATCGCCCAAGGAATTGAATTTGCAATCGAACAGAATGTTGATGTGATAAGCCTCAGTCTAGGAGGAGAGTGGATGGATAATACTTTCCTTGTGGAACCTTCGTTAAGTGAAATTGAAAATGCTATTGCTGCGGGTATATCTGTTGTTGTGGCTGCTGGTAATTCAGGACCAGCAGCGTTCACAATTAATTCACCTGGTATAGCAGAAAAAGCAGTTACAGTTGGTTCATCATATGGGGATAGTGGGATTGTAGCATTTAGTAGTGTTGGCCCAGTATTGAGAACAGTTTCAAATCCAAAGGGGTATACTGCAAAACCAGATATTGTTGCACCAGGAAATCTAGTAGTTTCAGGGAGAGGTAATGTCGTTAATGAGCTTGAATATCCTAGGTACAATATTAGTCAGTTTGGATCAAACTATACACGTTGGTCAGGAACTTCAGCCTCAACTCCGATGGTAGCAGGCTTAATTGCACTTCTATCACAGAAGCATTTAGCTCTAACTCCGATTGAGGCAAAAGCAGCTTTGATGAGTACTGCTACTGACCTTGACGCAGACCCAATGAGTCAAGGATGGGGATTAGCGAATGTATCACGTGCATCTCAACTTCTAATTAACTCATCTCGGGATATTACGTTGATGACTCCACGGAGTGTCCCAACTCTACCATGGAGTAAACAAGTCCTTATAGTCGGGGATACTCGCCCGCCTCAGAATGTAACGATCATCTCAACACATACAGTTGGATTAGTTGACATCACAGTTGTTGGGAATGCAAGTCAGTTTCTAAGTGCAAACCAAAATCAGGTGTTTGTTACAACAGGGTATTCATACTTTGGGATTGAACTTGAAGTGACTGAGGATATTGCACTTTCGTCTGCAGGATTGTATACTGGTTACCTTAATCTTACTCAAGGAAATGATGTCGTTGCATCAACTGAAATCATATACTCGATTACGCTCTTTGGTGGTAGGATGATGGTAGATATGGAGCATCATAGCACTGGCATCAATGGAGATATCGACCAACCTTCATATTATGGATACTTCACAGAATATTTGAGAGAACAAGGAATGGTAGTGTCCGAGTTTGGTAATCCTGAAGATATCATTCAGAGTTACATCGATTTGAGTACAATTTCAAGCGCCGATGCATTCACTATCATGGATACTGAAACCGCATATTCTGAGGGGGAAGTAGCGGCTTTGCACGCATTTGTTGAGAATGGAGGAACTCTTCTAGTATTCTCAGAGTCGTTTAATCCAGATACTGGTGCTGCAACATTTGCCTTCAATGATTATAATGCAATTCTCGAGCCATTTGGAATTCAATGTGAAGAACGCCCAATCGGATTTGGGATAGATGGATATGGATTAGTCTACGGAGCTAATTATAGCGGCTATGTGGAGGATAATCCACTGATGGACGGAGTGAACAATCTCTATGTCCTTCAGGGCAGCACGCTTCATATTGACCCAAGTGTATCTAATGCAAGGGGCTTGCTCTGGGAAGATGCTGCAAGGACACATGCCATCGTTGCTACTGCAGAGTATGGTCATGGCCAAGTCTTTGTCATTTCAGATGGTTCGACCTTGTATGATGATATCCTGTATGATGCAATAAGTGCAGGTGCGGACAATCTTAGACTACTTAGAAATCTAGCAACTGCAATTTTACCAAATGCACCACGAGTCTTCGATGTAAAACTAAGTCTAGGCGAATTTGGTGAAGAAGCAAATGTGACCGCATATGTTTTTGATGAGGATCTTGAAGATGTAACAATTAGTGTGATTGGACCACGTGGTGTAAACCTTACAGGTACTATCAATGAGGAATTAGGCTACAAATTCTGGACCTCATTTGTTTTCAATGGTGGAGGATTCTTCTCCATCCAAGTTAGAGCTATAGATTCAGAGGGAAACATAAAGCTGTTTCAAAAGACAATCCTAGTTCCAGTTGATGCTGCGGATGATATTGTCGTGTTGGCAGTTATTTATTCACTTCTAGGAGTTGTAGGAATTGGTCTTGGATATGTCATTCTAACAAGGGTTAGAGGTCGACCAAAACCTCCGCAAAGACCAATTGAACCTCAACAGGACGAGGATGAATGGGAACTACCACCACCAGCTATCGAATAGGACCGAAAGTTGACTCTAGATATTCCTTTAGGCGCTCATGACGAGGTCTGAGAAGAGGTTTTTCATTGAGAATTGCTCCAGACTCGACTCTTTCAAGAATCTCGTATCCAAGACGTGCGCCCATTCTTGAAGCTATTACTTGACCTCCAATAAGACGACCGTCATCTGAAGTTATCAAGGCCACTTTTGTAAATTCCACAGGATCATCGAAGTAGTATACATCTGTCTGTATGCCCATTGCTTTTGCGGTTGTAGTGGAGTGCCCAATTACTACAATATCAGTTTCAAATATACGATCATATTGTAATCGAAGATTGGTGTCATCATATAGTTTGGTTCCACCTGCAGACATGACTCCAGCCTGTCTACCCGCACGAGCTGCAATACTGCCAACTGGTAAAAGAAGAGGCTTCCCAGTCAGTGTGTCTTTCATCTCGACGCAATCACCGACTGCATATATATCATCAAGAGATGTTTTCATAGTTTCATCAACAACAACTCCACCCAACTGACCAATCTTTATTCCGAGTTTTTCTGCTAACTCAGTATTTGGTCTTACTCCAGTCATAAACAAAATAGCATCTGCTCTAATTGCATCGTCACCCAGAATGACTCCTTCCACATGTTTTTCACCAATGACTGAAGAGGGGGATTTTCCATAATATACATTCAATCGTTTTGGAAGACGTGATTGAAGCTCGGAACTCATTGGTTCTTCCAATTGCTTTCGCATGAGTCTTGATCGAATAATTAGATGGACATCTTTCCCTGTCGAGAGAAGCCTTTCAGCAGTTTCAAGACCACTAAAACCAGCACCAACAACAATAATTGATTTCATTCTAGTCAATTGGTTTCCAATCTCACTTGTATCAGCCATTGTCTGAATTGTAAAAACACCAGGTAGATGTATACCAGGTATATCAGGTACTGCGGGAATTCCTCCGGTTGCTAAAATTAACTTGTCATATTCCAAGGTTTCATCACCGGTGGGTTGTGTGATGTAGATTTCCTTGGTTTTTGAATTTCCACCAGTTACAACTGTCCCTGAGAGGATACCAATACGTTTCTTTGAAAGAGCCTCAAATGACCAATCTTCTATTTTGAGATTCTGAGTGTTAGGAAACTCAAGAGCCATAGAAGCCCCTGGTTTTTTGTGCGATTCTATTGTTTCCTCAGTGATAATTTTAATCTCAGCCTTGGAATTGAACATCCTTGCGGCAATTGCTGCTGCAGCACCACCCGGGCCATATCCGACGATAATGATTTTCAAGCTATAGCATCTCTCCTACGTCGCAAAATCACCATTATGCCACAACCCATGATAAGGACGATGGCTCCTACTGCCAGTACTGTATAGTCTTGTACCACAGTCAGAGTGGCGAAATTCCACTCAGTTCCAGGGACAGCCTGCCCTATAGCGGTTGCGTATACATCATAAGAGCCAAGTTGGAAGTAGGAAGGGGATATTTCAAAGTCGTAAACACCAGTGGTACTTGAAAGCGTGAAATTGAGCCATGATCCAGTTTCAGAGTGAAATGCGACATAAACAATTGAAGCAAGGATATATCCTTCCAAAACTAACTCGCCAGTGATTCGTTCGTTAATTAGAAATCCCACTCTTACAACAGGTCTATCCAATGTAGCACTTGAAAAGGAAAGTTGGGGTCCAATCTGCGTGGAGAGTAAGACTAATGGTAAAAAGAGTGTAGAACTCTCAGAAGTGATATTCAATAATAGACTATTGATGTTTGGGGAGCTGATTAAATCTTCAGGGACAGAAATAACAAAATCACTTTCACCAAGTCGTGATGATGAGTTTAAGATATTGAGGGGTCCGTTAACAATACTCCAAGCTACTTCTTGCATACTCTTTGGTGTATCGCGATCATTTGTTGATAGGTGGATTAACATCGATCCATCATTAAATTCTAACCATAACCTCTTCATCACAGGATATAATGTATCAGTCAAGGTCCCCGGACCAGCTTGATCAATATTAGCCATGGTAACATTATGGGTCATAAGTGAGATAATACCTCGAGTACCTAGTGTGATACCATCTATGCTAAGAATCACACTATTTGCATCAGTTATCCACTCTGCAGAGGATGATGATTCAATATAGGAACTACCATACCAATCGAACACATTTGCTGAACCAGCAGTCACATTGACAACAGTATCAGCACCATTTTGTCCAGTCCCTACATTTGAGTCAGTATCCCACTCTATAGTAAGGATATCTGTTCCTTGGAAGTCAGGAACATCCCTCATTGTAACTGCAAGGGAAAGAGTGTCATTGTCAAGAAAAGACTTGACAGAAATGATGTCATGACCTCCAAAGATTGAGGGATCTGTTGAATCAAGGATAAAGTCACCCAATCCATGCCAATCGGAGATTGTTGTGTCATTGCTACCAGGAGAATCTAATACCTGGATGACTGACCATAGTGAATCAGCAAGGCCGTGACCCCAATTAATCGAAGCGGTTTCAAAATGAGATGTCTGACCTCCAGCACCATTTACCAGTGCTGAATAGTCCAACCATGCAGAGTTTTCACCTGAGGCTTGCCGAATGAGTGCTAAGACTCCAGCAATATGGGGTGAAGCCATACTTGTTCCGCCTTTTGATATCCATAAGCTAGGAAGAATATTGTTAGCTGCACGTATGTTATCCCCGGGGGCGGCTACAGTAGGTTTTGGAGAGCCATCAATCCTAGGACCCCTACTGGATTCACTCATAATACCTGAACTCACCTCACTATAGGCAGCAACAGCCACTGCACAATCAGCTGAAGCAGGTGAGCTGATACTTCTTCCTGAATCGAGGGCTGTCTGGAAAGTTAAGTGGGTAGTTTCCCAGCGTCCATCCCATGCAAATCCATCTATCCAAACCAGCTCACCCGAGTCGTTGGTAACTGTAATATTCCAGATACCATTCGCCCACATGTGTTCATCCGCTGAAACTTGGATTATCACATTGTTGAGTCCACGTATACTGACATCTGCAAAGATATAGGCTACAAGGTTTTCATCCTGATGTGCCCAAGATTGTTGTGCAATTGATGAAAAGGTTCCAAGGTCTATTGGTTCACCGGAAGGCGGTGTTAGTATAACTTTCTCATTGTCATCTGATGAGTGCCACAACAGGCTCAAAAAAGGTGCTCGTGACACAACCACATCATCCACCCGCATTAATGCTGAACCTGAAGACCCAGATGCTGCTGAGAATCGAGCATGTTTATTCTTGTTGCCAAGATTTCCAGCAGCAGCAGTTGTCAAGACTCCATGCCTTAGGAATGCCTCAGAAACAGCAAGGTCTTCCACATCGGTTCCATCTAAGAATCCCAGATATGATGAGAATGACATATTTATGATATCCGCGTCATTCTCAATCGCAAAGGAGATGCCATCTAGGATATCAGCAGACTGGAGTTCACTCTTGATGATTATCAAATCAGCACCAGGTGCAACACCAACATAGGATGTCATTCCAATTTGGCCACCTGCAATAGTGGAGGCTACATGAGTTCCATGACCATGATCATCACCAATAGCTACTGCCTGAGTTAGATTAACTCCTCTCACATACACATTTGCGTTTTCTTGATCATAAAGAATTGCTACTTTTGGAATGTCTAAAAGGGTTACATTCTCTACACCCAATGTGATGACATTGTCATCATTTTCATCAATACCACCAATCCAACGGTCTCCAGATGCATAACTAAAACCAGGTACGTCATCGACATCGATATACATGTAGTCAGATGCATAGGAGAAATCGGATCCAGATATGGAATTTGCAATGGCACGAATTGGTCCTTCATCATTATCTTCAACCATGTCACCATCAATATCAACAAAAAAGTATGGACCACTGTCAATGGTCTGATATTCACCAGGGGATGCGCGCCAAAAGCTTGGATGAGTCCAGAGGGTACCTGTATCAAGAACAGCGATGGTTACTCCAGACCCATTCACAGCTCCACCATCTTTATGCAGATTTGTCCATACCTCATTCGCTCTTATCTCGGGTACCGATGACGATATAGAAGGGATGTATTGTTTGCTCCCTGATGTGGCTCTTATCAGACCAAGTTCAGATAATGCTTGGAGAGATTTGATTTCGTTAACCTGTACAGAATAAATTCTGCCAACATGGACAATTGATGATCCTCTCCTTACAAAGCTAATACCAAGGCTTTCAGCATATTGAATCTCAGATCTCGTTAGCGTATCCTCGAATTCAAGAAGTGCACTTACACTATTTGATGATGATTGAACCTCCATCCTAAGACGTGATTCAATAGATGAATTTGGCAAACTCTGAACTGAATTCAATTCCAGATGAGTAGCCACTGATGTAGAGGTAACAAAGAGAGGCAGGAGCAATATTGTCAGAATGAAGTATTTGCGGTACATTGGATTCCCTCTGTGGTGGGTATTATGATGTTGCTTGAATATACTTGATATGCTTTTTGAAACGCATTCTTATCTTCAAGTAGATTGAAAAAATCTGACTGTAATAAGATTCCGTGTATATTTCTGGAGTCATTACCACAACACCCAAGTCAAAAATTGATTCTTCTACCAATAAATGTCGATAGGGCACTTCAAAAATCCATTAATCATAAGGATTTAGGATTTTGTGATAATGAAAACATGCGGCATTAACACAATGGATTATGATTGTACAGATGTGCCTGAAAAGAAGGTGTTCACGCATTTTAGACATACTCAATAAAAAGGTAATCATTGACAGCTCTTATAACCAAATACTGTGATGGAGAGCGAGCACGGAGTATTCAAATGACAGCACCAGATGAAATCCTCAGAATCTTGACCAAAGGAGAGAATCGAAGTACTGAGTTTAAGAGGAAACTCACACGTTCCGACCTGAAGACGGACAGAAGACAGAAATTGGTTACAAGAATTAGATACATGACATATGAGAACCCCTTTGAAGGAATCTTTCTAATTGGCATTGAGGATTATGGTGGGAAAGAGTGGAAAGTTCATGGAATATCTGAGAATTCTTTGAAAACCTCAGAACGAATTCTTACTGAATTATGTGAAGAAGCTTCAGTTGAGATTGTTGAAGCAGAACGTTTTGAAACCTCACAGGGCATGGTCGGGTCTTATCTATTGAAAAGACTCGCAACTTCTGAGATCAAAGAAACTTGCTCAATCAATGTTGCAGGGAGAGTGAATTCAGGAAAATCCAGTCTGATTGGAGCTCTCGTAACTGGGCGACCGGATAATGGGAGTGGTAGTGCAAGATCATTTCTCCTTGTTCATCCACAGGAAATAACACGCGGGCAAACTGCGGACATACATCTCGCATTCATGGGATTTGGTGAAAAAGGCAATACAGTGTATCCTGAAAATCCCCTGAACAAACAAGACTCAGCCAGAGTTCTTGATCAATCAATGAAGATTATCACTTTTTTTGATGCTCCAGGTCATAGAGAATATAGTAAAACTATGATTAGGTCTATTCTTGGAGCTGATGCTCAATATGGACTTATCCTAATTCCAGGTCCAGAAGAAGCCTACTTGATTAAACAAGAGGAAAGTAACTATAGGGTTCCAAGACTTGATGAAATAACAAGAGAGCATATGATTCTTATGGCAAATCAAGGGGCACCCTTCATAATCATGATATCAAAAGTAGACAAGACCAATCCTCAAGATTTGGAACTAGTGATGAATGTGGTTAGAAACAGTTTGAAGGAAGTGGGTAGAATACCAGTCTTTGTCCGTACAAGCGATGAAATACCACCAGTTGTGAAGGAGCTGAGCAATCAGGTTATAGTCCCAATATTCATGACCTCAGCATTAGATCCAGAATCATTAGCACTCGTCACCCATCTTCTAAGATTATTACCAGCTAATTCTGAACACATTGCATTAACAGACCCTGCTCGTGCTTATGTTGACAAGGTCTATCGAGGTATAAAAGGAACTAATGTTGTGGTAACAGGAACTGTAAAGTCAGGAGTTTTCAAAAGGGGACAGGTTTTGAAAATAGGACCTGATGGAGGCAATCAATTCCAAGAGGGAAGACTGTTTAGTATTGAGATGTTTAAGAAACGAATTAGAGCTGTCAAAGCTGGAGATCTCTTTGGTTTTGATATCAAAGACGTGGATAAGCATCTGGTACGAAGAGGTCAAATGATTATGGACCCTGATTTAGAACCGGAAAGTTGTAGAACCTTTGAAGCAAACATTGTCGTAACACGTCATCCAACAAGGATTTCTGTCGGTTATGCACCTGTCCTTCAAGCTCATACAATTCAGCAGACTGTAATTCTGAAGAAAATATACGATGCAGATTATTTGTGTGTAGGGGATTTTGCTCGTGTCAGATTGCAGTTCATGACTTCTCCGGAGGCGCTTAGTGTTGGGGATAAGATTGTCCTCAGAGAAGCCAATACTCGTGCTATTGGGACTGTGATCAAGAAAATTGGCTAGCCATATCAGACCAAGTTGCAGGTTTATTATCAGGATACAATATTTCACTTCGCAGAATGTTTCTTTTTGAAATGACAGATGATATAGGCCAGATGGATACACCTAACTTACCAGCAGAGTGAAGAAGTGAGTTTCTCCAAGTTGCTGGAGCAGAAACAACAGCCACTGAATCTGTTTTTGTCAAGAATGTTGTGGATTCAAGGGTATTGTGTCGAGTGATAGACCGGATATTATCTATTGGTCCCTTCAGGAGATATTCAGAATCTAATCCAATATGATTGAATGATGGTAAGAATACAATTCTTCCCTTTGAGTGAAGCTTTTCGACAACCTGTGGAGAACCAATCAAAGTGTTTGCCAAGACTTCGAGTTGTCCAAGAGATAAACGCTCAAGAACAGCCTTTTCATTGGACGCTAGAACGGATTCGGAGAATTCTATATTCGTTTCATATGTTCCCATCGACTTACTGGCGATACCCAGAGAGGCTAAGGCCCTTTGAAGGATGCTCTTTCCATGAGAAACCAATCCACCAGAAGTGGGATATATATCCTCAAGATTCAACCAGTATTCTATTCCAGTAACCTGCAATCCATCTCCAATTCCTACATTAAGTGTCTTCTCTTTAGAACCATCAAGATAGAATACATTTACCCAATCTTCTTTGGATGGTTCTATATGTGATATAGAGAGTTCCATATCTAGTGATAGGGGATCGCAGATGACTCGTGGTGCAAGGTGAATCGAATCAAGTATATCTCTCCGTGGGTCCAATTTCCGAGGTTTTGAGAGGTTCTGACAGAATCGCTGAATAACGTGATACTCCTCAGTTCCAATTGGGATTATTATGCTGTCATGGATAATTCTGAATGCAGAATTCCAATCATGTGAGTCAGACAAGGGAGAAGTAATATGTTGAAGAAGTGAAAGTAGTCTAACAAATCCATCATATCTGTAGCAATTGGCATGTTGAACCAAGTGATTTACGAAAGGAAGCCATTCAGTTTCTGCACTAAGCTTTAGCCAGATTTCACGCAATGAGTTTCTTTCAGGGTTCTTTAGAAGGGCTATTGCAACCCCATTTCCTACTAGAGCTGCAACTTGAGATTTGGAATGTTCTGAATCAAGATGTGTAAGGAAAGCAGTTCGAAGTATTAACCCCTCAGCCCATTTTGCCTTTAATGCCGACTCTTCGAAGAGGTACTCACCATCGCCAGTTATTTGAAGCCCAAAGTTTTGAGTAGGTTCATCCGAGGTTGTGCGAGTAACAAAGATATCAGGAAAGTTTGGTGCAGCTGATCTGAGAAAACGAGTGACTCTTCGTATTGCTTTTACCAATGAATCTCTAAGGGCTTGTGTTGCTTCTATTCGTTGCTCCTCGGGAGTGAGTTCCTTAGGTTTCTCATACTTTGCAATGAGTTTAGAACTTGCTCGTATCTTTTGGTATGTTGTAAGTTCAACATTCTCTCCTACAAGCATTATTCCAGCTGAGTTGAAGAAATAAATACGAACCCTATCACGTGCGATAACAGAAACAAGAAATGTGATTCCCTTCAATTGCTTGAAGTGCTTTCTCATAACAGATGCTTTCACTCGAAGAACTTCAACGGCAAATGCACCGGTTTCTCTAAACTGTCGTTCTCCAAAAGCAGCAACATCTTTTGGGACTTCTCTTAAGCTCCTTGACAAAACAGGTTCTCCTCTCAATTAATGAATGACAAAGTGTTCCTGATAAAGATAAGTAAATAATGCTCCTTACGGTAGCCTTAATTTCATTCAATTTTTGGAGTTTCTGAAATAGAATGCAATTTGACATGTCTTTGATAATCATTTGGTGGATCGTACCAGTATTAATCCTCGCAGGAAGAGCTGCATTTGCAGGATATCGAGCTAAAAAGAAACGTGACGAATTAAAAAGATTGGAAGAGAGATCGACTCCATTCACCAGCAAAATCTAGGTGAAAGATCACCTAAGCTGCTATTTCATCGGTTTCATACATAGGCATTAGAATATCTCTTGTGGGAGTGGTATTCATAACAACATCAAGAGTTTCATCATTTCGCATGAGAATGCAGCCAAGAAATTCATACTCAAATTTGTCGAGTCTGATATTTACACCTCTTCTAGGAACTTGAGTAAGGAGAAGAATTATCGAGAAATTCCCTCGAGGAAGTTGGTTTAGAATGCCACGTTTCATATCAGGCTCAAGTTCACCCTCGAGCTGACGGGTCATTATCCCCCGCTCAATGAAGTTATATCGAATTCTTTCAAAATCTCCACTTGAGCTCTTCTTTGGACGGATGAATGAGATTGAGTAACCAAGACGTTTCAGAGAGTTATAACCGATGAGAGTCCTAAACAATGGAGGACTTAAGGTTTCAAGTTCTACTTTACGTAACTCTACGATATCCCCATTTCTTCTTACTTTCAAGTTCATAGGATTCACGCATCCAAACTTAATGGTCCCATATCAGACATTATGAAATTCTTTGTAAAGCCTTCTGCGAAAAACCTCCGCGAATCACTCCTTCTCGTGCTAGAAGATCTATTTTCTTGTCAATACCACCAGCGTAACCACCCAAACCAGTTGATGATACAACACGATGGCAAGGAATTATCGGTCCGAGTCGATTTATCCGCATCACATTTCCCACAAACCTGGCTGCACCAGGTAGACCTGCATTTTTAGCAACTTCACCGTATGTCGATGTTGAACCAAAAGGAATCTTCATTACAACCTTGAGAACCGATACTTGCTTTTGTGTGAACCCTGAGAAGTCCAATTTTACATTATGGACAGCTAAATTTTTTATGCCCTCATGTACCGCGTATACGATTTCAAGAGTGCTTGAACGTTCAGCATTGTTCTCTTGAGGCATGGATTCTCCATTGACATTCTTGATTGCAGCAAACTTAGTATCACACGGAGGAGAACTTTTATACAACCCTCTTGGAGTGAAGACTCCAGCTATATACCTGCCGTTTTTCTCAAGAAGAGCGATGACTCCTTCAGGCATGCTAAAACCTTGCAAGTTATGCATATTTATTTAGCTTATTTGCCACAAAAGCTAGTATAGAGCTCAATTCGGGGTCGCTTTTCTTGGACCCAATTGGCGCCCAACCACCATCTTCGTTTTGACTCTGAATTATTAACTCAACGCCACTACGGATGACCGCATTTTCAAGATCAGATTTTGGACTACCTACCGCAGTCAAATCAGCCATATCAAAAGTAGAACCATTCTTAACCGAGTCCTTCAAATGTTGAAGAAGCGCGGCTCGACCGTCTTGATACACTTTGTTATCTGAATTGACTCCAACAGCATCTAATCCAAGAAGAATGTTACCGGTCGCGATTGGGTCTGATTCTTTCTGCCCGATGTAATCTGGCCAATGACCATCTTCATTCTGATTGTAGAGTAGGAAGTCTCTAGCTCTCAGTAAACGTTCTTCATCGTGATACTCTACGAGGCATAAAGCTTCGAGTGCTTTTCCTGTAAGCCAAGTAACGCTTATTCCGACAGGGTACCACTTTCTACCTATATCTCCCCATTTGTCATCAATATAAGGATCCAGTTTCAAGGTTTCACTAAATCCACCATCATTCTTCTGTCGTGAAACGAGAAATTTCACCATTCCCTCGATAATATCAGGCCATCTAGCTTTGTATTTAGCTATCAGTGCCAGTAGTTCCGCTGTTTCTTTCACAGAACTGGGATTTCCAGGTAGGACATTAAAGGGCATCCCACCATCTTGATTCTGTATTAGCCTTACTTCATCCATTAGTTCTGTCAACTGCTTGTCAGAAAGGCCACTACCTGCTGATGCAAGGCGTAGCTTATCAGCAATATTTCCGTTTTTCAGTAGAAAGTTACGATGATCATAATGAAGTTTAGTTCCCATCTTGTTCAGGTTCTCCATTTTATGAATATACAATCTCTGGAGATGTGAGATTGTAAAATTAGTTAGTATTCAAACAACCATTAATGATAGGTATGTATACTAATCGTTTGAATGGATATTAAGGTTACCCGATGCTACCTAATCGTCTTCGGATTCATAGTACTCCAAGATTTCCTTGCGCCTCTCACGACGCTCGTCTTCTGTCATCTCATCCATTCGTCGAGATTCTTCCTCGACAACGATTATTTTTTCACGCGGAGTGTGTTTTATTCTGTGCTCTACTTTGTATTCTGGTGGTGAACGAACTGACTTTTCGTTCCCACATTCTCGACACTTTAGAGTAACAGTCTTCTTTCCTTCTTCTTTTTTAGGAAGCATGAGTGCGCCACATTTCTCACAGAATTCCATATGATATCTCCCCGTCAGGTTGATAGGTTCGCGTTTTCGTAACCAAATTTCATTTAAGTTTGACGTTTGGGAGGTTTCTTGCATAGAGAGGTTCTAATTGAGGAATTATCAGAAGGAAAGACTTATGACAAAGGGTCTTAGAGCCGCGTTCAGCAATCAATTGGTCTGAATCGGAGACATAGACAATGGTACGTGTAAAACCATTTAGAGCTTATAGATACAATGAAGCCAAAGCTGGCAGTTTGTCCAGGTTAGTGACTCCTCCCTATGATATTATCAAGGGCGCCATGATCGATAAATATCAATCACTTTCCGAATATAATATGGCATGGATAATTAAAAACAAGGCTCAGGAGAATGACACACCACAATCAAATCAATACACAAGAGCAAGAGACCATCTTAAGAAATGGATTGATGAAGAAATCCTCATTCGTGACGACAAGGAGTCATTCTATGTCTATGGACAAGACTTTGAAATTGATGGTAAGAAATTGTTTCGATTTGGTTTCATAGGTTTGATTGAACTAGAGGAGTTTGCGACCGTTGCACCGAATACTGAGAAATTCGTAGGGGTTCTTCAGCACGAAGAAACTCTCCCAAAGGATATTGAAGATAGACTAAACTTATGCAGGAGTTGTATGGCTAACTTTGGGCAGATCTTTGTCATTTATCCCGATTCAAAACGAGAGGTCGATTCTACTCTTGAGAGGCATATGGAAAGAGATCCAATTGGGGATGTGATTGATGGTGATGGAATCCGTCATAGACTCTGGAGAATCGATGATGATGATGACGTGAACAGAATTGTAAAGCTAATGGAGGATAAATACATCATTATCGCTGATGGTCATCACAGATACAAAACAGCTCTTGCTCTCTCTATAGAGCATCAAGACCTTGAATCAGCTCAATTCCGAATGCTTACCTTCGTCAACATATCGAATCCTGGACTTGTAGTTCTGCCAACTCATAGACTTGTTCAAAATTTGGATGACTTTTCAAGTAATAGGCTTCTTAAAGACATCAGCAAATATTTCGACGTTGAAACATTCCAAAAAACAAAAGATATGTTTGAATTAATGAATAAGAAATTCCAAGAAGGCAAACATTCCTTTGGTCTTTTTGTGAATGACGGGAAATTCTATGTTCTAACGCTGAATGATCTATCAATGATGGATGAGCTCTTGCCAGATAAATCAGAGAAACTACGAGGGCTTGATGTTGTCATACTTCATGCACTTATTTTAGACAAAATGCTTGGTATTGATAAACAAAAGCTGGAGCAAGGTACAATGAAGGGAGGAGGTTATGTGAGTTACATCAAAGGAATAGGTGATGCTGTGGAGGAATCAATCAAAACGGTTCAAGAAGATGGTCAAGCCGTTTTCTTTATGAATCCAACAAGAGTCAATGAAGTCGAAGCTGTTTCGAAAAATTTCGAATGCATGCCTCAAAAAAGTACATTCTTCCAGCCCAAGGTCTGGACTGGATTCACAATTAACAAACTGGAGTAGGTGAACATAATGACAAAGAGAGTGTTTAATTTCTATCCGGGCCCTGCAACACTTCCTTTGCCGGTCCTTGAAAGGGCAAGGGAAGAATTTTTGGATTTTGCAGGAACTGGCATGTCCGTCATAGAAATCTCCCATCGATCAAAGGAATGGGAGAAAGTAATGACTGACGCAACAAATCTCGTGAGAGAATTAATGGGAGTTCCACAGGAGTACAAAGTCCTCTGGTTGAGCGGTGGAGCGTCAACTCAGTTCTTCATGGTGCCTTTGAACTTGCAACAGCAAGGTAAGGTGATGGAATATGTAAATACAGGTGGCTGGTCAACTAAGGCAATCAAAGAAGCAAAGCATTTTGGAGATGTAGAAGTAATCGCTTCATCTGAAGAAGAGAATTTCTCCTATATTCCCAAGAATGTAGAGTTTAGTGAAGACATTGCATTCGCACATATCACAAGCAACAACACACTATATGGAACCGAGTGGGGATATATGCCAAAAGTACCGAAAGATGTACCCCTTGTTAGTGATATGTCATCTAGTATTATGGATAGACCAATCAATGTCAAAGAATTTGGTGTAATCTATGCGGGAGCTCAAAAGAATCTTGGACCTGCTGGAGTAACTTTAGTAATTGTTAGAGAGGACCTACTTGATAGAGTTCCAGAGCGAGCTCCAACAATGCAAAAATGGAAAACTCATGCAGAGAATGATTCTTTGTATAATACACCTCCAGTGTTTCCAATCTATATTTGCAAACTTGCATTGGATTACATGAAGGAAATTGGAGGAGTAAAAGAATTAGAAAAGAGAAATGTAGAGAAAGCAGAAGTTATCTATGATGTAATTGACTCTTCAGATGGATTTTACAAAGGCCACGCCAGAGAGGATTCAAGATCTCTTATGAATATCACATTCACAATGGCTTCACCTGAGTTAGAAGACAAATGTGTCAAGGGTGGAACAGTAAGAGGCTTAATCGGTTTGAAGGGGCACCGTTCAGTTGGAGGAATGCGAGCTTCAATCTACAATGCAATGCCTTTAGAGGGAGTTAAGAAATTGGCTGAATATCTCAAAGAGTTTCAAGCTGAGAATCAGTGAAACTAGTTCGGAGAGAGAACCAAACTCTCTCCTTTCTATCATCTCTTTCGTTTCTTAGTAAACTTGCTGACAGCGTTTTCAAGTTCCTTTGTCATTTCAGGTAAGTCAGCTTCATTCATGATACCTTTGTATGTTCGACGCATTAGAAGCCCACTCACATTGACATCGATATTTCTCATTCCACGACTCTCAAAGAAAGTCTTCAATGCAGTAGCAATGGGAATAAGAACTCCCCCAGGAAGTCTTCTTGAAATGAATTCTTCGCAGCAATTACAGTCAATGAGAATGAGTGTATTGTCATTATCGACTAGAACTTCTACAGGCATTCGTTTCTTATGCCCCAAGTCGAGTACAAATTCCCCGAGTTGCTTCATAGTCGATACCTTTTGTTTGATTTGTCTTCGATTTCGCAATATACTAAGCTCATATAAGACCTGCTCAGGTTGCATATGAAGTAAAAAAGTAATAGATATCTATCTTTTTCATCATTCTTGTCATCGTGACCTCCTTCGACTACAAACAGCAGCCAGAATAATCAAAGCAAGTATTATGCTAAGAATCAATGCTAAACGAAGATAATCTGGTTCTTCTGGAGGAGGTGATGTTGTAGTCGGACCACCAGTTGTCGGAGTTGTAGTAGCTGATGTTGTTGTAGGTCCAGTAGTTGTTGTTGTGGTTGGTGGGGGATCTGTAACAGTATAGCCAAACATTGAGGACACCGACCAATTACCAATTGTGTCATTTGCATAGAATCTGTAGCTAATTGGAGTCCCGTTTGGATGTGCAGGGATTGTACCAATATAGAATGAGCCAATTAGAGTCATTGTATTGTTGTACCAAGTGCCATTGTAGTATGAGAGAATAACTGTGTCTACTCCGGATACATCTGTAACGGTGACATTCAACAGAACAGACTGAGTGGAGTTTGGAGTAAAAGGAGTACGATCATGACTCCCAATCACAGGACCTTCAATATCAGGACCAGGCATTAATGAAAGTAATGCAGATTCCACATCGAGTTTTCCACCACCCCAATCAGCATTTGGTACAATTCCAGTGAACCCATCACTTCTAGCTGTTGATTCGATTATTACTTGCATTTGATCTCCCATTGTGGAGTTGTTTTGGAGCAATAGTGCAACTGCTCCTGCTACATGAGGACCGGAAGCGCTCGTTCCGCTAAACAACCGATAACTTCCAAATTGCTTTTGAAAAGGTAGAGATCCATAACCATTGTACCAAGTATCCCAAGCAGAGCCATTTGCATAATCAGAGATAATGTCATACCCACCAGGCGCTGCAACGTTCTGTTTATTGAGGCCATCAATCCTTGGACCACGTGACGAGAAATCTGCTCGATCACCAATGGTCCCTCCGCCGACTAGATTTCGTGTTCTATAGCTTGCTACGCTGATAGTACGGTCAGCTGTGGATGGCCAAGTAATATGGTGACTATCAACAATATCATTTATCCATACACAACCGCCAGTCCAACCGCTCTGATCATCAGAAATGTATGCATGGACTATCGCGGAATCAGGTGTTGAGATATTGAGTCGATAGAATGGGGCTGGTGGCGTTGTTGGAAGGGACCCATACAACCAGACTGCAAGCATTTTCGTTCCTCTTGCTGAGATTGAGGTATATGATTCTATATTGATTCCAGAAATAATGCCACTCTCTTTGAACCACATTCCTTCCCCGACACCTGGATGAAGGTAGATTGTTGTACCATTAATCCACAGACTGAAATTGCTTGAGATGAAATCAGTGGGATCAATAGTTAGAACTGTTATATAGACCTCTGCAATGTCTTCAGGGACAAGAAGACCGTCTGCGACTGGGACTGAGAAATCAATCAGATGAGGAACATCTGGAGCTGTATTAATCATTGCATGTTTGTCTTTTCCTCCAAGATTTCCACTTGGAGAAATTACCGGAATACCAGCTGCAACCAAAAGGTCAATCATCTGTTCTACTAGAGAGCTGCCATCAAGATATTCGTATGTCCACGATCCAATTTCAGTCAGGATGACATCAGCTCCAGTGCTGTTTGCTATAGCAAGTCCTTCCTCGATTGACAACCAAGTGAATTGATCTCCTATGACCCGAATCATCATGAGTTCAGCATCAGGTGCCACCCCGATATAATCGCGATAACCAATCTGTCCACCAAGAAGTATGCCAGCAACCGCAGTCCCATGACCACCACCGAATTGACTATCGTCAGTGTGTGTACTTGATGTAAGGTTTACACCGCGCGCCCACATTTGAACACTTGGGGAGGGATTGCCATCTTTTTCAAAGATGTATTTGGTTTTAGGAGTTCCCAACATAACTAACGGTTCTCCAAGATCAAGAAGTCCATCACCAGATGTGTCATTCACGACAAAGAAAGGTTCACCTATATCAGGAAAGGCATTCTGAGTTATATTATCCAACCATACCCATTCTCTTCGAACATTGAAAACACCATTATTATCCAAGTCAAGAAAATAGAGGGCTTCATCCGGCATGATTATTCCATCTGGTGAGATATCAATACCATCAGTACCATTATCCAGCTGACCATTTGAAACCTGGTCAAACCAAGAGTATTGACCACCATCAGCAAACCATAGGTCAGGATGTCTCCAATCAACCCCGGAATCAAGATCAGCAATGAGAATATCTTGACCTGTGACATTTCTGCTCAAATCATCCAGCATCATCCAGACATTATCTGCATTGATTTCTGGAATGGAAACATCTCGAGGGGTTTCCAAGAATTGTGCGTGTGTTTGGGGAGCAATTTCACTGACAATTCCCATATTAGCTAATGCTTGCAGATTTCGTGAAGCTCCTTTCAATAAATAATATGGACCGATGTGGCTCTTGCTTGCACTCCCAAGACAGAACTCAATATGAAGAGATGAAATGATTTTTCGTAGAGTTGTCGGCATACCTTGATCAAAGCGGGCTACAACTGGAATCTGTTCTCCATAAACCTCAGCCAGAACCTCGAAGTCAATACCGACTGTTTCCACAGTAGATATTTGTACTTCATCATTTGGAACAAGATAGAGAAGAACAGGAACACTTGATAGAAGTATACATAGAACAATAAGCGTGCTTATTACTTTCCTCTGCAAAGACTCATCCTCCTTTGATTTCCACTTAGACTTGAATTGGACTTACCAATCTCCCTATTTGCTCGCAATATGCCTATCTTTGCCTATTAATCTTCGTAAATACATGAAAGAATTCAAAGTATATTGGTTTCATCAGGACTTGCATCCATTTCCTCATCTACTTTTTCATACTCAAGTTCTTTTGGATGAAGAACATTGGCATAGAAACCGGGTTCTTCGTCATCTCTACTGACTTTTTGACCTTCGTATAATGAGGTGCCGCCACTCACCAAATAAGAAACACAGATACAGATTACTAGTGGAATAACAAGATCAAAAGACAAACTCATTTCAAGCATCATAATGGTTGTTGCCACAGGAGTGTTTGTTGTAGCAGCTAGAACTGCACCCATTCCCAACACCATGAACGCTGGGACATTGGCGGGGAAGAAAATCTCACCAAAAAAGGACCCCAACATAGCGCCAACAAATAAGGAGGGAGCCAGGACTCCTCCAGAAACCCGCCCTGCAACTACAAAGGACGAAGCAAACAGTTTTCCAAAAAGCAGAATCATAATCACTAGAAGAGATTCTGGATGTGAGGCTAGTGTGTTAATCACATCATATCCTAATCCAGCTATCGTTAAAGAAGGATCAACAAAAAGTGAAGTAACAAAGATAACAACACAAGCAAGCAATGACCCGAATATTGGATCTACCCAGTCAGGAAGCTTCAGCGTGAAAAAATTACGAGTAGCCATAAGGCTTACTGCAAAGAGAATTGAAATGAGACCTGCAATAACACCAAAGACTACCAGCAGAGGAACTGTTGCAAGAGAGAAACTGAAGGTAGCGCTAAATGTGAATAGTGGTCCAGCTCCATTTCCTGTAATTAGAGGATAGAGACCAATGAAGACTACAAAAGAACTCAATGCTGCAATTACAGTAGGTACAAAATAACCTAGTCGAGCATCTCTTCTGTATGGAGCTTCTGTAGCAAATAGCGCGCCTCCAAGGGGAGCCATGTAGATACCTGCTGTCGCTGCAGCTGAGCCCATCATTAGAAAAACTCTGAGATGGGAATCTTCATGGAAACCAAGTTTCCTACCAATAGTATTCCCGACTCCAGCTCCAATTAGTACCGCAGGCCCTTCACGACCCACAGGATTTCCAGATCCTATGGAAACTGATGTCGCAACTAGTTTTGTGATTGTTGTTCCTTTTCTGAGTGAACTTGGTTTGTGTGTCATCTCAATTGCTTTAGAAATACCACTTCCTTGGATTTCCCTTCTTCCATAGTGTATGAGGACACCTGAAAAAGCTCCCCCAATTAGAGGAGCAATGAAAAGTGGTAGAACAGAGAACGCAAAAGTTGCTGCGTCAATAAGAACTTGGAACAAAACCATGAATAGCCCACATGCCACGCCTACTAGAATAGATGCTGGGACATATAGACGATAAAACCTAGAAAAGTGTGCAAAGTGAAATAGATCGCGTAGAGGAAGTACATTCTCTACTAATTTTTCACTTTCTTCTTCGTTCAAATTGCCCACACTTGTTCTATGTCATGAAATCTTCTTCAGGATATCTAGTATTGGGCGGTCTTCGTCAAACTTATCACTTTCTGCTATCGATTTCAGAATGGCGACACTTCCTTGACAGATGCTAGGAAAAAGAAATCCACGCGGAACAAGAGTGAAAAACCAGACCTGACTATAGAGGAAGTGCAAGATAGATTAAATGAGATTTCAGAGAGATTGGCCAGATTAGAGGAGCTTATTGAGAGAGTTGGCCCAGGTATTGAGGAAGTACGATCTTCAGCTAAAGTCATCAGAGAAGGCTTCGAATTTTATGATGGAATGGTACGATTGATGAGCAAATTCACTAAAGCTGAGAGATTGGAATCAAGATATGGGGATTTGAAGAAGAACGATATAAGCTGGAGGATAATTCAAATTCTTGACAACTCTCGACCTCTCAATATAAGCCAAATAACAACATCAGTGAGAGCTGAGCGAGGAACAGCCTCTAGGAGAATCATACGAGAAAGAGTGAACACACTCGTTAAACGTGGCATTCTCCAAGTTATTGAGGATGAGGATGAAAGAGCAAGATACTTCACACTGGTGAGAGACTAAGATAATTACTTTGAAGTGGTCACTTTTTTCCACTTTATATATAGTCAGTGACCAGTCTATATTATACTTGGTGAAAAACAAATTGAGTGACGATTACTCTGAAGCATCTAAGAAAAGAAGAAGACATGAAAAGAGTGATGCAGAGGAACTAAAGGAAGTTGCAGAAGCTCTGCCTGAACTTTTTGGTGCTTTAAATGATGCAATCCCAAAGCTCATTTCAGGTTTAATTAATAGTGTTTACAGTCCTGAAGCAGCAGGCAACATGGCTGCAGGAATTGGGAAGTTCTATAGCAATCTTATCGCTGAGGGAATCCCAGAAGATGTGGCTTTAGACATGACCAAGAAATTTGTTGGAGCTCTTGACTTCACTAAGCTCATGAGCATGGTTGGCGATGAAGCTACGATAGAAATTGGTGGCAAAAAAAAGAAACGAAGACACTCAGAAAATTATGAAGAGGAGAATGACGAGGAGTTCGAATAGAATTGGGAACTGCGAGATCCATAGCCTCCATTACAGGTACTGCAATAGGTGGTGGATCAAAACTCCTGTTCAAAGTCTGGTGGTCACTTCGTAAAGGTCGGAATGAAGTCAAAAAAGGTGCCAAGACCTTCTATACAACATTGAGAGAGTATGGAATCCCACCGGAGAGAGCAAAAGAAATTGCTATTGCCTATGCAAAGCCCGCTTGGGAACTCCTTACAGTTAGAGGTGTATTTCGGATGGTCAGAGAGTTGGATGAAGACAACGAAATACCAATGTTACCTTTTGGCATCTAATTTGAGAATTGCTTAAGATCCTAATGCACAGGTCATTTCACAACAAGAACAGGACTCGAAGAACCAATCACTACTCGTTCTGCAGAGCTTCCGAGACCAGAACGGCGTGCACCCTCTGCACCTTCAGAACCGATGACTATGAGGTCTACTCCGAGTTCTTTTCCTTGATAGATAATCCTCTCTGCTGGAGATCCCTTCTCAAGTATCAGCTCTATTTCGATTTTGTAATCATCAGCAGCTTTCTTAGTTCCATCAAGCAGTTTTTTCCCCTTGTCCTCGTATTTGTGGAGAACATCATCAAGATTTACATCTGACATCAGCGAAAATTGCTTCACAACAGGCGTAGGAATCACGTGAATGATGTACAGTTTCGAATTTGTCATCTCAGCCACTTCGAAAGCAACAGTCGCTGCTCGTGAAGATCCCTCACTGCCATCAACAGCCAGCAATATTTTGTTTGCACTGCAAAAGATATGTCCAGGTGCACAATAGAGTATATTTTCCATGCAAATTCAGGATGTATGCTCATTATAATTAACTTGTGTTTTGGTCCATATGGGCATAGATTTAATTTCATGTTCATCCAAATAAAATGCAATGTTCATTATTTTGGAGGAGAGTCGACATGACAGTTACTGACATTTATGAGTATCATGAAAAGCAGAAATTTCCAAGCCATAAAGGAGCAATTGCAGGTCTCCTCATTGTCTTTGGAGGTTTCATAGCATTTGGAGTATATGCAGTCTGGAACCTTTGGATAATGTATGACATAACTGGGATTATCACTAGTTTCTTGCCATTTCTAGCAGGTAATATGTGGTTGATAGGTGCTGGGCTTCTTGGCATATTTGGAATGAGTTTAGCAATGGGTCTACTTGCTTCTCTCGCTGCACGGCGATTTGGTGGAACACTAATCACCATTGGTGCGTTCGTTATGAACATCTTGACCTGGGGATTAATTATCTTCTTGGTTTTAACAGGAACCTTTCCAATATCACAAATTGGTATATGGTGGCCTGTAATGATACCAGGTCTGTTCACATTATTTCTAACACTTCTTCTGTTTACAGTATTTAGAGATCGAGTCAGAAGAGCTGGGGAGATAATAAAACTGACAGGGCAGGTCACTCTAGATGAAAAAGGAACCTTTGTCCCACCATTGCTGACTATGATTTTCACATTAGTTTCAGCAGTTCTATTCGCAGCAATACTAGTATATTTCATGCCTCAAGTTCTTGCACCAGGTTATGAGTTTGTTCTTGAAACAGACTGGCCATATGCTATAGGCATTGTTGTGTATCTCTTTGTTGTAATCTTCTTCTACAATTTCGCATATTCAACTACATCTGCAATTACGTACATTTACATGCGTGGTCGTGACCCAACTCTTGGGGATGGTGTGAGGTCTTCTCTTGGAGTACTTGGCGCACTTGTGGTGCTAAGCATCATGAGCGTAATTATAGCAATTGTAAGGATGATCATAAGGGGAGCAGCACAGAGGTCTCAGAGTGCAATTGGCAGAGGTGTTGGATATGCTGCAGAAGGTATCATTGGATGGGTATGGGCACTTGTCAACTACTTTACAATCCCAGCCATGGTTGCAGAAGAGTTGAGTGCGACAAAAGCAATTAAACGAAGTGCTGGTTTGGTCCGCAAGAACTTCGTTGATGTGCTGATTAAAGAAACTGCAGTAAGATGGGGCTTCGGTGTTTTGGCATTCATGATTTTCTTTGGTTTTGCAGCATTTGGAGCTTTGTTTGGATGGATATATTCCGCAGGGGATATCTTCACGACAATTATAGTAACGATTGTATTCGTAGTTTTTGCATCCATTCCTAGCACTCTTGTTTTACGGACATTCGATATCGTATATGTCACATTACTCTACGTCTTCATCAGACGAAAGGAAGGTGACATAACTGGTAAGACAGCCATTCCAGCCTCTCTGAATCAGGAGCTGGACCGAGCCTACAGTAGAGCCCAACAAAGTGGAGAGTAGTTCAAAAATCTGTGTGATGGTTCAACTCCATCACACATCTTTCATTTTTCTGGAATCTAGAAAACACGTTAATTGCTTTCCATGGCGTGCTCAGCAGCTTGGCGATTAATAGCCCGAAGTATCAAGATTACTATTAGGGACCCTATCAAGTAAAATGCCAGTAACTCACCTATTGTAGCTTGAAAATAATCATTCAGAATCCAAACAAGGAATAGTAAGATCAATTCAGATGCACAAAATATCTCTTTGAATTGTCTTCTTCTTCCATTACCAGGTTTTTTCTTCTTCGACGATACCACTCGGAATACCCGATTTCTAAGCTACATCCATTCGAATGCCTTGTTCCATGTTACACTTGAACCTGAATAAGGATTCATATAGATTGTCTTGAAGAATTCAGGAAGTACATCCCTATCGACAGCTTGAAGAAAAGTAGGATACACAAAGTTCATACGTCCAGTGAAGTAAGTGAATATGTAGGGTGCGAAGAGGTTGATTTTTCCCTCTTTGGTTGTTGGAGAAATGAAATCTATTGCTCCTTCTGCAGCTTCCTGAGTCCTGTACCCTCTATGTTGAAGATAATCTATTGCTTCTTCAACTGATTTTCTTTCATCATTTAGAAGTAGTGCAGCGTTAATTTGAGTCATCCTTCGGAGGGGATATAATGCATTCAATACAATCATTCTAGGATCATCTTCTGAAACTCCAAGGAATTCTTTTGCAGTATCAGCAGTTCCTTCTGAGATAACACATCTACCAGTATGCAGAAGGACAATGGACAACTCAAGATTACCAGTCTTAAGATATGCTTTCTCTCGCCATAAGTTTGAAACGTGATGTTCATATTCGTGGTAGATCGTTGACTGCAAGGTATCTCTATTGAATTTCCGGTCTATATTGAATTGATTCAATGATTTGAACTCACCAAGATACCAATTATATCCACCCCAAGGTTGATTCCTGACAGCTTCATATTGAACACCCTTGTCAGGTACGGATGCACCAAGGAGTGTGAAAATTTTATTCCGGAACTCTTGACCGATTTCTAGTGCACGTTGTTGTAGTTCATCTTCAAGTAGACTTTGAAGAGCATCACCAGTAATTTCCCCCTCTTTTCCAAACCTAGTAATCTTATCATGGAGATCATCGCCAGGGAAACCCTCAAGCACATCATCAACAAGCTCTATACTCTTCTCAATCTCAGCCTCTGTGAATTTCTTCATTGAGATATGAAAGAGCCCTTCCACAAGTTCAGAGTAAGAAAGCCCAGTTCCATCTAACCAATCAACGACCATGTTCAATGAATGTAACTCGCCCATCAAGTATTCAAGACGTAAAGGATCTTTAATCTCATCTCGCATAGCATCAAAAGCAATATGGATTTCATGTCTGATGTCTGATGCAGATTTTTCTCCGTTCATCTTTTTTGGATCCATCTCTTTAGGGCCAAAATATGCATCAACAATACTTACACCAGTCAATCGTTCTGTAAACGCCCCAATTTCTCCAGCAATTGTCAAAAATCTCTCTGATACATTCATCGCAACCGTTTCTGGAAATAGCAAGCCCACCTAAAGTGTTTCCTTTTTAAGCCGTCATACTCTTTAGTTTGATTATACCTACTATATCAGGTGGAATAGCATGCCAAAAAAGAAAGGAAAGTCTGTTGCAAAGATAGCATTGGTCCTACTTGTCATTGCTATTGTCACAGTAGGTATTATCGCATGGCATGATGGACTAATTGGGCTTACAAGTATAAATGATATCAATGACGGACTAGTACCAATAGGTACTGCCGTTGCTGTAAAGGGAGAGGTAACTCTTCGTGTTGGAAATGTAATCACAATATCAGATGGACTAAATTTCGTTCTTATCGAATGGACTGGTGCATCAACATTGAATTCAGTTGTTGTCGTTCGAGGAGTTGTAAGTTCAATAGTATCCTTGGCAAATGTGTCCTCGGTCGATATCGTTTGGTTCTTTTCTGAATATTAGTGAACACTTTTCTATTCACTTCAGATTCTTATATTCGTAACCGGGATTGAGTGAATAATCGCTCACTACCATCTTTATAGCGTAGAATAAATCTTACTTGATCTTCGCTGATGGAAATCTCTGTATGTAGTTGAGTCATTGCCCCGCGAACTCGTCGAGAAAGTAGTGTCCCAGTGTTATAAAGGACCATCTCACCCAGTTGCCACATCCAAGGGACATGACGGTGACCATTAAGTACCAGAGAGCATCCTGAATTGTTTAGAACTCCAAGAACATCCCCTGCATCCTCAACAACATTATGTTCTCGCCCAGTATGTGGAACTGCAATTAAATGATGATGAAGGGCAAATACCTTAACCTTATTCTTTGCCTGATTGAAGAAGTCTCTAATCTCATTATACTTGACTCTACCAACATGACCTGCGTCATTGTCCGGTTCAGCACTATCTGCGGCAAAAATTGCTAGATACTCAGACTCGTATGTCTTGAAACGGTCTCCAAAAAACTCTTCAAAAATAACAGAGCCATAATTTCGCTCATCATGATTCCCGGGGATTAACACCTTGGGAATGCTGACCTCATTCAATACAGATGCAGCTCCTTCATACTCCTCCCTGAGACCTTCAGTGGTTAAATCTCCAGTCACTAATAATAAAGGAGAAGGAGAGTTTGCAGCGGTTTCTTCAATCAAATTGATAGCTTTCTCGAGATCCTTAACCGTAACACCACTTTCACCAATGTGAATGTCACTAACATGGAAAATCGTAGCGAATGGTTCTGTCAATTACCTGAAACCTCCAGAAACACAGGCGCTATGGCAAGCGCTGTGACAGGCACTATGACATACACAAGCGCTATGGCAGGCACTGTGACAAGCACTATGACAAGCATCATGAGATACACAAGCGCTATGGCAGGCATCGTGGGAAACACACCTACTTGTACTTTCGATCAGAGGTTTAAGGGGTGCTGTGATTATATCTCCTACTCCTTGTAAAACGCTACCAATAGTGTTAGCTACATTGTTCATTATCTGACCAGTTGTTGTAGCCACATCACCAACCACTCGACCAACTCCACTAACTGCATGACCAGTTGTTTCTGAGAGCTGAGAGAACCAATCAGGAACTTGTGGAGGAGATATCGAAGGTCCTGGTTTTGTGAAGACATCTCTAATATGGTCGTGCCGTGGATGCATATACAACCAGTACCATGCCCAACCACCTCCATGATACTGACGGTTGAAGTAATAATCCATTCTTCCATCCAAAGTGGGATAAGACTCCAATTCTTCCCAAGCACCATCAACCATCTCATCATGCTTGGCCTTCGTTGCCTCAAAATCTGCGCTCCAAGCCTTCTCTTGTACCTGCTCAGCCAATTCTTCAAGCATATCATCAATCTTATCCGGATCCAGTTCATCATCCACTATTGCAGCGACAAAAAGTTCCTCATAATAAGTCAAATCTTGGAATTGAAGACCTGTGACGGAGAGCTTTAGTGGATCAGTTGATAATACTCGAACTGCCCCTTTTTTGACACAAGATATGAGTATCATTGAAACGAGCTTTTGCCTTGTTGTGTTGATGAAGAAAGCAGATTCAATGGGGTCCAAATCTGCAATGGTTCCTGGTTCTCCAAATGTCTGTATTGATATTTCAGGACTCTCATAAACATAGGTTGTATCATCAGCCTCCCATTTTGCACCATAGGTACGAGTTACTCGTCTATATCCGTAGAAGATGAAACCAATCGACACAAAGATAGCAACTCCACCAAACAATAGATTCGGTGGAATCAGTGGAGGGATATACTCCTGAACATATACATCAACCGTAAAGGTTAGCCACTCTGAAGAGTTCAGATTTGAAGCACTGACTTGAAATGCGATTGTTAGAATAGCAGGCAAATTCGCAGGAATTAGCGAGTATGACTCAAACCTTGTTTCTCCACCAGAGAGGTCTCCAATAAATGTCGTTACTGAACCAGATGTAAGTGTAAGGTTTTCAGGAAGTGACATTGCTATCGTCACATCTTCAAGATCAGCATCGCCGTAGTTATAAACCGCAAGCTGTAAGCTAAACTGAATATTTGCTTGAGCATTGATTATTGGTGAATAATCAATACCAAGAGCTCCATCTTCAAAAAATGGCTCATAGAAACTCCAATTAGTGTAGTGAAAGACTCTGAAATGGCTATACGCAGCTATGGTTGAGTGACCAAGACTCACAGTGAAGTAGCGGGGATCTGCGGCAGCGTCATAGGGATACGCAAGAAGATTCTCTTCCTCAAAGGCAATTTGGGATGCACCCTGCCATAACCCTTGGTTAGCATCTTCAATATATCCTGCATATTCAGCCCCCTCAGGCGTTACTCCATGAGTTGGTTCTATCCAAGTTGAGTTCATTTCGATCGGATAAATCACCTGTACAGACTCATAGTCAATAGGGATGTTCCATTGAACAGGTGCCCAGTTGAAAACTCCAAGGTTGCCATAGGTTGGTGATGTCGTTAACTCAATAACACGGTTCGTACTGAAGTAACCAAACACAACAAGAACTTGTTCTCCTTCTGGAGTTCGAGGAACCCAATCTAAGCCATAACCATCTGGAAGAGTAGTGACCAAGAGATCATAGCGACTGCCACCCCACTCAGCATATGAACGACTACTATCACGTATTGTTGATTCTTGAATTCCTAGAAGATCGAATCCTCCTAGACCTCCTTCAGCTGCAGTAAAGGTCATCCAGTAAGTTACATTTATTCTGCCATTGGGCATTACTACAACATCAACATATACACTGTCTAAATTTGGATTAGCGCTTGGAATACTAGTTGCATTGCTAAAAGGTTGCATCTGAATTATAGTAAGTACAAGTAATCCAACTAATAATGCTTTTACAAGGCGTTCCTTCACGTCGTTATCCTCTCGTCAAATACTCTCCAGACACGGATTCATTGATGAGTTTAGTCCCCTCTTTGGGCTCTAAGAACATCAGCTTGTGCGATGGTTAGGTTCGATAAGTCTGCTTTTGCAGCCGCCCATTCTACTAGATCAGGAAACTCCGTTATCATACCACCCCATACAAGATGATATACTCGTTTCAAAATGACACTTGCATCCGCATCTTTCCCAACATACTCAAAGAAACATTTCACGATTGCAGGAGTTTGTTCACTCATGTTTGGAGGTACTTCTGTACCAAAACCAGCGAACTCGACATCAAGTTCACGAAAGACATCCATTCTCTCTCGAATCCCAGCAGCAATTATTGGTAAATCAATGTCGTAAGCACTGAAATTCATGATTAGTTTCTTCTTTGTGATTGTGCCATATGGCAATTTTATCTCATTTGTGCTCATTGAACACACTCCACGACGATGTTATTTCTATCTCAAGATTGGGGACTGATAAGCCTTTCATTTTTTGAATATCTTCTATCCTAACCCTTAAGATGAATAGAGCGAACCAAGAATACAATGACCTCACGTTCAATTCCCAATTATGATTACACATTAGAAGACCTTCAATGGGTACCTGCATTCATAGATGAGGTGAGAGACTTTTTCTTCGTCAGACCACAAGACAACCTGCTAATTTTACGACCAAACAAAACCATGCACCTTAACGAAACAGGGATGCACATGCTCAAGATGCTACTTGATGGTGATAAATTGGAAGACATCATTAGCTTCTTTGTTGAAGCAGGCGGGGAAAGACAGGTTATAATGAATGACATAGCGGCGTTTGTTGATGATCTTCGTAATATGACCATTGGGAACCAAAATATCTACAGTTACAAAACAGCTAGGATTGTGCCATTTGGGGAGGGTGAAATTAAGTATCCTGTACTAAGTGAGATTGCTCTCACTTATAGATGCAACAACAAGTGTCGGTTTTGCTATGCTTATTCTCCATTCCGAGAATCTGGTGAGATGACAACTGCAGAGGTCAAGCAGGTCATTGACATCATCGTGGATGATGCTCATGTTCCTAGCTTGTCTTTCACAGGTGGAGAACCAACGCTACGTGAGGATCTATTTGACCTGATATCTTATGCACGGGAGAGAGGACTGAGAGTCAATCTCATAACAAATGGAATTCGTTGTCATGACCCTGCATATGTACAAAAACTAGTAGATGCTGGATTAAACAGTGCCCAGGTTTCTATTGAAGGACCTGATGCTGAAACGCATGATTATATTGTTGGAATCCAAGGTGCTTTTAAGAGAACAGTTCAGGGTATAAAGAACCTTCAAAAAACTGACATCTATACGCACTGCAATACCACTATATGCCGACCCAATCTTGACAAACTAGAAGAGCTCGTAGACTTCCATGCTAATGAACTAAAACTCACTTACTTTAGTATGAATATGGTGATATACACAGGTACAGCAGCCAAACTCAGAGATGAGCTCCAAGTCAAATATGCTGAAATCAAAGATATAGTGAAACGTGTTAAGCGGCGAGCCAATAAAAGAGGTGTACAATTCGTCTGGTATGCACCAACACCAGTTTGCCTTTTCAATCCAATTGCACATGGACTTGGAGCTAAGAGCTGTGCATGTTGTGATGGGCTACTCTCAATTGATGCTGAGGGAGGCGTACTACCATGCTCAAGTTTTAGTGAACCTGTTGGCAACCTTCTTACTGAGAGTTTCGAACAAGTATGGTACAATCGAGCATCTCAGTTTTGGAGAGCAAAGGATTTTGCACCTGAAGGTTGCAAGGCTTGCGAGCACTTTGATTATTGCTATGGCGCTTGTCCACTATATTGGGATGTCCACGGGTTTGATGAAATCAAGGAATACTGGCCTAAGAAGAGTAGAATGGCTGAGAAGATTGATGAGGTTCGTTTGAATCTAAGAAGAAGAATTCGTGGAGATCAGCATGGAATTACTTGAACACACTCATTCATTTCTAGGAACACCATAGTATGTCCACATGCTCACAGGAGCCCCTGCAAGTTTTAGATACATCCACAACTGCATCTTGTGCATCGCCAAATGTGTTGTAATCTCAGGTAGGTAATGAGCCCAATTCCTATCGGGGCCTTGTTCATAGACTGCCTTCAGATTCTCTTCGAGAGCTTGATCGTTTGACAATGCAGATATGTGCTCTTTGATAATTCCAATTCCTTTGTCAAAGGCTTTTAGCATATCCTCAATATTGTCACACTTTAGTTGCTGTTCCATCTCTTGGACCTGTTCAACCTCCTGGAATTTCTTTGTATAGCAATAAAAGTCAATCAACGGAGATAGAGCAAGGTGATTAGCCAGATCATCGAGTGTACGAAGCGAATCCATTGGAGTAAATTGCATGTCGACATCTTTCACAGATGCAAGTACAAATCTCGCTTGCGAACTCTCATGTTCGAGCATATGTAAGAGGATTGAAGGAATTGTATCCATTTCTAAAACCAATCAATTTAGTAGTCATGTATCTCATAATTATTTCGCTTGGTCTGCACGAGATTATTAGGGATTGCTTAACAAAGTCAAAGGAGACATTCACACAATGAGGAAATTACAAACGAGTGATCTTATGACACCAGCACTCCTAATCGATCTGGAGCGGTTGGAGAACAATCTCAAAAGCATGGCGGAGAGAGCTGAGTATAATGGAGTGGATCTTTGTCCACATATTAAGACTCACGAGTGCATCGAAATTGGTATGAGACAACTTGAGTATGGAGCATAGGGTATTACTGCTTCAACAATGGGTGAAGCAAGAGTATTTGCAGAAGCGGGCTTTGATGACATAACATATGCCGTTCCAATAGTACCTAACAAATTTGAGGTTAATTAATGCACACTAACAAAAGAATGACTAAATTCAAACTAAAAATAGATCCATTTACTTGAATATAGTTTCTATTTCAACTTGTTAGTGATGATGTGTCCGCAATATGGGCATGATTCTTCTTCACCAGGGAGAACTGGTGCATCCAATTTTCCATCACAGTTAGGACAGACAGTCACAGCTTTTGGCAGTTGAGAAACTGCTTCTTGAGTATAAACCACTCTAGAGTTCTCATCAATGACTCCTCTAAATTTACCCTGCTTCGAAAGCTCCTTTAGAGCATCAACAATTTGTTCATCAGTTGACTCAGTGACACGATAAATCTGGTCGAATGTCATTCGTCGTTGTGCATATAGAAGATATAGAAGACTCTCTTTCAGTGACACTGCCTTGGGACTCACAATCTCATGAGCTCGTCGATCCAAATATACTAGGGGTAGTCTACGTTTTGATAGTTTCTCAGCCGCGTCAGCCACAACCTCGGGCTCAACACCAAGCTCTCTGGCAGCATCATCCACACTAATTCGACCCTCCTTCTGAACAAGAGGAATGAGAACGCCTGATACATCTCCAATTCGCGCTTCGCGAGTTCCTTTGGCTATCAGCCAAAGCCCAATTGCAAGCTCAGGCAGGGCAACAATCCCCCATGCAACCATGCCAGACGCAATCAATATTGAGAAGTCTTGACCTTCAATCATCATAGTACTTTGATATACTATATAGGTCATAGCAATTGATACAATGCAGAGAATCAAACCAAGCAGTTGGGATAGACGTGGGTGCACTATTCTCTCTCCTCTCACTATGCGATGACATGAGTCCAATTATAGATTCCGCCTTAAAGAATGTCTAGGATTTAGCGCGGGAGGTGTTTTAGGGGAATATTCCTTGAAAGAAGTAAAATCTAAGTCAAACCTTAGTGTTACTTAAGGGAGCAGAGTTCTATGAGTTGTTAATAAGACCCATCCCAGAGTCAGCAATCCAGACTGAACTGTGTGAATTTTCATGACATCGTGCTATTTTTCACATCATTAGCTCGTTTTGATAAGACAAACGCAGGGATATTCCAACCACCAAACCTTTAATATACAGAGTTATATGAAACCTTTACTAGATTATGACTTCGAGGTTGGACCCGTGGTAATAGATAAGGAAGGCGCTACTTCAGCAATCATTCTTCATCTAACACCTGGAGAACCAGTGGTTTTCCCGGCTGAGTTTGTGGCAGACATCGGGGAGAAGGCAGGGTTAGTGGTCATGCACCACAAAGACCGAGTCGTGAAGATCTTCCCAGTTGCTAATGAGGACATTTACTTGCTAAGGATTGAGATAAGCGACTTATCTCGCAATTTCTTGAAGCAATTGAACTTTGCATTCAACGACGCAAAACTTAGTGACATCATCTTCACAACCGGAGTATGTTTACGCGGCGAACGTTGTTACTATGAGTGTTACTTCATACCAGACCAACTGGTTGTAACCCTCAACGAACTCGAGGACAGCCTAAAGAAGATCCCTGGAGTATCCAGAGTGGTCCTCAAAAAGGTTTCCTGAACATGGACAAAGGACCACAGCAGTGGTCTAACGAGGTAGTCCTGCCCGATACCCGTCCAAACGATGTCGTATTGAGCCTCAGCTGCAGGCTTGAGGCTCATTATGTATTTTCTCTATTTAAGATAAAATAGATTGACTGAAGGCTTACTACACATCTTAGATCAATTCAAGGCCCTCTTTACGAAGTTCTCGATAGTTCCTCAAGTTATCAGGTATATATGCATCTAGAAATACATTGAGAATATGTTCAGGATTGCGCTCGAGTCCATAGCTCTTGAAGTAACTCAGAACATTATGGATGTCACGACGAAGCATCAATTCTACCTTACTCATGTCAGACCATTTATTGACAGCTTCACTCTGAGGTACATCGATAATCCATGGCTTGTTCCTCCACCAGAGAATGTTGTATGCGCTTAGGTCTCCATGGACATAATGAGCATCACGGTACATCAGTAGGTATTGATCGAAGACATCATTTAGTGCAGCTTCAGGATCCTCCAATTCTATCTCTCTTAATTGAGGAGCTGGAGTTTCGCCATCCCCTATGAATCTCATTGTAAGGTAATTTGCCACTCTTGATATTGGTGTTGGAACTCTTACACCTGCATTATAGCAATTCTGAAGAATATCGAACTCTGCTACTGTAACATCCTCTATTAGACCTAGAATCCATCTAGTCTTCTTACGACTGGATTCTCTGATATACCCCTTTGTTGTAGATAGTTTATGAGGAGTCGCCCAGAGTCTGTAAGCTTTCAAAATGATAGGATGAGTATTCCATAACGCTAAGAAAATCGACGCCTCTTTTCCAGCACTCATTGGATATAATACATCAGTTGCAAGTCCGAAATTGATTGCATCTTGACGGATCTCCTCGAATCTTGGTTCAGCTATCTGAGCTTTTCCGCTTGTACCTCCTCGAATTGCATCTCTTTTCTGGTCAATGGTACTACCCTTTACTAGAGGGTTGAACTTGTCTACACGACTCATTCTTGCACCTTCCCATTAATGGTGCTTACTTGCAATCTTCGGATATTTAGCACCTCTACTATAGGGGTCATCTATTAGATCACCTCACTCATAGAAAGCCGACACCCATGATTTATTCCTGGGATGCTATCCAAGAGAGGAGCTCTCCGCTTCTTTGGATTCTGCCTATCCAAACAGCTGCGTTCTAGACTCGCATTACATGTTTTTTGCGAACGACTTTCCTTGTGATTGTTAGTATACACTTTTTGTTTCACTCTCATTGACTGAGCGACACGCATCTTACATTAGTAGCACAGCAAACCGCAAGAAGTCGAAACCCACAACTAACTTTGTGCTTCAATGACCATTCATACACGATGCGTATAATGAATGAATAAGCACACAGAAGCAGTGACAACCATTTAGGCTGTTTCAACGTCGGTGCAGGAATCTACTACATTATCAAGTATAATTACAATCATGTGTTCATTGCACCTCCGTGTTAACGCATTACTCGGGGCACAGAGTCAAAGGTATATAAAGAGATAACTGGATGATGAAACAACATGGCTAATCCGAGTAATCCACTCATTGTACAGTCTGACAAATCAGTGCTTCTAGAAGTAGACAATCCGCTATATGAGGACGCTCGTGATTCATTGGCTCGTTTTGCTGAACTTGTAAAGAGCCCAGAGTATGTTCACACCTACAGGGTCACACCTCTGAGCTTATGGAATGCAGCGGCAATGGGAATGACTCCGGATGAAGTGATTGCTGCACTGGAGCAGTTTGCTAAATACCCAATTCCTGGCAACATTGCAAGAGAGATTGTTGATTATATGTCCAGATATGGACAGCTTTCACTTTACAAAGAGGGTCCTGATCTCCTTCTCTTATGTGCTGACGAAGATTTAGCAGAGGAGATATGGTCAGATAAGAGAGTCAAAGAATTCCTCATTGATCGAGTTGATGAAGTAACTCTGCGAGTTGATCCAGGACAGCGTGGATTTCTGAAACACGCACTAATAGAAATAGGACACCCAGTTGAGGACATTGCAGGGTATGTTGAGGGTGAACATTTACCATTTGAAATCCGTGAAGTGACACTTGATGGTAAGGGATGGGGTCTTAGAGGTTATCAGGAAGATGCTGTAGCCATTTTTTATGCGGGTGGAGGTGTAAAGGGAGGCTCTGGCGTTGTTGTTTTGCCATGCGGAGCTGGGAAAACAATGGTAGGAATTGGAGCGATGCACAAGCTCCAGACTTCAACAGTCATACTATGTCCAAATGTTGTAGCTGTTAGACAATGGATAGCAGAACTTCTTGATAAGACCACTCTAAGGCCAGAAGACATCGGTGAATACACGGGCGATATGAAGGAAATTCGCCCTGTCACTGTAGCTACATATCAGATTCTCACTTGGCGCAAGACTCGTGAGGATATATTTCCTCATTTCAAGATATTCGAGGCGAGGAACTGGGGACTTATTATTTATGACGAGGTGCATCTGCTTCCCGCCCCAGTTTTTCGAGTGACTGCAACAATCCAAGCGACAAGAAGACTGGGGCTTACAGCAACATTGGTGCGTGAGGATGAAAGGGAAGAGGATGTCTTCAGTCTTATTGGTCCAAAAAGGTTCGATATGCCATGGAAACAGCTCGAAGACCAAGGATGGATTGCTACAGCTGTATGCTACGAGATTAGACTTGATCTTCCAGATGACTTACGAAGACCTTATGCATTAGCTGAAGATAGGAAGAAATACAGAATCGCAGCGGAAAATCCGTTAAAAATTGTCATCATTAACGAGTTACTAAAATATCACTCCAATGACAACATACTAGTGATTGGCATGTATCTTGACCAGTTGAAGTTGATTGCTGACGAAGTCGGAGCGCCATTGATCACTGGCAAAACAAGCAATGATGAAAGACAACGCCTCTATGAAGCTTTTAAAGAGGGTAAGGAGAAGATACTGATAGTTTCCAAAGTTGCTAACTTTGCTCTTGACCTTCCAGATGCGAATGTTGCTATTCAGGTGTCTGGAACTTTTGGATCACGACAGGAGGAGGCTCAAAGATTAGGTAGAATTCTCAGACCAAAGACGGATGGGAGTTTTGCCCGTTTCTACTCTCTCATCACAAAGGACACAAGGGATATGGATTTTGCAGCAAAACGTCAGCTCTTTTTAACTGAACAAGGCTATCAATATGTAATTGCGTCAGCAAAGGAGAGAATTTGGGAAACGCCTCCAGAGAAGTTTTTCAACTAGAGAAGAAGTGATTTCAAGCGAGATATCTTAGAACGGGTATAACCAACAACAGCCAACCAACTATCTCTTGTGGCCAAATTTGGTTCAATCAGTTTAGACTCCACTGAAAGCAATCGTTCTAAAGACCACTCAATAATATATGCTAATGCAAGTGGTCTCAAGCTATTTACTTCATCTACTTCATGTGGAGATAGCAGTCCTAGAGGTTGCTCTTCTGGAGTATTGCTAGGTGCTTCAAAAAGATAGGCTATGTCATATTGTTGACATCCATATGAAGCATTTTCAAAATCCAGTAGGATTACTTTTCCAGATTGCAAGACTATGTTAGGAACCCACAAGTCACCATGCATTAATGACTGAGACCACTCATCCAGAGAATTAGTGTATGAAAGAACTTCAGGATATAACCTGACGAATGAGTTGATTAGATCATGAAGTTCTTGAGAACTCTTATGAAAACCTTCATGATTTTCAACAAGCGCATGTGCAGTTAGAAGATAGTCAGAAGCTGAATTGTATCTTTTGAAACCAGGAGGTTTTTGCTGAGCGAGGATTTGTAGGCACTCCTTGAGAGCTTCTATTTCATTGGATGAAAATTCAGCTAGAGTTTCGTGAATATGACCTCTGACGTATTCAAAGATTATGAACGGAGTTTCAGCTGAATCCGAAAGTCGACCAAAGGATAAGGGCTGCGGAGCAATACCATGGTGGTTTAAGAATAGGCAAATATTGTAGAGTTTCTTGTATGGTTGGATAGAGTGAGATGAAATTGTTGAAGGCAGTTTCAATACGAAATCAATTTCATCTGAATGACCGCGGATGTTTATGTTGGACCATCCTCCAAGTGCGTTGCTCTCTAATTTCACAACCTCATCGAACAAATCACATGCGTCTTGTAAGAGTAACTCCAATTCCATAATCGTGTGCCCATGGACATGCATTAATTGACGATTAGTCATTTCTAGAGTTTCAGACACGACAACTTCTAAAAGGCTGTCGGGTGCCACATAAATCATGAATGGCAGAAACCTCCTTCTGATTCTTGCACACCTTTTTAGAAAGAAAGGGAGTCCTGTCCAAGTTGAGGATGCTGTTGAGTTCATCTCATTCAGATGTAGATATGGAAGTCCAAGTCAAATCAGGCGAATGCTTACATTGGCTACGAATAATGAAATGATATCAAGAGAGGAGGATTCTCTAAAAGCAGAGTTTTTGTATGACAGTCAAGATCTCTCGCCCAACCTTATTTCTGCTCTGTATAATAAGGTTAGAATTGATAATAAAATCGAACAAATGTTTTAGGTCGACTCAGCAGCAATTGCTCGAAGTGATGCAAGAAGTGCAGCCAGATGAACAAATGCATTCTTTCCGTGCAGAATGCGATAATCGATCTCTGCAATCCTATCTAGAACCTTACTGAGAACTACAGGCGCAAAGGGTCGTTTAGTAACATCTCGTTGAATTTCAAGACAGACCTCTTGGGGTGAATAACCATCAATTGCCACGAGGTTTCGAATTGCTTTTCTTGCTGGTTCATACTGACCATCAAGAGCGAGAGTTACGAGATTCCGTGTTTTCGTAATAAGGTAGGTTTCAGAGTGTTCGTAGACAACGTCTTCAGTAACAGTATCACTAGCAGTAGATGCAATCTGAAGGAGATTTATTGCGCGTCTCAGGTCTCCTGTTGACTCTCTTGCAATTGCCTTCAAAGCTGAATCATCTATGGTCACATTTTCCTTTGCAGCTATATCTGCGATCAAACTTTGGACAACTTCAGGTGGGGGAGTTGAGAAATTTAGAGTCAAAGATCGAGAGATAATCGCTGGACTCCATCCTGATAATGTTGGGGTGATGAGTATAAATCGACAAGCAGCACTATACAATTCCATAGTTCTACGAAGTGCTTGCTGCATACTCCAGCTTAAGGCATCAGCCTCATCTAGAACTAATATTTTGACCTTTTCATCAGCGACTGTGGCTGTTGATGCATAGAATTTAATCGCTTCTGATAATATTTCACTCCTAGTTGGGTTTCCTGAACGACCTCGAGCACTCCTAGCAGCCTTTGCTTCACGAAAGACAACAGAGATGTATTCATCCAACTCAGATCTTTGTACACGAT
>LRSL01000097.1 GCA_001563335.1 Candidatus Thorarchaeota archaeon SMTZ1-45 | reverse complement strand
AGTGGAGATGGTCCATCCCACCGTGCACACATCATTTCCAACTCTTGGGGTTGGGGACCTGGTTCTGCCTATATGGCGCTTAGATACTTAGCATTAGTATACGATCTTGCATCTATACCCGACGTGATGGCAACAGGCTATCCTGGATCTCTATTCGTGTTCTCATCTGGTAATACTGGTGCTGACTATAGTACTGTGGGTGCTCCAGACTCGGCTTTCTCGGTCGTATCTGTTGGTGCTACAATCACAGGTCACTACTATGAAAGTCAATATGGTCCATTTACCCAAACGGACAGTCAGGAGATTTACTTCTCTTCGAATGGTCCTGGCTACACTGGAGTTACCAAACCTGATGTGATGGCTCCTGGTTACAGGGGTGTAAATCCACAACCATCCCAGAACGAATGGATGGGTGTACCGGGCTATGACGGTGCGTACAACACATACTACTGGTGGCAAGGAACTAGTCTGGCTTGTCCTCTTGCAGCTGGTGTTGCAGCTCTCATCATGGATGCTTGGAATGTGAAACACGCAGCAATGCCCTCTCCACAGTTGACCAAAGACTTGCTCCTATCAAGTGCAACTGACTTGGGATATGATCCATACATTCAGGGTCATGGTTTAGTCAATGCAGAGGCTGCTATTGCAGCTATTGAGACAGGAGCTGCTGATTCATACTTCTTTGAGTCAGATAGCTTCCAGTACTATGGCGAACAAGTTGCTGATGCATGGGCATACTGGATACCCGATTGGGCTCCATTTGGCTTCTACTTTGAACCTGACTGGACAACCCCTGTTGGTCTTGAAACAAGTAGTGTGTTCTTCGGAACAGTTGATCGTGGTCAATCAAGGGTTGTAAACCTTGATGTTACAGGCTTCGATTTAACTGGTGGGGATACCTCGAACTTCGATGTCATATCTCCATGGTACTACGTGGAAGGATCCAGAGTAAGCTTCTCTGAAACGAGCTACAGGTATAATGATACCAACACAAACATCATGAGATCCGGTGTCTTCTTCCTTGAAGACAATGTAACATTGACAGACTTCTATAATGCAAAATATGCGACGATTACTGTCGCCTACGATATCGCTGACATAGGTGATTACCCAACAGTTACATTGTTTGACTGGGTTGACACTGATATGAACGATGAGTTCAACTACTGGAACTTCACTACTGAAGTTGGTGACTACATCAGTTTCATCTCCCGCTACTATGATCAATGTAATATCATGCAAATGAGAATTTCACATACTAGCGGAATTGGTAATCTGTTCACTGGTGAACCAGTTCTACAGTTCTTTGGTCCTGCAGGGATTGACTTTACAGTGACCATTCAGAATTGGGTTGAAACTCCAGATACTACAATCGGAGTTGCTGATGGTACAACTGGAATTGATGTGACCCTGACTGTACCTCTTGACGCTG
Source organism: Candidatus Thorarchaeota archaeon SMTZ1-45 (assembly GCA_001563335.1). Lineage (GTDB taxonomy): Archaea > Asgardarchaeota > Thorarchaeia > Thorarchaeales > Thorarchaeaceae > SMTZ1-45. The sequence continues at coordinate 11,202 of LRSL01000097.1, read as the reverse complement.
AGTATGGTGCTCATGAGGGTTCAATCTATCTAGAGGACACTTCAAGCGGCTTTACTCATCAGATTCCTTACTCCTATATGGTTGAGATGAACCTTGATGGAGCTAAAGGAGATAATATGACTCTGGTCGATGGTGCTGGTGCTGAACTCACTCCATATGATAGTGGTGCTTTAACAACATCGTTCATCTACGGTACAACAGCTATAAACGAAGCAGGTGGTTCGACGTCGTTCCATCTTGAAATACCATACAACTCAGCTATCAATGCATCAGTTCTTGTAATGAGAGCTGAATGGGTAAATGATGGTACTGCTGTTGACATCTATCTACGTAATGAGCTGAGTCAATCACCTCCATTAGCACAATCTGATGATGGTGGTGGTCCATTCGTTTCTACGCCAACTGGTGATAAGATTAACACAATAATCTGGGAACCGGGTCACTTGATCAACGGAACGTATTGGTTCTACTACGTTGTGCATAGACTCGATGGAGCAGACATACCTGAGAACATCAAGATCACGTTCCAGCTCTATGGTCCAACAGACTTGCAACCAGCTGAGAACGACTTCACCTGGACTGCCAAAGATATGACAACTCCCACAGCCATCTCACCAGATGATGTGCTTGAAGGAGACCATGTTGTCATTCGAAGCAACTGGACTATTCCAGCTGTAGCAGGACTACCTGAGTACGGAACCATTACTGGTACACGGCTAGATCTCTTGAGTGGTCTATACGCGACATTCACTGGTACATATGCAGATCCACAAGGTCAAGATGCATGGCCTGTCCCATTAATAAACACTGATACCTACATATGGCACACAGTGGAGGGAATCGCTGCTGGAGACATTGTCTTAGTTGACCTGGACGCTCAGGGCGGTTCTGACCCATCATTTGATGTTTGGGAGTGGGATGACGCAAATGATAATGGTCTAGTAGATCTTGACGAACTCGGAGGAGCTTCATTCCTCTCTGTGGACGATGGAAGTGGAGGAGCTGCTGAGTCTGGTTCATATGTATCTCCTGGTGCTATGGACATAGCAGTTCGAGTGTTCTGCTGGGATTGGGCATACAACCATCAAAACTACCTCCTCGAGGTTGATACTAGGACCGCTCAAAGCGTCCTAGGTGATGGGATTGCCAATCCACTGGATGATGTATCCTTCGACACCTACGCTCTCCAGAGGGTTCCAAGTGTAACGAATGATCTATTCCTGTACTGCTGGACAGAAAGTGATGTTGTCTGGGTGATCGACTTCGGAAAAGTCACCTTCGTAAACTTCTTCGTACCTGTCCTACTACCTGTCAATGATGCTATTGATATCGGTAATGACCAATACAACCTGACATGGACTGCTGCGACGGACAGGAATGTTGATGACACCATATTCTATAGTGTCGCCATCAGCTCTGATGGTGGAAACACATTCCAGCCAGTTGCAACAAACCTGACTGAAACATACTTCGTATGGGATTCAGACGGATGGCTTGAAGGCACATACTACTACAGAGTCAGAGCATTCGATTGTGACCTTGTCTTTACGTATGATGGTGAACCTGTTGGTACAGCTGACGCTCCACCCGATTCGTACTGGCCTGGCACATTCGTGGATCAGGTGAGTAATTCGTTCACGGCAGGTAATGTTCCACCAACAACACCGCCGCCAACAACTACTACACCCACACCGACCACACCCACACCCACTCCAGCACCTCTTGATCCACTACTCATTGGATTAATTGGTGGAATTGGTGTTGGTGTTGTTGTGCTGCTGATCCTCTTCCTAATCAGGAAGAAGTAGTAGTGAGTACACGAGAAGTATAGTTTAAAGGAACATGGGGGCTTTGCCCCCATCCCCCTTCTTTTTCACATCCAATATTTTTACGAACATCAGAATCAGATATTGAGAAATCGGAATCTCCAATTCAGTTTGGAGCAATCTGATGTGTTACTAGAGATGATTAGTTGAATCGCTCCTTTATGACAATATCAGAGGTGCTCCTTCGTCCTCGCATAGGTGGAGTTCCACCTTTGATCTTGCCAACTGGTATCATTGCGACAGGTCGCATGTGGGAAGGTACATGAAGTGTCTTGGAAACAGCCTCCTCATTGAAAGCTCCTATCCAACATGCCCCATACCCATGGAAATGTGCACCATACAAGATATTCAGAGTAAGAGCAGCTGTGTCCTGAATGACATACAGATATCTTCCCCGATTTTGGTATCTTTCTGCTGACTCCTCAGGGACTGCACATACTACAAAAATCACTGGTGCATCTGCGATGAAGCTCTGTTTAAGAGCATCATTGGCTAATTGATTTTTCAATTCATTATTAGTCACAATAATGATTCTCCATGGCTGACAATTCCCAGCACTAGGTGCACTTGTCCCTATCCTTACAATATCCTCTATGACTTCTTCAGGAATTGGTTCACTGGTAAATCTCCTAATTGACTGTCGAGACTTTATTTTCTCGATACAATCACTACTCATTTAAAGCACCTCAGGATTTACAATATTTGGTGGGGTTTCACCGTTGAGAGCAGCTATAATATTCTTTGCACATATGATTGACATTGTTGCTCTTGTATTCATACTGGCACTCCCTATATGAGGCACAAGAACAACATTATCGAGAGCCAAAAGAGGGTCCTTTTTTGAGATGGGTTCCTCTTGGTAGACATCAAGTCCTGCTCCTCTCAGATTTCCCATTGATAAAGCCTCATATAATGCATTCTGATCAATAACCTGGCCTCTTGAGGTGTTAACTAGGATTGCGTCTGCTTTCATCATCTCTAACTCTTTTTTCCCAATGAGATGGTGAGTTTCAGCTGTGAGTGGGACATGCAGGCTTACAATATCTGATTCCCTGAGTAAAATTTCTAAATTAGATGATTTGACTCCAATTTCATTCTCTAAAGCTGCAATGCTTTCATTATAACTCCGTGTAAAGTAAAGTATGTTCATGTTGAATCCTTGAGCTCTCCTAGCAACAGCTTGTCCTATTCTTCCCATTCCTATAATACCAAGAGTTGCACCATGAATATCTATACCAAGAAGAGTCTCAGGTCCCCATGCAACATTCCATTTTCTATCTCGTACAAATCTATCCGCCTCAACAATTCGTCTTGCTACAGCCATTATGAGCGCCCAAGCTAAATCCGCAGTAGTTTCAGTAAGGACTCCAGGAGTATTGGTGACAATAATCCCTCTCTTTGTTGCTTCCTTGACGTCAATATTATCATAGCCTACTGCATATTGGGCTATAACTTTGAGATTTGGTAGTCCATTGATAAGATTCGAATCAATTGGATCTGAGAGAAGTGTAACAAGCCCTTGGCAGTCAACTGCCATTTCAATAATCTCATTCCTGCTTGGTGGATTCTCCGAAGGCCATACTTTGACATCGAACTTCTTAGTGATCTTATCTAGACCTTCTTGAGGAACTTTTCTTGTAACAAATACTTTCTGTTTCATGGTTCTCAATAAGAAATCATCAAGGCAAACTCTTGAATCCTACCATCGAGGAGTACTTGATATAATCATGCTGAGAACAGACTCCTTATATTCGAATAACGGAGCTATGAAAGCAGTAGGATTGTGAGTTGCAGATGTCTTTGGAGCTTCCAAATAGTGCAATACTAGTTCTGGGTAGACTTGCAGATGAAGGTCCCATGACTCCAAAAGCTCTTATCGAAAAAGTCGGTCTCGCACCTCGAACCATATCTTTTGCCCTTAGAACATTGGTCAGAGAGAAAGTAATCAGAAAAACACCCAACCTTGCTGATATGCGTCAGCCTATCTATCATATTGACATGGAGCGAGTCAGAGAACTCCAAATTCGATTTGACTCAGGCCAGATCTCTCAGATGCCACCTTCCTTTAGACCATCTGGTCATTCCTTTACTCGTTAGCATAAAGGAACATCTCATATAATCTACTCAATTTTGAGTAGATACTCTTAAATATATTTGACTGCTGTAAACCGTTTGTTTATTAATTATTCCGTATAATTAATAGGTGGGAACAGAAAGATCCACCAATTAGGGGATGGTATAGTCTAGATGTCCATCGAACTACCACGCAGTGCAATAATCGTCCTGGACAGGCTAACGACTGAAGGTCCAATGACGCCAAAGGACATTAGCAGTAGGGTTGATCTAGCACCTCGAACAGTCAGTTTTGCACTGAGAAAATTAATGGGTCAAAAACTGTGTAAAAAAATACCAAACCTCACTGATATGCGTCAACCTCTATATGCTGCTGATATGGAGCGTGCAAGAGAACTCCGGATGCGGTTTGAACACGTCTTCAGGCAGGTTCTTGTTTAGATTCCCACTTATTATGACATCTGTATCATGTCAAAAAGTGGAATTGAGATTCCAATTCATCTAAGATAATTCAAGATTCTATTATAACTACTTTAATAACTATGAGAAAATTCGATTTGACAAGTGATATTATATGGCTCATGAGGGACTCGCGATTTTCTTTGTCATTCTTGGAGTAATTCTTCTAATGGCATACTATTTGGGTCCGAGAAATGAAGTCCGATTAAGAAAACGCCAAGAGGGTATGGTACTGCTTATTCCATCAGCAGCATTACTCTTTATATTAGCATTAGTCGTGTATAGTGGGATTCTAGGGTGAATCCTTTGAAAAATCAAGAGTAACAAGTTTACAGAAAATACCTGCAGACACTAAATCTGCAGTTGTTCCCGGATTCAGGAGGTTTCCTTCCTTCCTCAATTCATCATCCAGCTTCTTCATCAGCTCGAGTGAACCTGTATCCTGATTCCAAGCTTTCATTGTTCTTTCAGCAAGTCTACGGACTATCTCCGCCTGTTTCTTACCAGCTTTTTTCGCAATGAGCCCATCAGGGCGCAGCGAAAGTAGCCAAACAAATGTTTGTACAATTCCCTCCTCGAGATTCTCAAGATTGTCCGCTATCTTATCGAGATAGGGAAAGACCTGATTCAGTATCAGTGAAAAGTTGTTTGCCCATTCACTACTGATTTCATCAACATCAGCTGATAACTTGAAAAGTTCATAGAGTGTGAGTCCGTCCTCAACAATATTGTCCATTACCTTCGGATTATCAATGTCATATCTACTATGAGTTTCTGTCCAACTAGCTGAGCTCTCAACTCTCGGATTTGTAGTTCTCGCAAGATGAAATGCCTCGTATAGATTCAAACAGTCTTCAACTGATGTGTTTTCAATGATCTGACTCAACCATTTTTGCGCTTCTTTTGTTGAGAAATTTCCATCAACGGTTATTACTGAACTCGTTGCAACAACAAGTGGAATATATAGTAAAATGGTTCCAAGGATAGTATTTCGTTTATTGATACCTGTAAATGTATCTAGAGCACTTAGATGAATCAATTCTCCGATCTTTAATTCTTGGGGACTTATCTTTTCCTCTGCAAGAGCCTCTCCTTTCATGGCGCTTGAATGAAGACCTCTTCCTATCAATGAAGCACTAGCAAGAAAATGTCTGTAATCAGTATCTGAGAATCCAAATTGCCTATTTACGTTTCCTGGCTTTGGTGAACTCGCTTCTAGAAGAATTGATAATTGCCCTATGCTAGCAAGTCTCCAAGAAGTACTTTTCATTGAATTTTCACGAGTTCCTTCATCCGATTTAGACTTTCAAATTGTCCAACTTAGAAAGCGTAAAAAGGGACTAATAACAATACTGTGCTGAATCCAATATGACTGTTCCTGCACGCTTGCAATTTTCTCATGTAGGCATTTTTGTATCAATTATTGTCTATCTAGCTGTCAGAGGGTTTTTTGTGATTTTGAGAATTGGAGGCGTCTTATGGTCTCAAGCTGGAGGATACTTGGCCATCGCTCTACCTCTTGCACCTGTCATTGTTTTGGGATTTGCAACATGTGTCATTTCTTATGCTTTCTCATACCTCGGTTTATGGATGATGGATAATAATCAGTACATCCTTGGAGTTATCACAGTCTTCCTCTCAGTGATTGTCATTCCAGGCGTGATCGGAGTCTATTCTTGGTTCGGATATACAATAGGTCCCTGATAATCTACAATTATGGGCACGATTTCAGTTGCTCGTCCTCTTAGAACTATATCTGCTACGGAATCACGGTTTGTTCCTTCAAGATTAACTAGAATGACCTTGGCACCAGAATTCTTGGCGAGTTGTGGTAAGTAGGCTGCTGGATAAACAGAGAGACTTGTTCCGATAACAAGCATTAGATCAGTTTTACGACACATTTCAATTGCTTTTGTCATTGCCACCTCAGGTAAAGGCTCACCAAAAAGAATAGCTTCCGATTTAAGGACACCATTACACTTCTCACATTTAGGTGGAATCTCTCCATTAACTACACTTTGATGAATTCTATCACCAACATACTCCATATTGCACTCGATACAATAAGCACGTAGATAATTACCATGAAGTTCCACTACAAGTTTATTCCCTGCGGCCTGGTGCAAATTATCGATATTTTGCGTGATTACCCCAACCAGCTTTCCATCAGATTCAAGGTTTGCCAAGGCTTTGTGAGCTGCATTTGGTTGAGCTCTCAGAATTGTTTCAGCAATTTCCCTTCCCATTGTCCAGAATTTTGTGGGGTTTTGCATAAAGCTCTCAATAGTTGCATATTCATGAGGGTCATATCGTTCCCATAGTCCTCCCTCAGATCGGAAGTCAGGGATACCGGAATCAACACTAATTCCTGCACCAGTAAATGCAGTAATTTTCTTACTTTGAGCAACAAGCTGTTTTGCATATTCAAGGGCATCAGAATTTGGCATATTGATTGTTATCTATTAACTCCCATTGATTTTATTTTCGGTTTCATCAAATATTGCTAATTCGAAAAGTTTTTCTTTGGATAACAATGAGTTCGCCCGAGTCACCAAGGGGAGCTGAACCATTAAATCAGTGTCCCTTTTACGACACCTTTCTGTATGATTTGTCAGTCAGTCAATACTATGAATAGGCAGTGTGACCGAGGAATGCATGAAGACAACGAGAAGGGTCATGAAGTAGAATTAGACCTATCAGACAATGATTTAGAGGAAAATGATATCATCGAACTTTCTCCAGAGGATCCCCTTCACACACAACTGGATGTCGAATGCCAAAGATCAAAAGAGCTTTTAGATAAACTTCAGAGGCTGCAAGCAGAATTTGAAAACTATCGTAAGCGAATGGATGCACGATTTTCTGAGGTAACTAAATTTGCTAGTGAAGAAATTCTTGTGAAAGTCCTTGATATTTATGATAACATTCTAAGAGCCCTTGAGATGGATTTCACAGACGATCCACAAGCTGCAAAAGATGGTATAAGTGCAATTGAGCAGCAGATTAACAAGGTATTAAGCATGGAAGGTGTTCGTCCAATAGAGTCAATTGGAACTCAGTTTGACCCCTATTATCAGCATGCTGTACAAAGAGTACATGATCCAGACAAACCTGATGGTGAAATACTGGAGGAATACCAAAGAGGTTACATGTTGAAAGAAAGGGTCTTGCGTCCTGCAGTGGTCTGTGTGAATCGTCACAAGGTTCCTACTGTCGATGTTGATAATGATGAAGATACAGATGTTGAAATGGAAAGTGGTGAATAGAAATGGCAGGAAAGATAGTCGGTATAGACTTGGGTACTACAAATAGTGGTATTGCCTATATGGAGGGTGGAAAACCAACCATAATTCCAAATGACGAAGGAAAAAGATTGACTCCATCAGTTGTTGGTATTACTCCAAATGGTGAAATCATTGTTGGAGAGTTAGCGAAAAGACAGGCAATATCAATGCCCGACCGAACTGTTCGATCAATAAAACGAAAGATGGGTCAAGACTACAATGTAAAAATTGGCGATAAGGAATACACTCCTCAGGAAATATCTGCTATGATCTTGAAAAAGATGAAAAATGATGCGGAAGCATTTCTTGGAGAATCAATTGAAAAAGCAGTAATTACAGTTCCTGCGTATTTCAATGATAGTCAAAGGCAAGCCACAAAAGATGCTGGACGGATTGCGGGATTTGAAGTTGAACGGATTGTGAATGAACCCACTGCTTCAGCCTTAGCTTATGGTCTTGATAAAAGCAAGGATGTTAAGGTCTTAGTCTATGACCTTGGTGGAGGAACATTTGATGTTTCAATCTTAGACATTGGAGCAGTCGAAGGTGAAGTTGTGTACGAAGTACTTTCAACTAGTGGAAACACACAACTTGGCGGGGATGATTGGGACAAACGAATAATCGATTGGATGGTTGATGAGTTCAAAAATCAAACTGGTGTTGATTTGACCAAGGATCTCTCTGCGATGCAAAGAGTCCGCGATGCTGCTGAACAAGCAAAGATTGAACTCTCAACAGTTATGAAAACAAACATTAACCTACCGTATATCACAGCTGATGCAAGTGGTGCCAAACACCTCAATCTGGATATCACACGATCTCAACTGGAGAAGATGACTGATGATTTGGTTGATGCCACTATTGGTCCAATTAGACAAGCCCTTGCAGATGCAAAACTTGAACCCGAACAAATCAATAAGATTCTCCTTGTAGGTGGAGCAACACGTATGCCAATGATTCAGAATGTTATACGTGATTTGTTCGGGAAAGAAGGTGACAAGAGCATTAATCCAGATGAATGTGTAGCTCTTGGTGCAGCAGCCCAAGCAGGAGTCTTGTCTGGAGAGGTCAAAGACATTCTTCTATTGGATGTCACTCCACTCACTCTAAGCATTGAAACTTTGGGTGGCATTGCTACACCACTCATCGAACGCAACACAACTGTTCCAACCAGAAAAAGCAAGATGTTCACAACTGCAGCTGATGGTCAAACAGCTGTAGATATTCATGTTGTTCAAGGTGAGCGAAAGATGGTTGCTGATAATATGACCTTGGGACGATTTCAGCTTGTTGGCATTCCTCCCGCTCCCCGAGCAACACCTCAGATTGAGGTAACTTTTGATATAGATGCCAATGGGATAGTTAACGTCAAAGCTAAAGACACAGCAACAGGCAATGAGCAATCTATTACAATAACTGCAACAACCAATCTTTCTGACCAAGATATTGAACGAATGGTGAAGGATGCAGAGAAATATGCAGAGGAAGATGCTAAGCGTCAGGATGCAGTTCAAACAAGAAACAATGCTGACCAGATTATCTACCAAGGTCAGAAACTTATCAAAGACTTGGGTGATAAAGTTCCTAAAGACCTCAAGAAAGAGTTCGAAACAAAAGCCGCTGAATTGCAGAGAGCAATTGAAACTGACAATCTTGAGAAAATGAAATCCGGTACAGATGAACTGCAGCAGATAATTTACAAGATTTCCGAGAAGGTCTATGCAAGTGCTGGCCCTGGACCTGCTGGACCTGACTCTGCTGGATTTGACCCAAGTACAATGGCTGGTGCTGGAGCAACTGGTTCACCATCTAAACAAGCGTCAAAAGAAGATGACGAAGATGTTGTTGATGTTGATTTCGAGGATTTAGAATAATATCTCTCAACAGGTGATACTCTTTGGCAGAAGATGACTACTATGACATTCTGGGCGTTAGCCGTAAAGCGACACAAGATGAAATAAGGAAAGCATATCGTCGACTCGCCAAAGAGTATCATCCAGATCGCAACCCTGATAAAAGTGCTGAGGAGAAACTGAAACGAATCAATGAAGCTTATGATGTTTTAAGTGATTCTGAGAAACGAGCAAACTATGATCGCTATGGTACAGCAGACTTTCAAGGGATTAACATGGATGGATTTGGAGACCTCTTTGGTTCTCTATTTCGTGGCTTCGGTGGATTTGGCGACATTGGGTTTGGACGTAGAGGACGGGCAGGACCTTCCCCTGGTCAGACATTGCGAATGACGATTAAATTGAGCTTTGATGAAGCATTCTTTGGAACTGAAAAAGAGATTGCTTTCAAAAGGAAGGTCAGCTGCGAGAATTGCCGTGGAAGTGGAGCCAAACCTGGTACTTCACCCACAACATGCAGAACATGCAATGGGCAAGGACAAGTCGTTAGATCAATGGGTGGTTTCATGAGTGTTGCTCAGACATGCCCTACATGCGGTGGTCTTGGAGAATCAATCGATTCCCCATGTCCTAAGTGTCGAGGTGAAGGACTCCAAGAAGAGCGGAAAGAAACATCAGTGCCCATTCCTCCTGGGATAGAAGATGGGCAAGGCATTCGCATTCAGGGTGGAGGTAACTTTGGTCCTCGAGGTGGTCCTCCTGGTGACCTAATTCTTATGTTCTCAGTTGAACCTCATGAGTCTTTTGTTAGGAGAGGTCTTCATATCTATATGGAAACCAATATCACTTACTCAATTGCTGTCCTTGGAGGTGATGTGGAAGTTCCAACCATGTGGGGAAGTAGTAAGATAAGGGTGAAACAAGGCACTGAGGGTGGCACTCTTTTCCGGATGAAAGGCAAAGGTGTCCACACTGAAGATGGTCGGAGTGGAGACCAACTTGTAAGAGTGAATATCCATGTCCCTCAGAAACTCAACAAAGAGCAGAGAGAATATCTTTCCAAGTTCGATGATATCTTCAACTAGAAATCTAGAGGTTTACAAAGACAGGCTTTCATCTTTAGTTTTGGAAACGCATGAGAGTTTGCTGGTCGGACTATCCAAGCAGTATCAGCACCTCTTCCGGTTCCAGCAATGCACACAATATCCTTGTTGACAGGAACCAAACCTGCGTCCGCCGCCATCATAGCGATCTCCGCACAGACTTTTGTACCTTGTCCAAATGTTCTTAGTGCAACTGCTATGATTTCAGTTGTCATCCACGTACCCAATTCTTTTCTGATACTTCGAGCAACACCTGCAAATGCATGAGTTGCAGTTAATACCTTCGCCCCAAGTTTCTCAATTTGGATTCTGATATTCTCTTTTAGCTCATTCTTATTCTCTTCTACAAACCCTGTTTGGTGTGATACCACAACCACTTTCCTATCTGAGAACGCCTTAGCAGCAGAAATACCAGTACTACCTTCGGTTGTTGCGGCAACAATATGTTCGATAGAGGGATTTTCATTAAGAAACTTCCTTACTATCGATAGGACTCTTTCGGTGTGCATTGGAGATGCTTCATCAAAGAAGTGTGTTCTTACTAACATAATTCATGCATCCTTTGTTTGTTGGACCCGAACTAACCACTCAAAGACTCCAAATG
>LRSL01000096.1 GCA_001563335.1 Candidatus Thorarchaeota archaeon SMTZ1-45 | reverse complement strand
ACTGCACCAACTAGCCAAGGATTAAAAACGAAGTTCATTGTTACTTCATTCCTTAGACCTCCAAGTATGAAAGCCACTCCAACATAAGGGAAAGGAAATAGTATTGTAGCATTTCCTATTATTGATATGAAGAACGCTCCTAGGTACCCAAGCAATAGGGAGATGTCTAATAGCCAATTATAGATCACTCCGAATGGACTTATTATATCCGGAAATAACAAACTTAGAATCAAATAGACAAGAAGAACGGCCACTGACAATAGTAGCAATCTGTCTGCATTCCTCATCTGCTACCAACCCATTGACTCGACCCTCATTTAATCGAGATAAGAACATTACTTAATGAAGGATGGTAACTTTAAGAGGTAAATCGAATAAATGAAAATAGGATGACCTGAATGAGAGTCGACCTGCGATATGGAGAGGGCTTTCTTCCACTCGATTTGAGTGATAATTTTACCATTGAGCAGGTTGTCCCTAAGACAGTAACCAAGCTCCCGAATGTTTCATCTGAATTGCTTAGAGTTATCGAATCACCAATAGACTCTCAGCCATTCTCCAGAAGACTATCAGAGGTTGACTCAATTGCTATCGTTATAAACCGGATTGAGCACCTTGAGCTTATGGAGGAGCTTCTGCACTCACTCCTCAATAGCGTAGAAACCTTCGCGTTCAATCCAGATAATGTTTCGATTATCTATCCTATTAATGAGAGAATCTCAAAGACTGAAGTTGATGACTACTTGGGAAATCCTGAATCCAGAGGACACTTGCTCCTTCTTCACAACCCTAAGAACAAATCATCTCTCAAATTCCTAGGCGAAACTCCAAGTCACTCTACACCAGTCCACATAAACGAAGGCTATCTTTGTGCAGATCTTAAGATTGGTTTGGGGGAGATTCGGCCTGATTTGTTTTATGGAGCAACTGGTGGTCGCATGTCTGTGATTCCAAGTGTTTCAGGAAGCAGAACAATCCGTCGTAATGCTAAGCTGCGAGTGTCAGGACGCATTGGTCCCTTTGAAATGGAAACTCCATCCTGCGTAGATATGCTAGAAACATCACAGCTCGCTGGTTTAGACTTTATTGTCAATGCTGTATCAGATTGGGATGGAAATCTTGCTCACCTTGTAGCTGGAAATCCCCTTACCTCTTGGATGCACGGAGTAGACGCAGCATCTAGTCTAGCAAAGGCTGACTTTACCAGACGGGCTGATATAGCAATAGTTAGTGCTGGTGGTCATCCCTACGATTCAACGCTTTATGATGCAATAGATTGCCTTTATTCCGCATTCGAGGTTACTGAGCAAGGAGGATTTATTGTACTTGTGGCTGAGTGTAGTGATGATGTTGGACCTAAGGGGTTCCTGCATGGAATGTCAGAATTCTCATCTGCAGAAGACCTTATCGCCACCTCTGAAACAAATTTTGAATTTGGAATGGAAAAAGCTCGATTCTTCTGGGAAATTTTGAGTTCCCGAAACATTATACTCTGTAGTAAACTTCGCAATTCACTTGTGGAAGAGCGACTGCACTGTACTGCTGTGAGTCATCCAAGAGAAGGTTTTGAAGTTGCTCACAGCATGCTTGCATCTAGTAGGAAGGTGGCGATTTTGAATGATGGAATAAGGACTACTCCAAGGTTATCTAGGAATTAGACTATGAGTCTTCAAGTAACCCATCAACTGCATCAATAGCATCAATCGCACTTTTGGCTTCTGCAGCACTGAATTCAGGCAAATCCCCTATCTTTGCTATTTTAATGGTCACTAATGCGTTATCATCTCGAGGCTCCATTTCCCACGACATGTCAATGCCTGGTTGGTCTGTAATAAACTGTCCCAGGAATTTCACCCAGGCCTTCTTAACATCATCAATCTTGAGATACATGAATTCAATCAATGGAGTGGTAATTTCCACATGTAAGATGCGATTATCGACTATGTTATAGCTAATGATGTCCCAAGGCATTCTATACACAACCTGAGTCCATTATGTGATGTACATAAGTGTTCTTGGCTTGAAAGCCATCACTTTGTAGAAGCTAGTCTTCTGTTTCCTCATCTTCTCCTATCTTTGCTCTCAGCTCTTTCACAAATTGATCCAACTCGTCGTCCTTTTTCTTCTCTTTCTTCTCCTCTTTCGCCTTTTCAACAAGAAGTGATTCAACATCTTGAACAAAAGCATCCATCGGGTCGATCTGAGGTTCTGGTTCAGCCACTTCTTCCTCTTGAGGTTCGATAGTTACTTCCTCTTTTATTTCCTCGAACTCGAGTTCTTCAGCATGTTCTGGTGTTGCTTTTTCAGGCTCAATCTGATCCTCGACTTTTTCTTCTCGCACAATTTGTGACGGTTCAAGCATAGGCTGCTCTGAGCCATCCACCAGAGCCAATCCTTGGCGTTGAAGAATGGTTTGAACACCTATCGGTACTATAACTCCTCGATCTTGTAACAGGAGTAATCTATCCAAAACTTCTGGTTCTGTCTTCTCCAACATTTCAGCCAATGGTGATATTATATCCTTGATATAGAACTCATTTTTGTCATCTCTAACTGCACTGATATAGTCCAGCATCCTAGCATCAGTCTTAGACACTTTCTGTGTAGGTCCAAATCTGTGTGGAAGATGCCATGCATAATTGAAGGCTGAGTTCAATGTAGAAACTACCCATTCAGGGTCAAAACAATCAATAAGCCCTGTCCAACCGTCAAGGTCCTGATCATACTGGTTCTCAAATAACTCTACGAAGAACTGGAGTCGCTCCCTCAGGAGTGGTGTCATCTCACCCTCCAAAATAAGTATGCCAATGATGTATTGACCACTGTAACTGTTAAGGCGTAATCCATGATATTGAATCTCTTCAAGGGTTCCTCTGACTCCATCTCCCTTAATCTCACCATACACACTTGTGATTGCAGCGATAAATCCACTGATCAGATCTGGTTGGATCCTATCCTCAGTGAATGGATGATAGAATACACAGGTCCCTCGGTCAAGATATACTGCCATAAAGTGTTGTACTGTTTCAAGATCTTTGAACATCTGAAGCTGGTTCTCAAGGCTGAGTCTAGCTGCTCTTTTCCTAGGCTTCACTGCTTTGTTGTATCCCGTTGCCACTATGCCTAGAAGAGCCATAGAGATTACTATCATGAGACCTACACCACTCGTAAAGAACGCTAATAGAAGGGAGAGCAGACTGACTTCAACGCCTGCTACCTCAGTTCTTTCTGTTCCCCATCTAGTTCTGCTACCATCATAGATGGCACGAGCAGTGAGTCTATCGACATTTCCAAATGGTACTTCAAAACCGACCGATGCAACACCTTCTGTATTGGTGGAGTCTATCATTGTTGGACCTGTATAATGTAGAACTGTACCATTCTCAAAATACACAGAAACCTCGAATCGTATCGTTTCACCTGGTATTGCGGGATTACCTGTATTATTAGATCTCAGGGTAGCAATGATTTCCATGAACTGACCAGCAATTAGGTTTCCATCAAAGGTCACCTCAAGATACACATACTCTTTCGCATTAACTGTGAATGCGGCTTGATTGGTTGCATACGCAGCATACTCCGCAAAGGCTGACACATAGATTGTATAATCTCCCGGATCTAAATCCAGAGTGATTTCGATTGTGTAGACTTCAGCTGCAGATGAGTACTGAAGGATATAGTCCACACCATCGAGGTTTACTATGACTGTTGCGTTTTCTATTGCACTACTATAGAAAGTGTCCATGTATCTTACTTCGATAGTGAGATTCCATTGCTCATATTCTGAACTCAACAAGTTGTGGAACTGGAGTGATGTTGTCGCTTCCACTGTAAGATTCAAGCTAATTTGAGATGATACAAAACCTTCTCTTACGACATAAACTATGAACGTTTCAACTCCTCTCGTTTCAGTAGGATCGATATTGAATGAATAAAGTCCTCCTGGACCAGTTAATAGTAAGTAGGGTGTTCCAAATGCTGTAAATGATACATTTGCGTCTGTAATTGGTGTTCCGCTTGAATCTGTAAGAGTGATAATCAGAGGGGCATTTGTAGCATAATCCGTGGTTTCTACATCTCCTGACCAAGAACTGCTCAAAATAGGAATATCTTCATAGACTGAAAAAACAGCTGTGTCATTCATAGCATCGAACCCAACAGATGTTGCTCGAACCAATATGTTCCATGCACCTAGATAGTCGATTCCCAAAAGAGTTGTTTCCCATTTTGAAGATACAGGATTAAAAATGAGCTCTACTGGCGTTGAGCCGTTGAATGTGACTCTAACAAGAGTGCTACTATTAATCGGTATTGAGTTGAAGTTGTAAGTCACTTGAATGAATAGACTTTCGATGTAAGAGATGTTAAGATCCGTCGGATTATATTCTACATCGAAAAATAATCCAGTTGTTTCACTTCGGACTGTGATGTTAATTTCACTTGTCTGCGGCTCATATCCCACTTTCCAAGCAATGACGTCTAATGAAAAAGTCCCCACACCTGTGAAGTTCTCACCAGTAAGTTCGATCCAGTAAGTTCCGGTCAAACCATCCCATGTCATATCATGGGGCACTCCCTCTATTGTTATATTGACTGTTGCTCCCGATATCCTAGTTGTCCCATCCTGCATAATGTAAGATATAGAGAGATTTGTGCTGTTAGTATATGTAATATTATCAGTGTTCGACCAACTCCAATTGAGAGCTTGTGTTTGATGAGCTAGGTCTACAGTTATTACTAGACTGTGATTTTCAAGTGCGTACCCCTCTGCGTAAACGGTGAGGAGATGAACGCCATTACTCATACCCGTTGTATCAATTATTTGAGTCCATCTTCCTCCACCTGCATCTGTTAATGAAGCATTTATTGTACTTCCAAACGAATAGGTAACATCCGCTAGAGTATCATCCAGCCCTTGTGCTGGACTGATCTTATCAAAATTGATACCGATTGTGAAAGAATCCTCAGTGAAATCACTAATACTCAAATCATCTGCGACTAATGTTGTTGAATGATATACAAAGACATTTTGAGTAATGTATCCTGCTTCTAGTTCATCAGTACTTATCCAATAAACTTCTACTGAATGAGTGCTATTACCATCTGTTGTTGAGCTAATATCCCATGAAAATGAAACTGCTCCATTACTTGCAGGTTTCTCTAGAGGAGAGTAGATGAGGTTTGTCAATTGCAATATTGAAAGATTGGTTGTGCCATCAGTCATGGGTGTTCCAACGCCATCTTCAATCGTTGCATTGACATCCATTATTACTAGATTTGCCACTTTGTAAATTATGAGAGAATCATCTGATGAATCATATAATGCTAGGTCCACTGCATAGTTTGGAGCTGTAGATGTGAAAGTCCATGTTCCATCACTCAGTCCAGTACAAGTGACGACTGTGCCTGATTTTACATAAGAGCCAGCAGGTGAGGTGCCAAGGTATAACCCTGTTTCAGTCCAGTCAAGTGGGATGTTTGTTATGTTCATGAATTGAGCCACAATATTTGATACTGCTGGATAGGAAAGGTCTGTTGTAACATTCCACAAGATAGGAGCGCCAGAAGTGCTTGCTTTCCAAAGTGAATTTGCTGATATGTCCTGTGTATAGCATAATGTTAGATTATAAACGACATTTACAGATTGGTCGGATGAAATCTGCAATGATGTAATATTGGTCCCAGAACTAATACTCCATGAAGAACCAGAAACAGGCGTTCCATTGAGCATCAGGCTTACATCAGCAGGATATGAATAGACAAGAGCTGAGTTCGATGTTTTATTCCATGGTACGTATGTATAGTTCAGTATTGCTTCGAATGGTCTGTCTGAGCCCCAAGTATCCCCATCTGTGTTATGACGACGAGTCAGGAAAGATTCTGCAACATTTTCGTAGTACCATCGAATATCGGGATAGAAAGTAAGGAATTCAATCAGCAAGCTGCCATTCATAACAACATAGTATGTTGTACTGGAATCTAGAATGACAGGTTCTGTTATGTTTGCCCATGTAGCGGAAAGTCCAACATTTTCTAGTTGTACCGAGGACACCATATTAGTAGATCCATCTTGATAGTCTGATCTAATGTCGATATATGCATAATTGTGATTCGCCGGGTCATAGGTGGGAGACATGTACAATATCGAAACATTCTGCAATTGTCCATCGTGACCCATGTTGTAGAATCCTTGAGCAAGTTGATCATAATAAAGGTCAATATCATGCTCATAAATTGCGTAAGCGATACTGGCAGAAGTTGTACTATTCGAACCAACAACTTCCCTCTCTTCAATTGCAGTAATATTGTCATAATCAAGTATGACTTTGTACAACGTCCAACCTGGTATTTGATAGGATGATAAATCAATTGTATTCTCATGTATGTCTGGAAGAGCATAGCTATTTGATATTGTAAGAACTTGTTCCGAGAACAGTCTATTCAGATATTGATTAACAGGAACACTGCTCCCTGAATGTGTTATTTGGGACATCAATACTGAATTCGTGGGAGTATAATCAAGAGTAGAACTTGATGAAGTTGATAGAGGAGTAGACACTCTAGTTGAAGATACACTAAGAAGTGAGAGTATTAGAATGATTGAGATAATTACTCTTCTCATGTTCTATCCTCGATGGTACGTTGTTATGATTGATTATCTCAGCACAACAGTCCTTGACTTAATGTACTTTCTTCAATTATATCAGAGAGTCAAAGTCTAGACCAGTTAGTCTACTTTTCAACATTTTCAGGATGTGCTAAGAGCCTCATGTTAAGTACGTTATCAAGAACATATAGCCATATCAATAAACTGTGGGTGTCACCTTGGGTTGATTCATGATTTCTGAACCTGATTGGCTCTTTTACTTATTCAAGTACTTTACAGAATTATCACAATATCTGAGTAGGGTGAATCTAGCGATTTTGGATGTTCAATGTATCGATCTATCCTGTTTTATTCCTCTCCACGGAAACGGATTTTTCGAATATTTCCATCTTTTATCTCTTCAAAACCCGTGTCTGATCCAAGAAGCTTTCTCACTAAAGCTGAAGCTTTGCTCGTTGAGATTTCAAGAGACTTCGCAATATTTGCTCGGCTTATCCCCTCTGGATGTTTCTTGATTACATCTCTAAGACTATCCATTTCTCCTGCTGGTGCTGTAGGTGCTGAAGATGGGCTAATTATTGCATCACCAATATCTACTACTGAACTCGCAATTTTCCCACGTCTTCGACGTAGCATGAATACTCCTCCAGCTGGAACGCCAATAAGGCTCACGATGATAATAAGAAAAACTGGGTTTCCAAACAACCACATGAAGAACGAGAGGATGTCCATCCCGCTAGGTGTAACCTCTCGGTTTATGATATTAGATATCGCTGGCCATTCTCCAATTGAACCATCAAATTCAGCCCAGATCGTAAATCCCGTGGCGTCCAATGGAACATTGAAAGTCCTTGTGGCTATTCCTTCACTGTTTGTCGTTATGATTTCTGTTGCGTCTTCGGCTGCTCCCTGTTCTCTCTCAATCAATACATGAACAGTCAGTGGCAAACCATGCGCTACACCTGATTCATAGGTCGCTAAAACTGCAATCTGAATTGCTTGCCCTGTTAGAACCTCTTCATCCACCTCTAGGGTGAGTGTGTATGAGATCTTTGCTTCAATCTCTAATTCGATCTCTCCAAATTCCGTTTCACAATCGATTGCTGAGGCGGTGAAATTAAGGATATATATTCCTGGGAGTAATGCACCTAGCCAGATTTCAACATAATATTGCTCAGTATCTTCATCATAGCCTAATGGATATTGGATGCCTTCCAGCTCTACGATGATCTCACCCCAATCAACAACAGATGCATGGAGTGCCTCAAACATCTGAATGTTCACAATTATTGTTTCGTTTTCAAATTGCTCGATCTGATCCAAATGAACTAATGCAATTGGCAACTCGATTATATCGATGTTGACCATTGCACTCCCATTCTCATATCCTAAACCTATGAAGTTGACCTGAAGTTCATAGTTACCAACATGGAGCATATTGCTGTAGATTTCGATACTGTAAGTGCCATTTGTATGGTCAATCACAGAATATGCATCGAGCCATGTAACTGCAGGAATAAAACCGCTCAAATTAACTGAATTCTTTTCATCAGTCCATGTGAATGAAACTGTTGTAGATTCATATGCATATATTGTGAGAGAAGCTAATGGAGTACTGACTGAGGTTGGAATTGCATCTACTGAGATATCGAAGGTATCTGTTGCACTATTGAATCCTGAAGCAGTGGTGTTGACATAGATTGTATGAATGCCTAACCCAAGACTGCTGCCGCTCCGAGTATATGTCCAATGATCTAACTCCAAAGTTGCTATTTGCATGAACCCGTCTACTTCAAGTGTCAACATTGCTCCAGGAACAATGCTTGTGTTTAGAAGCTGATAGTAGATGTCTATCGTCACATCCTCGTCATAATATATGCTCGTTGCAGAAACAATTATGGTTAGGTTAGTGGCTGCAGGAGATATTGTTAGGATTCTAGAATCCCATCCATCTGCATAACCAGTCTTATTTGCAGTCACAGTCACATTCCAATTTCCTAGACCAATATTGGTAGCTAGTATACTGAAATGCCACTTCTTATCCACATCATTGTATGTCAATTGGTATGGTGTACTATTGATTGTGAGTTGTACTGTTGCATTAGCAATTGGTATGAAATCCTGAGTATAAATGACAGATACATTCACCAAGTCTATGTATGATGCATCAAGGTCCCATGGCTCCCAGGTTACCAAGAATGAGTTTGCTGCCTCAGTGACATTAAGGTTGGCTGTCACATCTGATTGCATTGAGTATCCATATGCCCAAGCATTAACTGTTGCTGTATACAATCCAATTCCCAATTCATCACCTGGAATAGACACACTCCAAAGACCCGCAGAATATACTAAAACATAGAGTCTTCCATCAACCGTAACATTAACAATCGAAGAACTTGGGGCGTCGCCTCCGTAGTAGGTATAGTCAACTGTGAGATCAAAAGAGTCGATATATTCTATTGTTAGATTCACAGGGTTCCATGATACAACCAATGAGTTCGTTGTGACTTCATTCACAGTTACAATGTCCGAGGTTTCACTATACTGATAGCCATAAGCCCACGCTCTGATTACTATATCATGGTCACCAAGATCTAGTGATACGCCAGTGAGATTCGCAATCCAAAATCCTTCTTGGAGTGTTAATGGAACTGTTGTTGAGCTATCAATAGTGATGTTCACTAGAACTCCTAGTGCTGGTACACTCATACCTGAACCTGTGATATAGTAGTCTACTGTCAGGTCAAATTGACCGAGGTAATCGATAGACGTAGAACTCCAGCTAACTGTAAGTGCAGTTGGTGCTTCAACGATTGTGAAAGTTATTGAACTCGCTGTGGCTGTATCATATCCATACTTGCTGAGGTTTGCCCATATATTATGAAGCCCTAGATCAAATGTGTTGTTGAACTCAAACCAGTATGTGCCATTTGTACCCATCAGTTCATATTGAGTCCCATTTACAAAAATCGATTTAGTGGTGGCTCCATCAATGGGGGTACCATATGAGTTTCTGAAATCAATAGACAAGATGGTACTCTCTGTCCAATCAAATATGAACGATGACCATGATGGAGTTGCTGTTGTGCTCTCGTTTTGAACCGTGAGGGATGAACCACCTGTCCTCGACACGTAGACATCAGCTGAGGCTTGGATGATCACTGTGAAAGAACCAAGTCCTGGTGGATTCTGGTTTCCATTGAACTGTATTTGATATGCCCCAGCTGTCCCGTTCCACGCAAGGCTCCAGGTTGCTCCTCCAATGGTTGCATTAACAATAGCACCAATAATGTCAGAACCATTACTCATCTTGTAGGTGACTGAGAGTATTGTATGTTCAACATACGTTATATCATTCCCTCCAATCCAAGAAATACCAAGGGATGTTGGATCTTTGGAGAGAATAAGTGTAATATCTGAAACTACACGATGTTCGAATCCAAACTTTTCTGCTTCAATAGTTAGGCTGTGCATTCCAAGCCCTGGTGGAGAATCTGAGCCATTGAATCTAAGTGAATAGGCTCCCTGAGTCGAGTTCCATTGAAGTTCCCAAGTGTTTGAGTCAATTGTGACATTGACATTTGCTCCTTGAATGACCGTTCCATTGCTCATTCTATACTCCACATAGAGTATCGTGTGTTCAAAGTAAGTCAAGTTGTTGAAATTAGGGGCTCCCCAATAGATTACCAGACTTGTAGATTCTTCAACAATTGTGAGGAACTTCGTCGAGTCTGTTTGCCCATCAAACCCATTTCGCCATGCTTTTACAATTAGATTATGTGTTCCTAGACCTGGAGGACTATCTGTCCCATTGAATTGAATCCGATATGTTCCACTGGCTGCATGCCAAGTAAGATTCCATAATATTCCACTTATTGTAACATTTACGGTAGCTAGAGGTATCGCTGTTCCATTTGACATTGTGTAGTTGACAGCAAGAACAGTATACCCCACATATGAAATCGTGTTACCACCAATCAACTCACTTGATATACTGCCCATTTCACCTGTAATTGTTAGAGTCATGGATGTGTCTACAGTCGTTTCATAGCCAAATTGCCAGCCTCGTATTGAGAGACCATGTGTACCTAGTCCTGGTGGATTGTCAGAACCCAAGAAGGTAATCTCATATAGCTGACTTCCCGCATTCCACAATAATATCCAGTTATCGGTACCAATTGTGACATCGACAAGTGCACCTAATATAGTAGTACCATCACTCGCTGTGTAATTTACCTGCAGCGTTGTTGATTGTACATATGTAATCAAGTCGCCATCAGTCCAGAAAGCTTGGATAAAGGTCTGTTCCTCATTAATCCTCAAAGTTTGAGATGTATCACTAATTCCAACATAGTTGACTTTCCATGCTTTTACGAGGAGCAAATGAGTACCAAGTCCTGGCGGGTCATCTGATCCCGTCCATGAATACTCATAGGCTTGAGACGTACCATTCCATAGAGCAACCCAAATGCTCGGTCCTCTCGTTATGTTCACTATGGCACCCACAATGGGCGTGCTGTTACTCATGAGATAGGATACTCTGAGTTTTGTCATTCCTACGTATGTGATGGTGCTACTTGGGTCCCAGGTGAATGAAATACTCGTATCTTCAAGTCTGATAGTAAACTCCTGTGTCGTATCAGCAATTGATACATAACCATATTTCGATGCACGAATCTCGACAGCATGAGTCCCGTAGCCTGGTGGATTGTCATCTCCTCTGATTACCACCTCATATGCTTCACTCACTGGATTCCATGTTAGACTCCAGAGCCGACCATTGATTGTTACATTAAGGACTGCTTCAGGAATCGATGTTGCATTACTCATTTGATATTGAACAGAGAGTGTGGTTTCCCTAACGTATGAGATGTTATAACCATTTGACCATGTGATCAATAGGGTAGTTGGTTCTTCATTGATAGTAAAACTATCGACCATATCGAGGTGCGGTTGAAAGTCAGTTCGCCATGCATTGATGTGAGCAGGGTTTGAACCCAAACCTGGTGGATTGTCAGTTCCCTTGAAGACATACTCATATGCTTCACTAGTGCCATTCCAGACCAGTTCAAAGAGTGTTGCGTCAATTGTAATATTAATGGTGGCACCTTGGATTGCTGTTCCATTGAACATTGAATATGTAACAATAAGTGTCGTTTGTTCAACGAATGTGATGTTATTACTATTAGACCATGAAATGAGAATTGTTGTAGGGATGACAGGAAGGGTCAGGGTTTCAGTATCGTTTGACCTTGAAACATACCCATATTTCCATGCCTGAATTAGTAGGTTGTGTGTACCAATTCCGGGTGTTGTATCAGACCCATTGAACCGCACCTGGTATAATCCTGCTGTTTCATTCCATTGCATTGTCCAGACCGTCGCTTTGATTGTCACATTCAATATTGCATTTCTAATCGTTGTCAGATTACTCATCCTATAATCAACGAAAAGGTAAGTGTGTGAGAAGTAGCTGATATTATCACCATTGGACCAAGTGACTAGCATATCTGTGGGCTCAAGAGTTATTGTCAGAGACTCTAAGGAATTACTCGCATTTTGGAAGCCTAGCAATGATGCTTGAATCAATAGAGAGTGAGTTCCAAAACCAGGTGATACATCTGATCCCGTGAATGAATACTCATACTCCTCTGAAATTGGATTCCATACTAATATCCAGACATCTAAACCAATTGTAACATTAACTAATGCTCCAGCTATTGCAGATCCATTACTCATGTCATAGCTGACAGAAAGAACAGTACTCTCCACATAGGTTATACTATTTCCATCGCTCCATGATGGAGTTAGAGTAGTTGGCTCCTCCTGAACTGTAAGTGTCTGCGTGTTGTCGTTCTGTTGCTGATATCCAAAAAGTGTCGCCTGGATCATCACTGTGTGTATGCCTAGACCATATCCAGGGTCATTTCCACTCAGGACGAGGTTATAGACTTCAGAAATTGAATTCCATTCAAATGTCTTGTTAGCTGAACCAATAACTGCAGTCACAAAAGCTCCAACGACAGCGGATCCATTACTCATAGTGAAATTGACATAGAGGACAGTTTGTTCTACATAGGTTATGGTGTTTGAAACCCACCAATCGAGTTGCAATGATGTGGGCTCAATTTGGATTGTTAGACTTTCAGTGTTGTTAATCTGGCTCTGAAAACCTGTCTTGGTCGCTTCTATTGTAAGACCATGAGTTCCTAGACCTGGAGGATCGT